>JBOHJT010000141.1:0-8678 GCA_050728715.1 Methylocella sp.
CCGCGCTCGTAGGTGCGGGCCTTGGCGAGCAGCGACATATCGGGAGGCGCCGCGCCGAGCGCCGCCGTCGCGGCCTGTACATTGGCAAAATTCCACGGGAAGTAATCCGACGGCCGGCCGGGCCGTTCGAACATTTCGCCGGCGTCGTTGGGGCCGTCCTTGATCTTGTAGGTGGCGGCGAGCGCCTTGACTTGCGCTTCCGAAAAGCCGGGGCCGCCGTGATCCGCTAGATTGCGGAAAGCGACAAATTCGAGGGAATGACAATTGGAACAAACCTCGCGATAGACCTGAAATCCGCGCTGAAGCTGCGCTTGATCGTAGCGGCCGAAGGGGCCGTAAAAGCTCCATCGCTGGCGCGGCGGATTGGGCTGCTCCTGCTTTGCGACAGGCCCCGGCTGAGCCTCATCGGCCGCGAGCACCTTGGCGGCGCTGGCGGCTAAGGCCGCCGCCAATACCGTGGCGAAAGCCAACCCAATACCGCGGCCGATGCCGTGCCTCATCGCTTTGTTCCTTAAGGCCACGCGGTCATCGCCCCGGTTCGCGCGCTTGCAGTGAATTGGCGTCCGCTGCCGCGGCTTGGCCAGGCTTGCCCAGCACCGCGTCGCATATGGAGGGGGGCATGGGGCTCGGTTTCTCGAATCGTCCAAGCAACGGCAGGATAAGCAGGAAGTAGAGGAAATAATAGAGGGTCAGGAACCGGGCGGCGATCACATAGCCTCCTTCCGGCGGCTGCGATCCCATATAGCCGAGGAGCACCGCGCAGGCGACAAAGAGCCAAAAGGAAACCCTGTAAAGCGGCCGGTAAGCCGCCGACTTGACCTTAGAGGTGTCGAGCCAAGGTAGAAACGCGACAATGACGACCGAGGCGAACATCGCGGCGGTTCCGCCGAGTTTTGAAGGGATCGACCGCAAAATCGCGTAAAAGGGCAGGTAATACCATTCCGGCACGATATGAACCGGAGTCTGCAACGGGTTGGCCTCGATGTAATTATCGGCATTGTAAAGATAATTCGGCACGTAAAACACAACCCAGGCGAAAAGCACAAGGAAGCAGACGAGCGCGAAACCGTCCTTCAGCGTGAAATAGGGATGGAAAGGCAAGGTGTCCTTGGCGGTCTTCTTTTCGATTCCGGCCGGATTGTTCGATCCATGAACATGCAGCGCCCAAATATGCAAGACGACGACGCCGGCGATCATGAAGGGCAGCAGATAGTGAAGCGAGAAGAAACGATTGAGGGTCGCGTTATCGACCGCGTAGCCGCCCCAGAGCCAAGTCGTAATCGAATCGCCAACCAACGGAATTGCCGAGAACAGGCTGGTGATGACCGTCGCGCCCCAAAAACTCATCTGCCCCCAAGGCAGGACATAACCCGTGAAGGCCGTCGCAATCGCCAGGAGAAAGATGATGACTCCGAGCAGCCACAAGACTTCCCGCGGCGCCTTGAAGGAGCCGTAATACATGCCCCTGAACATGTGGATATAAAGCGCGAGGAAGAACATCGAGGCGCCGTTCGCATGGGCGTAGCGCAAGAGCCAGCCGTAGTTTACGTCGCGCATGATATGCTCGATCGACGCGAACGCGAGACTGGAGTGCGGCGTGTAATGCATGACAAGCACGACGCCGGTGACGATCTGGGCCACCAGCATGAACGACAAGATGCCGCCGAAGGTCCACCAATAGTTGAGGTTGCGCGGGTTCGGGAAAACCACGAAGGAGGAGTGAATAAGGCCGCCGACCGGTAGACGGCTTTCGAACCACTTGGCCAGGCGGCTCTTCGGTACGTAGGCCGGCTCTCCGCTCATGATCAGGTCTTCTCTCGATGACATTTATCAGGGATCTTTGAAGGCACCGGCTGGCATGCAAGCCTTCGCTTGCCGCGGCTCTTACCCTATCGTGATCTTCGTGTCGCTCGCGAACTTATACGGCGGCAAGGCAAGGTTGTATGGCGCTGGACCATAACGGATGCGGCCGGATGCATCGTAGACCGAGCCGTGACAAGGGCAAAAGTAACCGCCCTCGTAGGGGCCGTCGTTCTTGAGCGGCACGCAGCCGAGATGGGTGCAAATGCCGATGACGACGAGCCATTCTGGCTTTTGCACCCGCGATTCGTCGCTCGCCGGATCGCGCAGCTCGCGCAAAGGCACCGCGCGCGCCGTTGCGATCTCTTTTGGGGTGCGGCGGCTGATGAAAATAGGCTTGCCGCGCCATTTCACGGTTACGACCTGCCCTTCCGTGATATGGGCGATATCGACTTCCGTCGAGGCGGCCGCCAGTGTCGTCGCGTCGGGACTCATTTGGTCGATCAGCGGCCAGGCCGCGAACCCCGCCCCCGCCGCGCCCATCGCGCCGGTCGCGACGAGCAGAATATCCCTCCGGGTCGGTTCTTCTGCTACCGTATCTGCTGCCATGATGTCCTCGAACTCCGGCGTATCGTCTTGACTACCGAATAATCGAGCGCCGTCGTGGAAGCAATAGCCATGCCGCAACGCCTTCGCCCGCCCGTTCCATGCTAGGTCCGATGCTTGCGCGTCAAGCCACAAGATCGTGACGGTCCCCATTATTTTGAAAGTCCGCGAAAGCAAACATGCAGCCCGGCCGGACCGCGCCTTTGACGGTGGCGCTCTTTCAGCCCGACATTCCGCGAAACACGGGCACGATTTTGCGGACGTGCGCCTGTCTTGGGCTCAAGGCCGCGATTATCGAACCCGCCGGTTTCTTGGCGAGCGGCAAGCATTCGCGCCGGGCCGGCGTTGATTAACTTGCCCATGTCGAGATCGCCCGCCATCCCCACTGGGCCGCCTTCGAGGAGTGGCGCCGGGCCAATGGCCGGCGGCTCGAGAGTACGTCTTGATCACAACCAGTTCGACATTTTTCGGCACGCTGCGGAACATTATGGACAGCGGGGCAGTGATCCCGCAGCGTGGGTCGGGTCCCAGCTTTCGCAAAACGGCCAAGTCGAACAATCTGAGAGTCCAATCCTCGTCATCTGGGGAAATTGGCCTACAGCACATAACGCGCGGAATCCTGTGGCGGATTGATGCCGATCGTATATGATTCCCCGGCTCAAATGACAGCGGCCATTGCCCGTGAGCAATAAGGGGGATGCGATGGAGGCCGGGGGCAGACTTTTACCGATGATGGCGGCGGTCGAGCGCAGCTATGGACTTGCCTGGCAGCGCGCGGCGGCGCTCAAAATGCCGCTGATCGCGCTCGCGGCGCTGTTCGCGATCGACTTCCTTCTTCGACCGGCCGTGCGTCCGGGACACATGCCGTCCGGCGGCGGAGTGGCGCTCTATTTCCTCATCTCGATCGCCTTCGGGATCGCGACGACGGGTTTCATCGTCGGCACGCATCGCATGGTTCTGAAATCGGAACATCGGGGCGGTCTCGGCTATTTCCGCTTCGACGGCGCGACCTGGAAATATTTCGGTTATACGATCGTGTTCGGCATCACGGTTGCGATCGCCTTCGCGATCGTCGGCGCGGTAGCGGCCGCGATCAGCGTGGCCGGGGCGATCCTCTTGGCCCCTCTGGCGATCGCCGCTATTTTTATCGCTCTGCGGCTTTGGATCTTTCTGCCCGCGGTGGCGATCGGCGGCCCGGGTAGCCTGGCCAGCGCTTGGGCCGCGACGCGCGGCAATACGCTGCGGCTGTTCACAGGCGCTTTGCTGGTAGGGCTGCCCGCCGAGATCGCCTCCGTTATCCTCAATGCGATTTTCGTCAAATCCGGATTCATCGGCAAGCTGATCGGCGCAATTTTGGTGGGACCCATCGAAGCGGCGCTTGTGCTGCTCTTAACGATCTTTATCTCGCTCGCGTATGATTGTCTGGTGCGCGGCGGCGGACCTGGTGTGGACGCTGCGGCTTCTGCGGCGCCGCAAGCGTGACGGAGATTCCCGAAGCGCGGGCACGATTTTGCGGACGTGCGCCTGTCTTGGGCCCAAGGCCGCGATTATCGAACTCGCCGGTTTCTTGGCGTGCGGCAAGCATTTGCGCCGGCGCAACCAGTGCTAGTGGCGTGGGCTCGCGTGAGGAATGGCGTGCCTTGTCGCCAGGGCATTATTTTCACGCAATTGGTTGTCCGATTTCGCGGCTCAATCGTACCAAAATGTTTCACGTGAAGCATTTTGGTACGATTGACGGTGCAATATACGCATGGCCTGTTACACGCCGCCGCTTGCGATAAGTGGGTTTGCGCGGAAACGCTGTCTTTTCGGCAAGGGGAGCCGCTTGGGGCGGAGAAAGCTGCCATAGTTTGGGCGTGTTTCTCCGCCCGTCCGCGGTATGAGGTGTTCCGCCGTGAGTTGCATTCAGCGGTATATCTTCTTTCGAGCACGGCTAGCCTTGAAGGGGAGGCCTGGAGACGCGGGGGGATTGTCGCGCGCGCCAAGACCGGTTTGGGAGGCGCTATCTCCATGGGCGAGGCGGCGCGGCAGATGCGCCTGCGCGGATATTCTTTAACTGGGAGGCGATCTCGCGGAAGAAACCATGCTGACCGCGCGGCCTTATGGGCCATGGTCAAAGCCGGGCTCTGCCGCGAAAGTCGCCGATGCAACCAGTTAGTGGCCTGGTCTTCGAATAATTTGCGGCAGAGCCCGCACGGATCGCTGACCGGTATAGGCCTTTTCGTTATGCAACACGGCACGAGTGCAAAGGCACAGCCTCCTCAATCTCCTCCGCCCCTCGTGAAGACAAAGTAGGGGAAGGTGTCCGGGGAACTAGTATTAGAAACAGACGAAAACGAATTCGCCAGCTTAAAGCCTTTGGACAGCAGATTCGCAGCACACTGTGCACAGGGCGAACTCACAGCGCACGACGTCGGTAACGTAATCCCCGCGCTGGCTTGGATTGCCGACACGTTCTGCGTCGTCGCACCCGAGAGATTGCACTGGACAGTTACAAAGTCCGCCGCCATCGCCTGGCCTGGCAGCCCTGCCGCCAGAACCGCTCCAAACACCAAAAAAGTCGCTAGTTTCTTCATTGCCTCTCTCCCATTCTTCATTGATACAAGCTCATGCCGTTGGCATAACTTGTCATTAAGGGATGGCACGCGTTTTCGGCTCTGGCGTCAGAGGAACCTCTAATGCCAAGCTCTTGCGGCGCATAATTTTTCGGAAAGTCAGGCGCTGGCCGCCGAACCGGGCAATGCAGTCTCGAAGAACCGGCGGATGAGCTCCGTCTGACGGGTGGTTGCGGTTTTTTCGAAAACGCGGGTCGCGTGGCAGCGCGCCGTCGACTCGGTGATTTTGAGTTTTGTGGCGGCGGCGAGAAGGCCGTTGCCGCCAATGATTTCCCCAAGAACGCGGGACTCGGCAAGGGTCAGCCCGAATCTTGCGGCAAAGCGCTGGATTTGGGCGCTAAGGCCGGCGGCGGGATCGACAACGAAGACGGCAACTGCCGGCCGGTCGATATCGAAGACCGCCGCCGCGCGATTGGCGGCGAGCGGAATGACGTGGGCGAGAAGCGGCGGGCAATTTTCGCCGCGACGAAGCTCAAGGGTGCCGCCAATATCGCCATCGCCGCGCCCAGGCCGTGACCCTGCGCGCGCGAGCGCGTGTAATTGATGGGTGAGCGCAGGGGTCACGGCCGCAAGCTGCCCCCGTTCATACCGCAAGCCCGTTTGACGCCGCACGAGGTCCTCGGCCTTGGGGTTGGCAAAGAGGACCCGGCAATTCCCGGTCAAGAGAAAGACGGAGAACCCGGCGGCCGCGACCGCCATGGCGAGCCAATCCGTTGTTGCTCTCGTCCGGGCAAGCAGGGCATGGATCGCGGCCGCGCGGGCCAAATGCGGCGCGAGGATTTCCAGGAGATGCCATTCCTTAGGTTCGACCCAAATCGCTTCCGGCGACCTATGGACGATCAAATGGCCATTAGAATGAGGCCCGCGGAGAAGACCAATTCCGAGAGAGTCGCCCCACACTTGCGGGTGAACGAATTCGTTGAAAAAAGCCGAACTTCTGAACACGTCACTTTTGGTGATGCGTGTATACGTCAGCACCTCGCCTGGAGCTGTTGACGCCACAAGGGCGCGCAGGGGATTATGCTTGTGCCAAGACTCCACGTAGGCATTGGCATAAAAGGGATCGATATTGTGCATCGCCGAAAGTTGCGCCGCATCCGTCTCCTGGATCAGAAGGACGCCGCTGAATGATTTTGTTGCTTCGACGATGCGTTTGACGACCTCGTCCCAACGGGATGGGTCGATAATGGCGTCGTAGATTGCCGCGATGAGTTCGCCGCCGCCATGTGATATCGCCATTGTGACCCCCGCCACCATTAGCACGGCAATAATAGACCGCCCCGCGCCTATTGTCATTCGGCGCGGGAGAATTACGCCGTCTCGGCTCACTCTGGGCGGTAGACGATCAGGCCGGCGGCAAAGCCTTCGCGTGACGCTGGAAGACCAAGTTCCATGGCAAAACCCGACGCAAGCGACCGCCACAAGAGCCTGACCCGCGCGTGGTTCGAACGGCTGCAGGACGAATTCATCGCGGCATTCGAACTTTTGGAGATTGAGGCGGCGGGACCTTTCGCAGAGCCGGGCATGGCGCCAGGACGTTTCTTGACGAAACCATGGGCAAGGAGCGATCAGGCCGGCGGCGATGGCGGCGGTGGCCGCATGGCGATCCTGGCGGGCCGCGTGTTCGAGAAACTGGCGGTTCATACTTCGACGGTTTTTGGAACCTTTCCGCCCGAATTCGCGGCGCAAATACCTGGCGCTTCAACCGATCCGGCGTTCTGGGCCTCCGGGGTTTCGCTGATCGCGCATCCTTGGAATCCGAACGTTCCCATCGTGCATATGAATACGCGTTTCGTCGCGACCACCAAGGCGTGGTTCGGCGGCGGCGGCGACCTCACGCCCACGCTCGACAGAAGGCGCGTCCAAACCGATCCCGACACGCGCGACTTCCATGCCGCCATGAAGGCTGCTTGCGAAAGCCACGGCAAGGTCGCGGATCACGCGAAATTCAAGCGATGGTGCGACGATTATTTTTACCTGAAGCACCGCAACGAGCCGCGCGGGACGGGCGGAATTTTTTACGACTATCTCGATTGCCCTAGCGGCGATGAAACCGCGTTCGCCGAAAACTTCGCATTCACACGGGCCGTGGGCGCGGTTGTTCTTGCCGTCTATCCCGAGCTCGTGCGCCGCAATTTCGCGCTTTCCTGGACCACGGCCGATCGCGAGGAGCAGCTCGTGCGGCGCGGCCGCTACGCCGAATTCAACCTCATTTATGATCGCGGGACGATTTTCGGCTTGCAAACAGGCGGCAATGCCGAGGCGATCTTGTCGTCGCTACCGCCCCTCGCGCGGTGGCCTTAAGCGTCTTTCGGCGGGGCCGCCAATCCTTTTGCGTCCCGGCCGGCAGGGAAAGTCCATATCTTGTGCGCGGTAAAGCTCCAAAACATGACGATGCCGGTCGTCGCCACCTGCGCCAAAAGATAGGGAATGCCCGCGGCATGGACGAAAAGAGACATAAAAATATAGGTGAGCCCAAAGCCCGCGGCGGCGACGATCGTGAACCGCGAAACCGTCGCTTGATGGGGCAGATCCGAGCGAAAAACATGACGGCGGTTTAGACCGTAGGAAACCGTGCCGCCCGCCCCATAGCCGATCAACGCGGCCGTCACCGCCGAAATCCCGGCGATCTCGACCAGCCCGATCAATAGAGCATAATGGACGCCGGTGGCGATAAAGCCAACCACGACAAAGGATGAAAACTGGCGAAACAGAAAAGTCATGCTACCATCCATCCGGGATTTAGCTGTTCCGAAGCTGACCGCCGGGGGTATAAGCTAGTATCCCTTTTCAGCGGCCGCGCCGCGGCTTCTGATAGGGATTAGGTTCCCTTATCAGGGATCTGGTTCTCTCATCGGGAGTAAATCTTCATGAATTTTTCGTTTTCCTCGCCGGCACGCGCGGCACTCCTCGGCGCGGCGTTCGTTGGTTTAACCGCGACCGCGGCCAGCGCCATACCGGTACAGACCGGCGTGCTCGCATGCAGTGTCGCCCCTGGGATTGGCTTTATCATCGGTTCTAGCAAGAGCCTTTCCTGCGTGTTTCATCCGGCGCGTGGCCGGCCTGAACGTTATGCCGGAACGATCAGCAGAGTCGGCCTCGACATTGGCGCTACCGGTCCCGGCCAGTTCGCCTGGGGCGTCTTCACCGAGGGGCCTCCCGGTCGTCGCTATGCGCTCGCCGGCGATTATGCCGGTCCGGGGGTCGGTTTCGCGTTGGGCCCGGGCGGCAGCGGAAATGTGCTTGTCGGCGGCTATGCCGATTCGATAAGCTTGCAGCCGCTTTCCGGCGAAACGACGGGTCTCAATTTGTCCGCCGGCATCGGCGCCCTAACCTTGCAGCCGGTCGCGGCCGGGCCGCCGAGCCGCCGCCGGCATCACGGCTAAACCAAGGAATCCGGGTCGCCTCCTGTCCGGGACGCGACGAATTCAAGGTGACGCGTTGCGCGGCCTTACGGTCAGCGCTTCGCCCGCCCGCGCCGCGCGACGGGAGAAAGGTTGTGGTCAAGCAAGCTGATCTTATATTTTTAATAAATAGTGCTTTCCATGGACCGGGCAACCCGCAAGCGGGTGTCGCGCTTGCCGTACAAGGCGTTTCATGTCAACAACTCCCCGGTCCCCGGACGCCTCGCATGCCAAAATAATCATAATTGGATCG
>JBOHJT010000142.1:0-8616 GCA_050728715.1 Methylocella sp.
AAGTCGAAGCGCGCAATTTCGACATGCGCAAGAACGTTCTGAAATACGACAACGTGATGAACGATCAGCGCAAGGTCGTCTTCGAGCAGCGCCGCGAGATGATGGCGCAAGAGTCGCTCGAAGACATGATTTCCGATATGCGCCAGGGTGTCGTCGACGATCTTATCGCCAAGCATATTCCCCGCGATGCCTATCCCGAGGCCTGGGACATCGAGGGTTTGAAGCAATCGGTTCATGCCGCGTTCAATCTCACTCTTCCGCTGGCCGATTGGGCAAAGGAAGAAGGAATCACCGAGGAGGAAATGCACGAGAGGCTGCGGAGGGCGGCCAATGAGGCCTATGCCGCTCGGGTCGACACTAACGGCACGGACGTTACGCGTTATGTCGAAAAGCAGATCGTTCTGCAGGCGCTCGATCATCTGTGGCGCGAGCATCTCGTGACGCTCGACCATTTGCGTCAGGTTGTCGGCTGGCGCGGCATGGCCCAGCGCGATCCGCTGAACGAATACAAATCCGAGGCCTTCGAGCTGTTCGGCGAACTCATTACCCATCTGCGGGAAATGACGACGTCGCAGTTGAACCGCGTCGAAGTCGCCTTCGAGCCGCCGCCGCCTCTGGAGGCGCTGGAGGTTTCCCGTGCCGATGCATCCGCTAATCCGGACCGCGCGATCAACGCCGCATTTGGCCCCGCGAGCGTCGCCCCCGCCGGTTCCCGAGCCGCCAAGCCGGTTTTCGGCGCGTCCCGGGCGGATGCCATTGAAACGCTTGTCCGCGAGCCGCCGGAGGAGCGGGCGGTATATGGCAAGGTGGGGCGCAACCAGCCTTGCCCTTGCGGTTCCGGCAAGAAATATAAGCATTGCCACGGCGCGGCCGCGTGACGACAGCACGCCGTGCGATCGATTGACTTGCATCAAGGTGCGCGGCCCACCGCCGGCCTTGCGCAACGAGCCTGGAACGCCGATATTGGGGCGGGATCCCAAAGAGGATTTTGAGCCCGGGGAGTCTGGTCATGAATGTTCGAGTCTCGCATCCTTTGTTAGGTGTTTCCGCCGCGGCCACGATCGCATTCGCGGCGTTCGCGGTATCCGCCCAGCCCGCTCCCATGATGGGAGACGATATGAAGGGCGGCGGCATGAAAGGCGACGAAACGATGAGGGGCTGCGACATGATGGGCGGCGGCATGATGGGCGGCGACAAGACGCACATGATGAACATGATGTCGATGATGCAGGAGAAACTGTCGCATGCCGGAGAACGCATCGCGGCGCTCAGGGCCAGCCTTAAGATCACCGAGGCGCAAACGCCGGCATGGAATAAATTCGCCGATGCACTTGCCACGGCGGCCAAGTCGATGGAAGAGTCGATGGAAGCCATGCACAAGCGGATGATGGCAGCGGGTGCCGCCCCGAGCCTTCCCGAAAAGCTCGAACACCATGCGAAAATGGCCGCCCAGCATCTTGCGAATCTGCAAGCAATCAAGGTTGCGCTGGACCCGCTTTACGCCTCGTTCAGCGACGAACAGAAGAAGCTCGCCGACGAGCAAAAGATCGGCCGGATGGGCGTGATGTGATCGACGCGGGCGCGCCCAGATTCCGCGCGCCCAAGACTGGGGATGGATAAACGAACTGAGGAGAACCGGTAATTCCCCATTCGTTTCGGCCTTGCCCGGACGTCCGGCCGCGAGCGCGCTATTCCATAGCCGCCGCCTTCAGCATGCAGACCATTGCCGCCGAGGCCCGTTTTGGGACATGTTGCGGATCGTATGCGGACGATCGGTGCGATAGCGCAATGTCTCGCCGGCCGTGGCCCGCTCGGTCGCGCTGCCCTCTTCGGCCTGGAGCTCCCCTTTGCTCACCGACAGGCTTTCCGCGGTGCCGCGCCGATGCGCCTTCGATTCCAGCACGCCGCCGGGATCGGTCGAGAAATCATACCATTGCAGCCATTCGGCTGTCTTGATCCAGCCGATGATGGTGGGCCTGCCTCGCCGATTTAAGGTTGGGTCTTAAACAATAACTAAATTTGCCTAGACCGCGATCGCTTCAAGTTGAACCGCTCGCGATCTCTATCCATTGTTGTGTCGCATGATCTTATCTGAAATGTCTTCAACTTTCCGGATTACGCGCTCGAATAGCGAACGATTGCCGCACCATTGCGGACAGGCCCATGCTGGGCGCTGTCATTCAAATGCCATACGAATCTGTTTTCGAATCCGCGTTCGCTTGGAACAGCTTCAGGAAGGTAGCCCAGGTTATGCTGGTGAGCCAAGAGGGGGAACCAGAGCCTACCATTTACCGCGCTCTCTTCCTTTCCGATGTTCACCTCGGCACGCGCGGCTGCCAGGCCGGGCTTTTGCTGGATTTCCTAAAAAATAACGACGCCGCGACGATCTACCTCGTCGGCGACATGATCGACGGATGGCAGCTGAAGAACGGATGGTACTGGCCGCAGGCGCACAACGATGTCGTGCAAAAGCTGCTCCGCAAGGTGCGCAAGGGTGTCCGCATGATTTATGTGCCGGGCAATCATGACGAGTTCGCGCGCGACTATATCGGGTCGGTTTTCGGCGGCGTCGAAGTTGCCGATCATGCCTATCACATGACGGCTGATAAAAAACGCCTTCTCATTGTCCATGGCGACCAATTCGACATCGTGGTACAGCACGCGCGCTGGCTCGCCTTTCTCGGCGATTGGGCCTATACGGTCGCGTTGTGGTCGAACCTCTGGTTTAACAAAATCCGCCGCAGGCTCGGGTTTCCCTACTGGTCGCTCTCGGCATGGTGCAAGCTCAAGGTGAAGAACGCGGTGAACTTCATCGGCGCGTTCGAGGCTGCCTTGGCCGAAGCGGCGAGGCGCCACAATGCCGACGGCGTGGTCTGCGGCCATATCCATCATGCCGCGATCCGCGACATGGGCGGCATCACTTACGTCAACACCGGCGATTTCGTCGAATCCTGCACCGTCGTTGCCGAGCATGACGACGGAAGGCTAGAGATTTTGCGCTGGCAAATGACCGCCGAAGAGCAGCGCCTCGCGGCACTCGCCGCCAATGAGCGAACAGCAGCCTCCGCGAGGGCGGCGGCGTGATACGAATCCTAGTCGCGACAGATGCTTGGAAGCCGCAAGTCAATGGCGTGGTTCGCTCGCTCGAATCCGTGGCCCGCGCGGTGCGCGAACTCGGCGCCGAAATCGAGTTTTTGACGCCGCAGGGTTTCGCGACGGTTCCGTTGCCGACCTATGGCGAAATCAGGCTTGCGCTGGCGAGCCGCGCGGCGGTATCGAAACGGCTGGAGGGAGCCGCGATCGACCATATCCACATCGCGACCGAAGGCCCGGTGGGCTTTGCCGCGCGCCGCTATTGCTTGCGCGCGAAGCGTACTTTCACGACGAGCTACCACACAAGGTTTCCGGAATATATCGCCGTCCGCACCAGGATACCGGAGGCAATCACCTATGCGCTGTTGCGCCGCTTTCACAATGCCGGGTCCGGAGTGATGGTATCCACCGCATCGATCGCCGATGATCTCAACAAGCGTGGGTTTCAACGTTTGATGCGTTGGTCGCGCGGCGTCGATCACGGCCAGTTCAGCCCGGCCAAGGCGGCGGCGATAAATCTGCCGCGGCCGGTCTTTCTTTATGCCGGGCGGCTCGCGCCGGAAAAGAATGTCGAGGCCTTTCTGGCGTTGGACTTGCCGGGCTCGAAACTGGTCGTCGGGGATGGCCCCTCGCGCCGCGCGTTGCAGATAAGCTATCCGCAAGCGCAATTCCTCGGCATGCGGCCGAGCGCCGCGCTCGCCGTTCATTATGCCTCGGCGGACGTTTTGGTGTTTCCGAGCCGGACCGATACGTTCGGGATGGTCCTGCTCGAAGCGCTCGCCAGCGGGCTGCCGGTGGCGGCTTTGCCGGTGCCCGGGCCGCTCGATGTAATCGGCACGAGTGGAGCCGGCGTACTCGACATGGATCTGCGCGCCGCTTGTCTCGCGGCACTTGAAATTCCGCGCGGCAAAGCAAGAGCGCACGCGCTTACCTTCACCTGGGCGAAAAGCGCGCGCCAGTTTCTCGACAATATTTTGCTTGCCAAATCTTGCGCGCCGCGCCGCTTGGCCGCGAGCCCCGGCTTTCCCGGCTTTCCCGGCTGAGCCGCGAGGCGCCGCCCTTCCGCCCGGGGGACCCAGGTTTCCGCGCGAAAGACTCCGCAATGACCCGAACGGGATAACGGCAGCTCGTTGTCGTCAGTCATCAGCGTAATTGTCTCCCGCCAAAAAATGTGCTTTGTAATTCTTGCAGCTATTCGCCCACGGCGGCCACAACGCCGGAAATGGGAGGTTCCAATGCATAAATTCGTGGTCCTTTGCGCCGCCGCGATGCTCGGCGCGGCGGTAACCATCTCTACCGAAGCATCCGCTCGCGGCGGGCATCATGGAGGTCACCATGGCGGACACCGCGGTGGTCATCATGGCGGACGCCACGGGTTCCATCATGGCGGCTGGCGTCATCACGCCGGCTGGCATGGCGGGTGGCATCATCACGGCGGCTGGCACGGCGGCTGGCATGGCGGCTGGCACGGCGGGTGGCATGGCGGCTGGCACGGCGGGTGGCACGGCGGGTGGCATGGCGGCCACGGATATGGCTGCGCGCGACATTGGGTTCCAGGGCCCTATGGCGGGCATTGGGTCCGGCGTTGCTGGTGAGCGGTGACTCGACAAAAGCCGATTGACTTGCCAAGAGGGGCGATGTTGGCCTCCGGGCGTCGCCGCAAGAGACGAAATGTGAGGACGCCCGGATGCCAAAATCGAACGTGCCTGGTCTTCAAGCGGTCAGGCGACGCGACGAGCGAACGCGCAACGGCTTCTGCGTCGACGGATCCAACTTCCATCGTTCAAAAGGCGACGGTCAAATACCTCAAGATTACTCACGCGCCAGACTGCTGCATCGCCGTGTACGATCAGGAGTCGTTCGGCACCGGCGGATATGTTTACGTGCATGGAATGTCCGGCGTCTCCGGATCGGCATCCACGACTTCTTGCGGTTTCGACAGACACTGTGTTCGAGATCGGATCGGTGGCCAAGCTGTTCCCCATCACCTTGCTCGCGGTGGGGGTACAAGAAGGTGGCGCGTATATTAAGCAGTTCATAAATAAGCGCATGTTTTTCTTGATCGGATGAATCGCGAATGATCCCGTGCGGGCATGAGAAAAGGTGCCGCGCGCAAGTTGGATCATGCGGCCTTGGAAGCGCTCGCGGCGCGTGAATGTCTAGTTCCTTATAATGTCTAGTTCTTTATGATGTGATTAATAGCGGCGCCTTCGCCGGCCGCGCATTCGCCGGGAAGAAACGCGTCGAAAGCGGCCCAGAACAGCTCGCGAAAAGGATCGCGCTCCATCAGGATTTCGTGACGGGCATGCGCCAATGTGAGGCACTTGCCGGCCTTAAGGCGGCTCGCGCAATATTCCGTCGCGGCGGTATCGGCGACGCGGTCGGAGCCGGCCGCGAGGATCAAAACCGGAGTCAAGATCCGGCGCGGGTACTCCATATCCTCGAAGCGCCGCATGAAGCGGAAGGCGGCATTGATCCAGCCGATCGTCGGATCGCCGATGGCAAGTTCGGGCGCCGACTCGATGATCGCCGCCGCGCGGGCGTGGCGGCTTGAATCGGACGTCAACACATTGCCCTCGAAACTCGCCGACATATAGGGCTTTGGCCCCCCGCCGGGCATGAAACGGCGCCCCTGTCCGAGCATGACAAAGGCCCTGGCGAATATCCGCAGGGCGCGCTGGAAGCGCAGCCCATGAATGCCGATCATCGGCGCGGTCAGCACCATGCGCGCAAAAGGAGAGTGGCCGCGCGCCTTTGCAAGCGCGATCGCCCCGCCCATGGAATGGCCGAGCGCGAACCAGGGTGGCCGGCAGAAGGGTTCAAGGATCTGCTCGACCAAGGCGTCGAGATCGCGCTCGTAGACCCGGAAATCGCCAATGTGGCCTTTGCGCGGATCCTTCACGAGCCGGCCAGAGAGGCCTTGCCCGCGCCAATCCAGGATCGCGACATCGAAGTTCCGGCTCAGCAATTCGCCGATGACTTCAAAATATTTTTCGATGAATTCCGCGCGTCCTGGCAAAATCGCGATCGTTCCGGCGCAAGCCGCGCCGCAGCTCCACCGCGCCACCCGCAAGGTCCAGTTATCCCGCGCCGCGATGGCCGAGACGACGGCGCCGGGGGGCGCCGGATTTTCCACGATTGTGCAAAGTTCCATCGCGAAAGTTCGCTGCTCCAAAACTCGCCCCGGAAGTGATTTTAACCGCCGGCGGACGCTTTTGCCAAAAGACTTTGCCGGCGGAATTTTGCCTGGCTCGCCCCTCTTGCAAAGCCAAACCCTCTCCCCACATTAACGATGCGCGGGCCACTTCAGGACGCGCGAGTGGAGGCGAGCCATGGGCGCGGCGTGGAAATCGCTGGCAAATTGTCTCGTCCCGCTCGGTAGTCGTGTTTGGTGCAAGACCTCTTGTCGCTTCATCCAAGGAGGATAATGAGATGCGTCAGTTTGATCTTTCTCCCCTTTATCGCTCGACCATCGGGTTCGATCGCTTGTTCAACATGATCGATCAGGCCTCGGGGCTCGAAACCATGCCGGGCTATCCGCCCTACAATATCGAACGCACCGGCGAGGATGCCTACCGGATATCGGTGGCCGTCGCGGGCTTCGCCGCAACGGATCTCTCGATTGAAAGCAAGGAAAATACCCTAACCATTCGTGGTTCGCGGGAACGCGAGAGCGAAGCGGCGAAGCCGGAAATGCTCTATCAGGGAATTGCGGCCCGCTCGTTCGAGCGCCGCTTCCAGCTCGCCGATCACGTCCAGGTGACCGGCGCGAGACTTGAAAACGGCTTGCTTCACGTCGATCTCACGCGTGAACTCCCCGAGGCGCAGAAGCCGCGCCGGATCCCGATCGGGACCGAGGGAGCAAAGCCGACGATCGCGACGCCAAGGGCAGCATAACTTCGCGAGCTGGGCGGCTCCCCGCCCACGCCCGGCGCCAGCAGTGGAAGGGCGTCTCGCATGAGGCGCCCTTTTTGCGTCGAGACCTCATTTTTCACTTTCTTGATCGCAACCAACTCGGCATTGTCCGGCGCGCTACCCGCCCATGTCACCTGCCTTGATGTGGCCGGAGCATCACGGCAGCTCGGCAATCTCGACCTCAACAAGCGGGTGATGCCGACTCACAGGTAGAGCGCCGCATCGGCCAGTCTCGGGCGTGGTGAGGAAGAGTGTTCATGCAGGGCAAGACGGTCGTCATTACTGGCGCCACCTCAGGAATTGGAGAGATCGCTGCCGACAAGCTCGCGAAAATGGGCGCCCGGATCGTTCTGGTGGCGAGAGACAGATCGCGCGGCGAGGGGATGCTGGCGAAGCTTCGCGAAAAAGCGCCCGGCCTTGCCCATGCGGTCCACTATGCCGATCTGACACGCATCTCGGAAATGAAGCGGGTCGCCGCCGAAATCGCCGAAGCGGAGCCCCGTATCGATGTCCTGGTCAACAATGCGGGCGCCATGTTCGCCACCCGCAAGCTCAGCGAGAATGGGCTCGAATGTACGTTCGCGCTTAATCATATGGCTTATTTCGTCGTGACGCAGGGATTGCGCGAGCGTCTCGTGGCCTCGGCGCCGGCGCGGGTCGTTTGCACCGCATCGGCCGCGCATCAGGGTGCCTCATTGGATTTCGACGATCTGCAATTGACGGAGAGCTTCGGCGCCATGAAAGCCTATGGCCGATCCAAGCTCTGCAACATTCTCTTTACGCGTGAACTCGCTCGCCGTCTTCAAGGCACGGGCGTGACCGCCAACTGCCTGCATCCTGGATTTGTCGCCACCCGCTTCGGCGATGAGAGCGGCGGCTTGATCTCGCGCTTTGCAGGTCTCGCCAAGCTTTTGGCGATCTCCCCGGAGAAGGGCGCGGAAACGATCATTTATCTCGCGTCTTCGCCCGAGATCGCCGCGACGACGGGCCAATATTTTCATAAGTGCCGCCCGATTGCGCCTTCGCGAGCGGCGCGGGACGACAAGACGGCATTATCGCTGTGGGAGCGCAGCGCCGCGTTGGCGGGCCTGAAGGCACCGTCAGCTTAGCGCGGAAGGCGTCGCGCCATTTTGGGAGAGTCCGCCAATGCAAGGCTTCAAGCGACGAAACGAGAAGGCGATAGCGCGAATTTGGGTGCGGTGGGGAACGACGGTATCGCTCCGCGGCTACCATCGACAACCCCCATACGCCATCGCCTACAAAGGCGATCTGGCTTAATGTCAGGTTCACCCCGATCTACGGCGCGGCGATGATCGACCTGCGCGGCACGACATCCGGCATGACCGCGCCGGCGCTCAATGCATTCGAGTTTGGTCTGACGACGCCGCATAAATGTCCATGATAGTGCCAAGCATCCGGAGCGCCTCTCCGCCGGCCCGCAGTCGGCGACAATCCGGTCCGCGCGATCGACGTTCTTGTCGATGAGCTTGATCTTGGTGAGCTTGGCTTTGGCGGTGTTCAGCCGCGCGCGACAGGACGGCCGGCCGACACGGATAACGGCGCCAGCCACCCAGAAAACCACGATGCCGGCGGCACCGATTGTCGCGC
>JBOHJT010000143.1:0-8509 GCA_050728715.1 Methylocella sp.
GCCCTACAGGACGGCCTCGACGCATGGATCAGAAGCCATAATGAGCAAAGGCCGCATCAAGGCCGCTGGTGTTTCGGCAAGACGCCGATGCAAGCCTTGCTTGACGCCATCCCGATTGCGAGGGAAACAATGATCGCTGCCTGAATATCGTCACGCCGCGGACCGACCACCTCCAAAAAGGCACCGTCCGTAAGATCAAGTACAAGCCACTACATACGCATTGTCCGGACGTTTGTCCGACGGCGCTGTTCGATATTTCGGCGGTATTCAAGGAACTGGGGCCGGACAAAAAGGTCGCCGCGCTGTTCGTCACCGTCGATCCCGAGCGCGACACGCCGGATGTCTTGAAGGCCGATCTTGAAAACTTCGATTCCCGCATCATCGGGCTGACCGGCGATCCGTCGAGGACCGAGGTCATCGCCAAGTCTTTTCGCGTCTACGCGAAAAAGGTGCCTGGCGAAAAATCCGGCGACTACACGGTGGACCACACCGGGGTCGTCTATCTCATGGACAAGCGCGGCAAATTCGTGAGCGCGTTCAATCTGCAAAGGCCGCCACGGCAGGCCGCGCGCGAGCTCGAGGCCTATCTTTTGGGCGCCTGTTCGCGAAATGGAATCCGAGCAAAAGCAATTGGCCACGAAAATCCCGAATGTCCAGGAAAACGCCAAAGCAACGAGGAGCTATCAGATGAGACGCGCGATGAGCCGGAGACAAGGGGGACAGGCCCTCATCGTTTATTTCGTTGTGTTGCTTGGGTTCGGCTTCGGGGTCTCCGGAGCCGCGGCGCATTCGCGTCTCGTTAAATCCGATCCGTCCGCGCGCGCGATCATCGAGAAGGCGCCAAAGGAGTTGAAGCTATGGTTCAACGAGGCGGTTGAACCAGCATTCGCGAAGGTGTGGATCGTGCCGGCGCACGGACCGCAGATCCCCTTGACCAGCCATGGCGGCAGTTCCGATCCGCGTCTTCTTATTGTCACGCTTCCGTATGATTTGGCGGCTGGGCCAGTGGTCATCGGATATCATATTTTGTCCGTTGATGGCCATGTGGTCGAAGCACAGCTTACTTTCACCATAAAGAAACCAGGCTAAGGGTGCTCCAGCATGCTCGATCCGTCAGAATAGTCAGATTAACGCTTTGATTTTTGGATTGTTTCGGATGTTTTCGGACGGGATGGTGCCCAGGGGCGGAATCGAACCACCGACACTGCGATTTTCAGTCGCATGCTCTACCAACTGAGCTACCTGGGCGCCGCGGGAATGTAGCGAGGTCCGGGGTTATAGAGGGGCGTCGCTCCGATTGTCCAGCGACGGTTGGGGCGAACCAGGGCTCCTAACTCAAGCTAAGACTGTTAACCGATGCCAATTTGTGTGCCTCAAAGAGAGCTGGCTTGGCAAATTTGAAAACGGCGATAAGTGGATTTTCTGCCTGAAGGCGGCGAAGGTTCGCCGCGTATCAGGAGCAATCATGACGAAACGATCCCGCAGGAACCACGGCCTCGCGTGCAAGGCCACCTTCGAAGGGCTCGGGAGCGGCATTGGCTGCTTTGAAGGGCAAGAAGACCTCGGCGGAGTTGGCGCGGCAATTCGACGTTCCCCCTCCGGCAACTATTCCATCGAGCGTCGCTTGACGGAACTTTTAGCTGTCTCCGCCCAATCAAATCACGCAATGGAAGCACCGACTCCTCGACGGTGCGAAGGCAGTGTTCAATGCCGGGACTTCGGCGCCGAGCGTGGATTTGAAGTCGCTCCATGCGAAGATAGGAGAGTCAACGCAAGATATGAACTTCGCCGAACGATTTTGCCCGGAGCGCCCGGCAAGGCGGGCATGCCAGCGCGAAGCGACGATCGACAAGAAGCATGATCTTCCCATTGCCCGGCAGGCGCATCCCTTGAACATTTGCCGCGGGCGGGATTTCCTACGAGCCGCGGCACGCACCACCTCGTCCGCCATAGCCACGTGCGGCGCGCCCGTGGCGGCATCGGAAACGGACGGCGACCGCCGCGATCCCCATTCGCCGCGCCGTCGCAATCGTCCCGCAGGCGATCTCGCCACGGTTCGCGACGAGGGTTTTCTTGAACATCCAATTCCTTGGAGCGCCGGTCAATCAAGCCAGGGGCTTTGCGCTGCCCAAGCTTGTGGGCAAGCGCGATGGCGCGTCCATCGCGCAAAATAAGGCAGGCACAGGATGGACAAAATTGACGTTACGTTATAACGTAAAGAATCGCCGCCCTGGCAAGACGCTTTCCGCCAGGCTGGAAAGGAAAATAATCCATGCCGTTCGCGCCGTTCGGGAGGACAAAAATCAGTGCCTTCGCTCTAGCAATTGCCGCCACCCCCGCCTTCGCCGAAAGTCCCGCGCCGGCACCGCTGGCTGATCGCGGCACGAGCCAGATCACCCTCGACACGGTGGAAGTCGTCTTTGAGAAGCTCGATATCGCCCGCTTGCAGATAGTGCCGAGCCTTGGCGCAAGCATTTATTATTTCGGCCCGGAGGCGCTGGAGACGATTCCGCAGGGCGAAAACGCGCCCTTGAACCAGGTCTTGCTGCAGATGCCCGGCGTCGCGCAAGACAGCTTTGGTCAGGTCCATGTGCGCGGCGATCATGCCAATGTGCAATTTCGGATCAACGGCCTGGAATTGCCGGAGGGGCTTTCGGTCTTTGGGCAGGCCCTCGAATCCCGCTTCGCCCGCAGCATTTCGCTGCTCACCGGCGCCCTGCCGGCGCAATATGGATTTTTTACCGCCGGCGTGTTGGACATCCAGACCAAGACGGGACTCACCAATCCAGGTTTGGCTCTCTCAACGTATGGGGGACGCTTCAATTGGCTGCAGCCGAGCTTCGAATATGGCGGACAAGAAGGTCCGGTGAATTTGTTCTTCGCCGGCGATCATTTAAGCAACGAACGTGGCATCGAAAATCCGGCTCCGACCTACAATGCAATTCACGACGCTACACAGCAAATCCACGGCCTTTTGTACATGTCCGGCATTATCGATCCCGATACGCGGGTGAGCGTGGTTGGCGGCGCTTTTGACGGACGCTTTCAAATCCCTAACAATCCGGGCCAGGTTCCTTCCCTTGGTCTCAACATGCTTGGCATGACATCATTCAACAGCAATTTTCTCAATGAGGTTCAGCACGAGTCAGCGCAATTCGGCTTGCTGTCGTTGCAAAAACATGTTGATGATATTGATATGCAAATCTCGGCCTTTGTGCGGAACAGCGTTCTATCCTTCAGCCCTGATCCAATCGGCGATCTTCTCTTCAACGGCGTAACCCCTTTCGCGCGGCGGTCCGATCTCGCGGAAGGCGTTCAGGCCGACGCCAGCTGGCGGATCAACGACAGTCATACATTGCGTGGCGGTTTTCTCGGGCAGGTCGAGGCCACCGCGTTCGACACCACGTCCTCCGTGCTGCCGGTTGATGCGATGGGCGCCCAGACTTCTATTGCGCCAGTTAACATCATCGATAATGGCGCCCGCACCGGCGGCCTTTATGGTGTTTACCTTCAAGACGAATGGCGGATCCTGCCGGTTCTGACTCTCAACTCCGGCCTCCGCTTCGATGGAGTCAATGAGTTCACCAATGCAAATCAGCTCAGCCCGCGCGTAAATGCGGTGTGGAAAGCAACCGAAACAACGACGGTGCATGCCGGTTATTCGCGCTATTTCACGCCACCGCCATTCGAGCTCGTCGCTCCCACCGCCATCGCCCTCTTCAACGATACGACGGCCGCCCCTCGCGTTCAACAGGACGATGTGGTCAAGGCCGATCGTTCGCATTATTTCGATCTCGGCGTGAGTCAAGTTGTCATTCCAGGGCTAACGATCGGTCTTGATGGCTACTATAAATTGTCGAAAAATCTGCTCGACGAAGGGCAGTTTGGCGCACCGATCATCCTGTCCGCGTTCAATTACGCCCAAGGCCGTGTCGACGGCGTGGAATTCACCTTGAGCTACGACCAAGGGCCGTGGTCGATCCATGGCAATGCTGCCTATTCGCGTGCCTTGGGCAAGGACATCATCTCGGCACAGTTCAATTTCGCGCCGGACGAGCTTGCTTACATCGCGCAACATTTCATCCATCTCGATCATGATCAGACATGGACCGCGTCGGCGGGAGCGGCCTACACGTTCAACCAGGGGACAAAATACCAAACCCGTGTCTCGGTGGATCTTTTGGTGCAAAGCGGCTTGCGGGCCAGCGCGCCAACCGTGCCAAACGGCGCGTCCTTGCCGGAATACGCGACCGTCAACGCGAGCGTCGTCCAAAAGCTCGATCTCGGAATGGGGCAGGGGACGGAACTGCGCCTCGATGTCTTGAACATCGGCGACAGCATCTACGAGATCCGCAACGGCACGGAGTTGGCGTCGGCGCGCCGCAGTTCGGCGTACGCCGCGCGATCCTTGCCGGGCTGACCCAGCGGTTTTGAAGCCGCGCTTACACACTGGGTCGCCGTCGCTCATAGTTGGTTGATCAGCCTGACACAATGCATAAGGTGTCCGCATCGATGGGGCGGTGCGCCGAGATTTGCTCGCTGGCTTTTCACCTGCATTGTGAAGTCGGCGTTAGTTTTGAAAAGGATGAACGAATATGACCGAACGCTCGCTGACATAGATGGGTATATCCGAAGACCTTGAGGCCGGCTTTCCGCATGCTTGATGATTTGGAGAAACACACAGTTGCGCGAGAGGTGGTCTATTGACTCCGGACAGGGGTGGCCATGGCGGAGAGGCACCGCCGCTCAAGCAAGCGCGTCAGGCGCACGAGATTGCTGCTCGTTACCGGTAACTAGGCGCCGCAGGTTGTCTTGCATGTGTCGATAATTCGCCTATGATCGACAGATGGACAATAGTTGCGCGATACGGGCCTTGGCCGCGCGGGCCCAGGCGGCCCGCCTGAAGAGCCTCGACCGATTGACCCCCGGCGCGCGCCGACGCGGGATCGGCCAAACCGAGGGTGCGGCGAACCGCCGGCCGGATGTGGCATGAAGACGATGGATGTCATCATCTACCATAATCCCCGCTGCAGCACGTCGCGCAATACTCTCGGCCTCATCCGCAACGCGGGCGTCGAGCCGCATATTATCGAATATCTGAAAACCGTTCCAACGCGGGTTTTGCTGCGCCAGCTCGCGGCGCGTATCGGCGTTCCGCTGCGCGCCCTGCTGCGCGACAAGGAACCCGTTTTTCGCGAATCGGGTCTTAACCGCAACAACCTCTCCGAGGACGCTCTGCTCGACGCATTCGAGGCGCATCCCACTCTCCTCAACCGGCCGATCGTGGTGACGCCAAAAGGGGTAAGACTCTGCCGTCCTTCGGAACTCGTGATCGACCTCTTGCCGCCGCAGCAAGGCGAATTTTTTAAGGAAGACGGCGAGCGCGTCGTCGATCAGCACGGCCGCCTTGTCGCAACCGCTTGAGGTCGCGAGGGCCTAACGGACAATTGGAAGAAAAAGCCCTTTTCGATGGCGGCTTTGGGCTCCTTCTGGATCGGCAATGTTTTGCGGATCTTCCGCCCGAGACCCAAATCGAGTCTCCGCATCGCGGACCTGATCCTTCAGGCAGAAAGTTAGCGCCTTGGTCGACCCGCTCGCACTATCCAATATCGCGCCGGCCGCATTCGAGAAGCCGAGTGCAACGAGGTTACAACTACCTCGGCTTGGCCGCCGTCCCCGCGAGCTGTTGCTTTATGGCTCGCTGCGGGCCCGCTCCTAGAACCGGTTTTTGACGCTTGAAGCGGCGCGCCTTCTCGAAGCCTTTGGGGCGGAAACATCGATCCAAGCTTCCTGCCGCTGCCCGACGACATGCCGGAAGGCCATCCAAAAATCCAGGAACTGCGCGGGCTTATCGCCTGGACCGAGGCGCAAGTCTGGTGCAGCCCCGAGCGGCACGGCGCGATGACCGGTATCATCAAGGCCCAGATCGATTGGATTCCGCTCTCGATCGGGGCGGGGCGGCCGACCCAGGGCAAAACGCTCGCGGTGACGTAGGTCAGGGGCCGCCCGCAATTCTTCAACGCGGTCAATCAGCTCCGCGTTCTCGGGCGCTGGATGCGGATGATCACCATTCCCAATCAGTCCTCGGTCGCGAATGCCTATGAGCATTTCGAAGAGGCGGGGCGAATGCGGACTTCGCCATATTACGATCGGCTGGTCGATGTGATGGAGGAATTGATGAAGCTCACCTATTTGACGCGCGGCATCTCGGATTACCCGACGGACCGCCATTCCGAGCGCAAGGAAGACGCTGAACAGCTTTCCGCGCAACCGGGACTGAAGGCCGTGTGATCGCGACGCGATCTTGACCCACGCGGCAAAACCTTCTAACTCGATGGCGTCCCGTTGCGCTGTTTGGTGCTTCGAGACTTTGCGGCGGGCTGGTCTCGCCGTAGACGCACCCGCGGCGCTGCCTTCATATCCGTTCATGTGAAGCGTTGGGCCTGTCGGCTTGGCCCTTGATGGGGCCTGGCGGAGGAGGGCGCATTCCTCCCCTTAGCTGGCGGGAGGACGCGGTTTGACGCTACGCGCTCCCGCGCGGGCGGGCGTGTCCTTTTTTCCGGCGCAACGCTTTAAAAGGACACGCGATGACGAAGCGCGCCGAAGCCAAATATAAGATCGACCGCCGGATGGGCCAGAATATCTGGGGCCGTCCGAAAAGCCCCTTCAACCGGCGCGAATATGGGCCGGGTCAGCACGGGCAGCGCCGCAAGGGCAAGCTATCCGATTTCGGCACCCAGCTTAAGGCCAAGCAGAAGCTCAAAGGCTATTACGGCAACATTTCGGAAAAGCAGTTCCGCAAATATTACGCCGAAGCGATCCGCATGAAGGGCGATAGCGGCGACAATCTGATCGGGCTTTTGGAGCGCCGGCTCGATGCCGTGATTTATCGCGCCAAATTCGTTCCGACCGTTTTTGCCGCGCGCCAATTCGTCAATCATGGCCATGTCAACGTCAACGGCCGCCGGGTGAATATAGCGTCCCACCAGGTCAAGGTCGGCGATAGGATCGAGCTCAAGGAAAGTTCGCGCCAGATCATCCTCGTTCTGGAGGCGAAGCAGCTCGCTGAACGCGAGGTGCCGGATTATTACGAAGTCGATCACACCAAGATGACGGCGAAAATCACCCGGATTCCATTACCCTCGGAAGTGCCTTATCCGGTGATGATGGAACCCAATCTCGTCATCGAGTTCTATTCGCGGTAAAACCGGTAGAGTAATATTGGGCGCAACGATTCGACCATGCGCGGTTTACTCTTGTACATGCATCAAGTTTATCCAATTACTGGAGAGTTATCCGGTCAAGTTGGTTTGTACCCGGTGGCCTTGAAGTGGTTTTTGCATTCATTCGGGGGAAAGTGATCGAGGAGTTCGCCATACGGTTCCAGAGGGCCTCGATGGATCGTCAAGCCCTTCGACGGCTCTCCGCGCATCAAGGGCATTTGATGCGCTTCGCTCAAGGAAGCCCGCGCGGCCAGCGAACCGGAGGCTGTTTTGGCCCCACGATCGGGTTTTGCGCTATGTTTTGAACGCATCGGCCTGGAGGCTTGCTCGCTGACGGCCTGGTTGCACGAGGGGTTGAGATCGGCCGGTTTGCCGGCGATCCGCATCGAGTCTTCCCATGCGAAAGCCGCGATGGGCGCAATGCCGAACAAGACCGGCCGCAATGATGCCCGCGCTCTCGGGCAGATCATGCGAACCGGATGGTTTTGCGTCGTGCATGTGAAAAGCGCGCCATGCCGCGCTTGGCGTTTTCTTCGGGTGGCGCGCCGTACGGTTTTCAACGAGATGCGGACAATCGAGAACGTGGTTCGCGCCATCCTGCGCGAGGCCGGCCTGAAACCGGGAACGCCGAGCGGTAAAGACTTCGTATCCCGCGCCCGCGATCTGATCGCCGGCGAAAGGAACCTCGCAAGGACGGTTGCGCCGCTGCTCGGCATTCTCATCACGATGCCGCGCGAGTTCACGAAGCCGACCAAACAGGCGCTCGACATCGTCCGCAAGGAGCCGATCTGTCGCCGGCTGATGCGCGCTCCGGGCGTCGGCCCCCGCCCGGCCCTAGAGCGCTTGCCCCACGGGTGGAATTGCGTGATCGAAAAGGAATCGCTCAAATTCAAAGAGTTGGAGCATGTCCTGATCGAAAAAGCCGCGCAAGTTTTTCGAGTCTGACATGCTCTGGCGTTCCGGGCGACGATCGACGCCGAAGAACGGTTCGACCGATCGAGAGCTGTCGGCGCGCATCTGGGATTGACGCCACGGCGCCATCAATCGGGCGAAACCGACATTCAAGGACGGGTCGGCCGATGCGGCGACGAACTGGCGCGCACCGCGCTCTACGCGGCGGCGCATGCGCTTCCGATCCGCGGCCGGAAATGGTCGTCCTTGCCGGCATGGGGCATGAAAATCGCCAACCGCCGCGGCATGGCGAAAGCCCGTGTGGCCGTCGCCCGCAAGCGCGCGACCATAGTGCATCGCATGCGGGTCGGCGCGACCGATTTCCGCTTCGGCTG
>JBOHJT010000144.1:0-8432 GCA_050728715.1 Methylocella sp.
CGAGACCTGGGCCTCGACCAACATGACCCCCCGTTACGGGCGCTGTGAAAGAGGCAAGAGACTCGTCGCACACGTGCCTTTCGGCCACTGGAAGACGACGACTTTTCTGGCCGCGCTGCGCCACGGTGGGGTGACCGCTCCCTGTGTCTTCGATGGCCCTCCGCAACCGCTTGACCCGCGGTTGCTCCGCCCAGCAATGGCGCGAAGTTCCTCGCCTATGTCGAGCAAGTCCTCGTGCCGGCTTTGTCTGCCTTGGCGAAATCGTGATGATGGATAACTCTCCGCCCGCCAGGGGCATCTGGCGTGCTCCGCTCGGTTCCCACAAACGCGCCGGCGTTCGAAAAGCCATCGAACCCGCGGCCGCGGCCGTGTGTTTCCTGCCGGCCTACAGCCCGGACCTCGACCCTCCGCTAGCCACTCCACTAAGCTTTGCTTCGCGGAGCCTCTGGCTGGCTCCGCCCATCGCTCCTTCGGCCCGCTCAGGAGGTCTTCGCGAAGCTCAAGAATACACTCCGCAAAATGCCACGCCGAACCGTCGATGCACTCCGGGATGCGATCGGATTCGCTCTCGATGACTTTTCGTCCGAGGAATGCTTCAACTATTTTCGCAATGCCGGATATCGGTCCACCTAAACGGGATATGCTCTAGCGCCGGGCGGAGGCCATTGGAGAAATTGGCCAGGATTCCTGGCCGTCGCGCTGGACTTCATTCGCCCGGCGCCTTGGCCTCGATCGCCAAGGCGTGCACACCGGCATCGAATTCATCCCTCAAGAAATGATTGATCGCACGATGGCGCTCGACCAGGCTCTTGCCCTTAAAGGCTTCCGAAACTACTTTGACATGAAAGTGGGTTCCGCCCGCGCTCGCGGCCGCACCCAGCCGCTTCATGGCATGAGCGTGGCTCGCGTGCTTGTGGGATTCGTCGATGACTTCAATGGAGTCGGGGGCAAAGGCGGCTTTTAATTTCGCCTTGATGCGATCGCCCACGGCAGGGTCGTTTTGCTCGTCCATCTCAAGACAGCCTCAAAAAACGTTAACGGCCGCCAAACCGGCGGCTTTATTGTCATTTTACCGTATCGAGCCGCTTGCGGCCAACCCAAAGACATTCATAATGCCGGAGCTATGAATTTAAAATCACATCTCTTCGACCGCATCAGGGTTAAGTCCGAACCCAAGGAGGCGACGCGCCCCGATCAGGCGCGCTGCCAACATCCGGGCTGCAGCGAAGCGGGCGAGTTCCGCGCGCCAATGGGCCGTTTTCGAGAGGGCCAATATTTTTGCTTCTGCCTCGACCATGTCCGTGAATACAATGCCACCTATAATTATTTCAACGGCATGAACGCGGAAGCAATGGCCGTTTACGAGCGCGACGCCTTGTCTGGCCATCGGCCGACGTGGTCGATGGGCGTGAACCGTGGGACCAAGAGTTTTCGCGCGGAGGGCGACAATCCGTCGCGCACAGGCGACCCGATGTTTCAAACGAACATCCGGCGACATTCTAGCGAAGGGTCGCGCAAACCGCGTTACGGGTTGGCAGCCTTAAAAGCCCTGGATCAATTGGGTCTCGACGATAGCGTGGACATGGCCATGATCAAGGCCCGTTACAAGGATTTGGTAAAACGCCTCCATCCTGACGCCAACGCGGGCGACCGGTCGAACGAAGACAAATTGCGTGAGATCATTCGCGCTTATAATTACCTGAAGTCGGTGAAGCATGTCTGACGCGTTCCGCCCGCTCAATGGAGTTTTTGCTGGCGCTCGTCGAACCCATAGGAAGAAAAGCCCTTTCGGAAGACAATTGGACGCTTGCCCCAATCATTTGCATTGGGCCCGGCACGAAGGACGAATGCAGGCATGATAATGGATGAAAGCGCCGCTACCGGCAGCCTGCCCGACATGAAGATTTCGGTGCGCCAAGTGTTCGGTATCGACAGCGATATGGAAGCGCCTGCATATTCAAGCGCGGATCCGCATGTTCCAGACATCGACCCGGACTATCTATTCGATCGCGATACCACCCTCGCCATTCTGGCGGGCTTTGCTAAGAATCGCCGGGTGATGATCACCGGCTATCATGGCACCGGCAAATCGACCCATATCGAGCAGGTCGCGGCGCGGCTGAATTGGCCTTGTGTGCGCATCAATCTCGACAGTCATGTCTCGCGCGTCGATCTCATCGGTAAGGACGCCATCATCCTCAAGGACGGCCTGCAAGTGACCGAGTTCAGGGATGGCATCCTGCCTTGGGCGTTGCAAAACAACGTCGCGCTTTGTTTCGATGAATATGACGCGGGCCGCCCCGACGTGATGTTTGTTATCCAGCGCGTCCTCGAGGTGTCGGGCCGTCTCACCCTCCTTGATCAGAGCAGGGTGATAAAGCCGCATCCCGCCTTCCGCCTGTTTTCGACGACAAATACGATCGGCCTTGGCGACACCTCCGGGCTTTATCATGGAACCCAACAAATCAATCAGGGACAGATGGACCGCTGGTCGATCGTCGCGACCTTGAACTATCTGCCGCACGACAAGGAAGTCGATATCGTCCTTGCCAAGGCCAAGCGATTCCACGCAACCAAGGACGGCCGCGACACGGTCGGCAAGATGGTTCGCGTCGCCGAGCTTACTCGCAACGCGTTCATCGCTGGAGATCTTTCTACCGTGATGAGCCCACGAACGGTGATCACTTGGGCCGAGAATACGGAAATTTTCGGCGACGCCGGCTTTGCGTTTCGACTGACCTTTCTCAACAAATGCGACGAATTGGAACGCACACTCGTCGCGGAATTCTATCAGCGCTGTTTTGGCAACGAGCTACCGGAGAGCGCGATAAATGTCGTCATGAGTTGAAACGTGCCTCCGGGCATCCGCCACGCTGGGATAAGATTTTAAAAGAGCCGCAGTAGAAACCACCGTGATGAGTTCCTATAAGAAGCCGCCCTCGAAATTGCAAGTCCCGAATGAGCCGTTCAAGCGGGCGGTCGCCGGATGCATGCGCGCCTTGGCAAAACTGCCGGCGATAGAGGTCGCTTTCACGGCCGAGCGGCCGAGTCTGGTTTGGACAGACGCGAGCGCCAAGGCGTTGCTTCCGGAGCCCTCCCACAGGCTCGACGCCCGGGAAGCCGCGATCCTGCGCGGCCACGCCGATTCGATGGCGCTACGGCTGGCCTGCCACAACAAGGACGTACACCGGCGGCTGACCCCGCCAGCACCCGCCGCGCGCGCGGTTTTCGATGCCGTGGAGCAGGCGCGCGTCGAGGCGATCGGGTCGCGCCGGATGCCGGGCGTCGCGGGCAATCTCGATGCGATGCTCGACGACCGCTTTCAGCGCGCCCGCTATGCCGATATCGCGATCCGCGCCGAGGCGCCGCTCGAAGACGCGCTCGCGATGATCGTGCGCGAGCGTTTGACAGGGCGCAAGTCGCCCAAGAATGCGCAAAGGATCGTCGATCTCTGGCGCCCATGGGTGGAGGAACGTGGCGCCGCCGATCTCGACATGCTTGGGCGGGAGATCGAGGATCAGCGGGCCTTCGCGTTTACCGTCCACAAGCTGCTGACGGCGCTCGAAATGATCGACGAGGGCAGCCTCGACACCAATCCGGAAGAGGAAGAAGGTGACGCGCACGAGCCGGATGGCGCCGGGAAAAACCAGCCCGAGGAACGCGCGGACGATGACACCGGCGACGCGAGCCGGGGCGAGACAGCCGAGGCTTCCTCCGATCCCACGGACGAACGTGAGATAGACGCCGCCGACGCGCCAACCGGCGAATCTGCGGGGGATGCCGAACTCAGCCCGTCCGGCGAAGGCGGCGATCCGAGCCGCCCGCCCCCACCCTCGCGCGCCGAACTCCGCAGCCCAGACTACAAGGCCTTCACCAAGAAATATGACGAGGTCCTCGCGGCGCAAGACCTCTGCGACGCCGAAGAACTCGAACGGCTGCATTCCTATCTCGATAAGCAATTAAATAACCTTTCCTCGATTGTCGCGCGGCTTGCCAATCGTCTCCAGCGACGCCTGATGGCGCAGCAGAGCCGGTCCTGGGAGTTCGATCAGGATGAGGGAATCCTCGATCCAGCGAGGCTTCCGCGCATCATCGTCGATCCGCGGCAGCCGCTCTCGTTCAAACGTGAGAGGGACACCGCGTTCCGCGACACGGTGGTGACGCTGCTTATCGATAATTCCGGCTCGATGCGCGGGCGCCCGATCACCGTCGCTGCCACCTGCGCCGATATTTTGGCCCGCACACTGGAGCGTTGCGGCGTCAAGGTCGAGATTCTTGGTTTTACGACCCGCGCTTGGAAGGGCGGCCAATCGCGCGAAGCCTGGCTGCAGGAAAATAAGCCAGCTTCGCCCGGCCGTCTCAACGACCTTCGCCATATCGTTTACAAATCCGCCGATGCGCCCTGGCGGCGATCGCGCAAACATCTCGGACTGATGATGCGCGAAGGTCTGCTCAAGGAGAACATCGACGGCGAGTCGCTCGATTGGGCCCACAAGCGGCTGCTCGCGCGGACCGAACAGCGCCGTATATTAATGATGATTTCCGACGGCGCGCCGGTTGACGATTCGACGCTCTCCGTCAATCCCGGCAATTATCTCGAAAAGCATTTGCGCCGCGTCATCGAGGACATCGAGACGCGCTCGCCGGTCGAACTCATCGCGATCGGCATCGGCCATGACGTGACGCGCTACTATCGCCGCGCCGTGACGATCGTCGACGCCGAGGAACTCGGCGGCGCGATGACCGAAAAACTTGCCGAACTTTTTGAGGAAACGGCGATGCCGGAGCGGATAGAGCTTCATCGCCAAGCACGTTTTGCGCACTACGCACCCCGTGGTCTGTTGCACTGATCTTTGTGTCCTTACACATCAACGCCAAGACATCCGGCGGGGCCAACGGTCGGCGGGGAATGCCACGAAGCGAAGCCAGGGCGCCCCGGAGTCGGGTAATCTGGTACCTTTCGAGCGACAGGACAGGACCAGGTACGGAGACAATTGAAATGAAGCTCTGGGCGATTGTGCCGGGGGTGCGAGTGATATTTTGGACCGGGACTTACACCGGAGTGCCCGCAACGGCATTGACGCTCGAAACCCCGTGTGCGACGACCTGTCGCCACATAAAGGTCCGATCGCGGGCGGTTAGCTCAGCTGGTAGAGCATCTCGTTTACACCGAGAGGGTCGGCGGTTCGAGTCCGTCACCGCCCACTAGTGCGTGGCAAGCCGCGATGGCCGGTGTTTGCCGCGCTTGCGCAAAGGCCGGGCTGGTAGCCGGCGGCGAGCGAAGCATCGCATCGCGCTTGACTTGGCCCCGCGCCTATCCTATCCGGCAGGTTTCGATGCGGCCCTCGCGTCGCGGCGTCGCGGGGGAGTAGCTCAGTTGGTTAGAGCGCCGGCCTGTCACGCCGGAGGTCGCGGGTTCAAGTCCCGTCTCTCTCGCCATTAACTTTGGAAAATAGCTGTAAGCGATTGATTTCCTTGGCTAGCATCCGCAAATCCTGCCATGCCAGCTTTTTTTGCGCGGGCTGACGCAAGAGAAAGGCGGGATGCAGCATGGCGAGCGCCCGGATTTCCGTGTTGCCCGCCAGATAGGCGAACCAGCGTCCGCGCATGCGGATGATGCCCTCCTTGCCTCCAAGGAGAGTTTGCGCCGACGCCGCGCCAAGACAGACCAGAATTCTGGGGTCCACGAACTCGATTTGGCGCCGGGTGAAGGGCAGACAGGCCGCCGTTTCAAGCGGCGTCGGGGTGCGGTTTCCAGGCGGCCGCCAAGGCACGACATTGGCGATATAAACTTTTCCGCGGTCGAGCCCGATCGAGGCCAGCATCTTGTCGAGCAATTGGCCGGCTCGGCCGACGAAAGGCACACCCTCGCGGTCCTCGTCGGCGCCGGGCGCCTCGCCAATGAACATAATCTTCGCGTTGGGATTCCCATCGCCGAAAACGAGCCGGGTCGCGGTTGCCTTCAGGCCGCAGCCTTCGAAGCGCGACAGCCGTTCTCGTAGATCGGCGAGGCTTTGGGCTGCGGCGGCCTGGTCCCACGCGCTTGCCGCGATGGCCTCGGCGGGAAGGACCGTGCCGGGCTCCCGCATGAAACGGCGGCTGGCTTCGATAGTCTCCGGCGGCGCGGCGGAGAGGCCGGGTATTTCCGCGCGGACGCAAATGCTGGCGCGGCTTTCGGCGAAGCGGTCATGTGGAGCATCGTCGACGGCGATATCGACGCCCATTTCCGCGTACCAGCGCAAAAGTCCGGTCAAACATTCACCCATGATTGTAACCCGCTAAAAGTTAGCCGGGGAAAATATTGCGTCCGTCCCCGGCGGCGTCTCCGGGGGACGGTCCTTAATCCATCCGGAAAACAAGCCGCAGGGTTGCCCCTTTGGCAAACCCTTTCGTAGCTCGCATTGAAGTCCAAGGCGCTATCGTATACGATTACCGGTCCCCTTGTGAGGCTTGGTTCCGGCTCATTGATCCCTTTAGCCGGGTGATGCGCATGCCGTAGTTCCCAAATCGTCCCCAAATCCCAAAACCTTGAGAACGTAAACGAAGACGAGGCGCGGGACAATTTTTAACGAAGTTCCTGCCGCACTAGGACCAAAAAAACCACCATGACGGAGGCCGGAATCAGATTGCCGCCGCGCGAAAGCCTGGATTTCGATGTCGTGATCGTAGGCGCCGGCCCCGCGGGCCTTGCCGCCGCGATCCGCCTCAAGCAGCTTGAGCCGGAAGTTTCGGTCGTAGTCGTCGAAAAAGGCGCCGAGCTCGGCGCCCATATTTTGTCCGGCGCGGTCATCGATCCTTGCGGTCTCGACAAGCTCCTCCCCGGTTGGCACGAGGATCAAGACCGGCCGCTGACAACCGGGGTGACGGCCGACCGGTTTTATGTACTCGGCCCGAAACGCGCGCTCCGGCTGCCCAATTTCATCATGCCGCGTCTTATGAACAATCACGGCAATTTCATCGGCTCGCTTGGAAATGTCGTGCGCTTTCTCGGGGCGAAAGCGGAGGCCCTGGGCGTCGAAATTTTTCCAGGCTTCGCGGGCGCCGAGATTCTTTATGGCGGAGCCGGCGAGGTTTTGGGCATCGCCACGGGAGACAAGGGACTCTCCCGCGACGGAAGCCTCAAGAGCGGATTTGCACGGGGCATTGAGCTTCGCGGCAAATATACCCTGATCGCCGAGGGCGCGCGGGGCTCGCTCGCCAAGGAGCTTATCGCGAAGTTCGGCCTCGACAAAAATCGCGAGCCGCAAAAATTCGGCATCGGCTTGAAGGAGCTTTGGCGGATCGATCCGGCTTTGCGCCGGCCTGGCCTCGTCCAGCATACTTTTGGCTGGCCGCTCGACAATCGCACTGGCGGCGGTTCGTTTATCTATCATTTCGAAGACGGACTCGTCGCCGTTGGTTTCGTGGTTCACTTGAACTATTGGAATCCGACGCTGTCTCCATTTGACGAATTTCAGCGTTTTAAGACGCATCCCAAGATCGCGCCTTTGTTTGCTGGCGGGCAGCGGATTTCGTTTGGCGCAAGGGCCATCACCGAAGGCGGCTGGCAATCGGTGCCAAAACTCGTGTTTCCGGGCGGCGCGCTCATCGGCTGCGCGGCGGGTTTTATGAATGTCCCGCGCATAAAGGGATCGCACAATGCGATGCTTTCGGGAATGCTCGCGGCCGAACATGTGGTCGCCGCGCTAGTGGCGGGCCGCGCCCATGACGAGCTTTTATCTTACGAAGACGCGTGGCGCGGCTCGGTGATCGGCCGTGACCTCTACAAGGTCCGCAATGCCAAGCCGCTCTGGTCGAAATTCGGCACCCTGGCCGGCATCGCTCTGGGCGGCCTCGAAATGTGGGTGAATGAAATTTTTGGCACGTCGCCGCTCGGCACCTTGGCCCATGGCAAGCCGGATTATGCGAGCTTAAAACCGCTCGCCGACGTGACGCCCATTCAATATGCAAAGCCGGATGGCACGCTCACCTTCGACAGGCTCTCCTCAGTTTATGTTTCAAATACCAATCATGAGGAAGACCAGCCCTGCCATCTGCGCCTCAAAGATCCGTCGATTCCAGTTGCGAAAAATCTGCCCGAATATGGCGAACCGGCGCGCCTATATTGCCCCGCCGCCGTCTATGAAGTGGTCTATGCCAACGAGGAGGAAAAGCGCGATCCGCGTTTTGTGATCAACGCGCAAAATTGCGTCCATTGCAAGACATGCGACATCAAGGACCCGGCGCAAAACATCGAATGGGTGCCGCCGGAGGGCGGCGGCGGCCCGAATTATCCGAACATGTAAGGGCTTTTACTAGCTTTTTTCGGCAGCGTCCCGTGTGTGGATGGCCCCCCGGCTTGCCAGGATTTTTGGCGCGCGGCTTGGCTGCTTGCGGTCATGCGTCCGGCCCATGAATGCGGTCGCACATGCGGTCGCACATGCGGTCGCACA
>JBOHJT010000145.1:0-8210 GCA_050728715.1 Methylocella sp.
ATCCCGCCGAGACGGGCAAAGGCGGCATTTTCGAGGCCCGGAATGGTGCGGAAAAGTTCAACCTGCGCGCGATGTTTCAGCTTGGTCTGGAAGCCGACCATATTGTAGAGCGTGCCGAGCGCATTGTCTTGGCGCAGTTGCACGACGGCATAAGGCTTTGTCGCGCCGCCAGGATGCGGATTGGTCAGGCCGAAAGGCTTCATTGGTCCGTGCCGCAGAGTTTCGCGGCCGCGCTCCGCCATGACTTCAATTGGCAGGCAGCCATTGAAATAGGGCGTCTCTTCCTCCGCCAGAGTGTGGGGCTCGGATCGATCGGCCTCGACGAGAGCATCCACGAAGGCAAAATATTGAGCTTGGGTCAGCGGGCAATTGATGTAATCGGCGCCGGTTCCGGCCGGCCCCGCCTTGTCGTAGCGCGACTGAAACCACGCTTTTTCCGTGTCGATCGACTCTCGATGCACGACCGGAGCGATCGCATCGAAAAAGGCAAGATCGTGCTCGCCGGTCAGCGCGCCGATCGCCGCGGCAAGCGAGGGCGACGTCAAGGGCCCTGTTGCGATTATCACGCTGTCCCAGGCGAGCGGCGGCAGACCGTCGATTTCCTCGCGAACCAGTTTTATGAGCCGGTACGCGCAAACTCTTTCGGTGACCCATTCGGAGAATTGCCCGCGGTCGACCGCAAGCGCGCCTCCGGCCGGCAGCTTGTGCGCATCGGCGGCGGCCAGGATGAGGGAATCGAGGCACCGCATTTCGCGGTGCAAAATGCCAATCGCGCTCGTTTGCGGATCGTCGGCGCGAAACGAATTCGAACAGACGAGCTCGGCGAGGCCGTCCGTATGATGTGCTGGCGTCTTGCGCGACGGCCGCATCTCGTGCAGCACGACGGGGACGTTTTGCCGCGCGATTTGCCAGGCCGCCTCGCTGCCGGCAAGGCCGCCGCCGATCACATGAATGGGAGCCCACGGGCACGGCTCGGGCATGGCGCCGGAGCCTAGCGCATTTTCGCACTAAGGAAAAGTCTTCGTCAGCCGCCCTTTCGCCGCGCATCAAGGGATCGCAAAGATCGATTATTGCGCGGCGAGGTACGCGACGGGGTTAAAGAGGGCCACGCCATGTAGCGGGGCGTCACGGCGACGTTGCATCGAAGGCCACTGACATGCCCGTATTGGCAGCCGCGGGCGCAGCCCTTTGCCGCGAATAACAACCAGGGCGGGCGCTTAGGAATCCAACTTCACTTATGCGCCCGTCCTGATGATTCAGGGCTCGACTTCAGGTCTGCGCCAATGGCCGCATCAAGCTCAACACTGTCCCGCTTAGCGTGCTTCCGCTCATGACCAGCGTGGCACCAAGGGCGAGCAAAGCAACCAGGGTCAGGACTATTACATCCGTCCCCGCGACCGCGAGAATGCCGAGGACGATCGCGGCCAACCCGGCCAGCGCCTGCATGGCCGCGGAACCGGAGGCCATCTCGCTTGCCAGAATTTCGCTTCCGGCGAGCGGGGATTGGCTATCGGCTGTTGCCGCCGCATGCTTGAGCATATGCAGATGCCACACCGAATTGCTGCTCAGCACCAAGGCGGTGCCGAAAGCGATGACCGCAATCGACGTGAGCAGGGAATTAATTCCCAGCAGGGCCAGCAGGCCAAGGACAATCCCGGCGGCACCAACCAGGAAAACGGCGGACAGGGTATTGCCGCCGAAGTGGTCGGCGGAATAAGCCTTCGCGCCGGATGGAAATATAATCCGGGCGTACTCGGATAACATTGTCCCGCCTTGGATCAGCAAGGCCGCGCCGAAGATGATGGTCGCAATTCCGATCATCGTGGCCGGAGCAAGACCTGCCAACCCCAAGATAGCGAGGACAATCGTGGCAACGCCACCGATGGCATCCGCGAATCCGCCATAGGCGGAGCGCTCGCGGGACGTCATCTCCTCGTATGTTAGAGACATGGGTTTCTCCCTTTAAGGTTGTACATTCTTTGAGAGCGCGCCATCGCCGCGGTACTGCTGCAGCAACCACTGGCAAGGCCACGAGATAGGGGCGCGGCCCTCAAGCCTAATTGCGACCTTTCAGAATCGTAAATCGTCGCATCTAGCAGGTGGTTCCAGGTAACTGTTCGTGCCAAAGCGTCAAATGATTGTGATGTCTATTGAATCTATGAATGGCCCTATTGAAATTGTTTCTGGACGAGAGAGCCTTTTGAGCAGCTCGCAAGATAGGCTCTTGGGGGATCCTAAAAGTCGCAGACTTTTTAGGACCATGCTCGCATGCGCTCCCCCGAACAAAAGGATAGCGCCGCCGGGGAGGATCGGCGGGCGCTTCGCATCTCGTCCAGCACGATGGGGACGTTTTGCCGCGATTTGCCACGCCGCCTCGCTGCCGGCAAGGCCGCCGCCGATCACATGAATGCGAGCCACCGGGCACGGCTCGGGCATGGCGCCGGAGCTTAGCAGATTTTCGCGTTACGGATAAAGTGTTCGTCAGCCGCCCTTCCGCCGTGCATCAATCGATCGCCAGAATCGATTATTGCGCGGCGGGCTATAGAGGGCCACGCCATGCGGCGGGGCGTCACGGCGAGTTGCATCGAAGGCCACTGACATGCCCGTATTGGCAGCCGTGGGCGCAGCCCTTTGCGGCGAACAAGAACGGGGCGGTCGCTTAGGATTCCAACTTCACAAGCGCCCGTCCAGATTCATGGCTCGACTTCAGGTCTGCGTCGCAGGCCGCATCAAGCTCAACACTGTCCCGCTCAGCGTGCTTCCGCTCATGATCAGCGTGGCACCAAGGGCGAGCAAAGCGACCAGGGTCAGGACTATTGGGTCCGCCCCCGCGACGGCGAGAATGCCGAGGACGATCGCGGCCAACCCGGTCAGCGCCTGTATGCCCGCGGAACCGGAGGCCATCTCGCTTGCCAGAATTTCGCTTCCGGCGAGCGGGGATGATGGGCTTTCGGCTGTTGCCACCGCATGCTTGAGCACATGCAGATGCCACACCGAATTGCTGCTCAGCACCAAGGCGGTGCCGAAAGCGATAACCGCAATCGACGCGAGCAAGGCATGAATGCCCAGCAAGGCCAGCAGGCCAAGGACAATACCGGCGGCACCAACCAGGAAAACGGCGGACAGGCTATTGCCGCCGAACTGGTCGACGGAATAAGCTCTCGCGCCGCGCGGAAAAATTATCCGGGCGTACTCGGATAACATTGTCCCGCCTTGGATCAGCAAGGCCGCGCCGAAGATGATGGTCGCGATTCCGATCATCATAATCGGGGCAAGACCCGCCAACCCCAAGATAGCGAGGACAATCGTGGCAAGGCCACCGATGGCATCCGCGAACCCGCCATAGGCAGTGTGCTCGCGGGATGTCATCTCCTCGTATGTTAGAGACATGGGTTCCTCCATTTAGGGTTGTAGATTCTTCGAGGGCACGCCATCGCCGCGGTGGTGCTGCAGTTTACCGCTGGCAAGGCCACGAGATAGGGGCGCGGCCCTCAAGCCTAAATGCGACCTTTCAAGATCTCAAATCGTCTCATCTAGCAGGTAGTTCCAGCTGAACTGTTCGTGCCAAAGCCTCAAATCAGTGTGATCTTAATTGAATGTATGAATGGTTCTATTGAAAAAGTGTCTAGGGGGCTTTCAGGCAAAAGTCTCAGGCTCCGTGAAGCCCGTAAGATAGGCACTTGGGGCATTTCAAGAGTCACAGACTTTTTGGGAACATCTCCCTGTGCGCTCACCCCGAACTAAAGAAAGCGCCCGCCGGGGAGGATCGGCGGGCGCTTCTGGCCAGCGAGGGGGCTTACGAGCGGCTCCCGCCGACGCAACCATGGCATGGCGATTGCACAGTTTTTCACTATGAACAAGAGTCAATTTCAGACTCGATTAAGATATGAACCGAAACTTACGGCGACCGAAACCTGCATTTGACCAAACATTGTGTTACCAAGCAGTGACCAAGCCCAACCCTTACCGGTTTTTGACCGAACCTCGACCGTCACCAAGGTTCGACTGGTACAACGCGTGGTCCAGGCTTGATCCGCCACCGGCGCGGAAAAAATTTACCCGGTTGACGCAAGCCTTATGCCAGTTGATTCCTCTGTTGATTCCTCTAATGCTCGGCCGCCCTTCGCTCTCCGCCGGGCCGGAGCGGGCAACAAGCCGGGTTGGCTGAAAAGGTGCCCCGTTAAGCTTGTGCGGGGCTCGCGCCGCCGCGAAGGGCCAACCATGCAGCCGCGTGAACCCCGATGCCGCGCCTGACCAGACCGTACCCCGCGCCTACGAGATCACTCCGCTGCCTGGGTGCCCTTCGCCAAAGGCCGCCGTTGCAGAAACGCATGCAAATAGCGGCCGGTGTAGCTTTTCCTTGCCCGCACGATGTCCCCGGGCGGACCGGCCGCGACGATCTCGCCTCCGGCGTCGCCGCCTTCGGGACCAAGATCGATGATCCAGTCGGCCGTTTTCACGACCTCGAGATTGTGTTCGATCACGATGACCGTATTGCCTTGATCGACCAGTTCCCGCAACACGTCGAGGAGTTTTGCGACATCGTGGAAATGCAGCCCGGTGGTTGGCTCGTCGAGAATATAGAGCGTGCGGCCGGTCGAGCGCCTGGATAGCTCCTTGGCGAGTTTGACCCGCTGCGCCTCGCCGCCGGACAAGGTGTTGGCTTGCTGGCCGACCTTGACATAGCCGAGACCTACGCGGGCAAGTGTCGCCAATTTCTCGCGGATCGCAGGCACCGCCTTGAATAGGCTCGCGGCTTCCTCGACCGTCAAGTCGAGCACGCCGGCGATCGATTGGCCGCGATATTTCACCTCAAGCGTCTCGCGATCGTAGCGCTTGCCCTTGCAGACATCGCACGTGACATAAACGTCGGGCAAAAAGTGCATCTCGATCTTGATCACCCCGTCGCCCTGGCAGGCCTCGCAGCGGCCCCCCTTGACGTTGAAGGAGAAGCGTCCAGGCGGATAGCCGCGCGCCTTGGCTTCCGGGAGGGCCGCGAACCATTCCCGGATCGGCGTGAAGGCGCCCGTATACGTCGCCGGATTCGAGCGCGGCGTGCGTCCGATCGGCGATTGGTCGATGTCGATGACCTTGTCGAGATGTTCGAGCCCATCGATTCGCGTATGCGGCGCCGGATGTTCGAGCGCGCCGTTGAGCCGCCGCGCGGCGGCTTTGTAGAGCGTATCGATAATGAGGGTCGATTTGCCGCCGCCGGAGACGCCGGTGACGCAGGTGAAAACCCCGAGCGGGATCGCGGCAGAGATATTTTTGAGATTATTGCCGTGGGCGTTGACGATGGCGAGCTCGCGGCCCGGCTCGGGCGTGCGCCGGCGGCGCGGCGCCGCGACTTCCCGCGCGCCGGTCAGATATTGACCGGTCAGCGAATCCTTGTCCGCCATGATTTCGGCGCTAGTGCCTTGCGCCACGATCTCGCCGCCGTGAATGCCCGCGCCCGGGCCGAAATCGACGACATGATCGGCGGCAAGAATTGCGTCCTCGTCATGTTCGACAACAATAACCGTGTTGCCAAGATCGCGCAGCCGCCGCAAGGTGTCGAGAAGCCTCGCATTGTCGCGCTGATGCAGGCCAATCGAAGGTTCGTCCAGCACATAAAGCACGCCGGTCAGACCCGACCCGATCTGCGAGGCGAGCCTGATGCGCTGGCTCTCGCCGCCGGACAGCGTGCCGGACGCCCGGGAAAGCGTGAGATAGTCGAGGCCGACATCGACAAGAAACGAGAGCCTGTCGGAAATCTCCTTCAGAATGCGCTTGGCGATCTCGCGCCGTTTTGAATCGAGTTTTGGGGGCAATGCGGCAAACCACTCTTGCGCGCCACGCACGGAAAGCGCGGTCAATTGACTGATGTGGCAACCCTCGATTCTGACCGCGAGCGCCTCGGGCCGTAGCCGCGCGCCTGCGCAGGCGCCGCAAGGCGAAGCCGTCATGTAGCGGGCGATGTCCTCGCGCGCCCAATCGCTCTCGGTCTCATGAAACCGCCGTTCGAGATTGCCGATGACACCTTCGAAGGGTTTTACGATATCGTAGGAGCGCAAGCCGTCGTCATAGGTGAAGCGCACCGCCTCCTCGCCCGAGCCATGCAGGATCACATCGCGGGCTTGCTGAGGCAGCGTCTCGAAACGCGTATCGAGGCGGAACTTGAAATGCCTGGCGAGCGCTTCGAGGGTTTGCAGATAATAGGGCGAGCTGGAGCGAGCCCAGGGAGCGATGGCGCCTCTGCGCAGGGTGAGCTTCGGATCGGGTACAATCAGCCCGGGATCGACGGTCTGCTCGACGCCGAGGCCGCCGCACCGCGGGCAGGCGCCGAACGGATTGTTGAAGGAGAACAGGCGCGGCTCGATTTCGGGGATGGTGAAGCCGGATACGGGGCAGGCGAATTTGGCCGAAAAGACAATCCGCTTGGGCGCGCCGTTTTCGTCCCTCTCATCGGCATATTCGGCGATCGCTATTCCGTCGGCGAGCTCGAGCGCGGTCTCGAAGCTTTCCGCTAATCTGGCCTCGACTCCGGGACGCACGGCGATCCGGTCGACCACCACGTCGATGTTGTGCTTGAGTTTTTTGTCGAGCTGCGGCGCGTCGGCGATTTCATAAAATTCCCCGTCGATCTTCAGACGCTGAAAGCCGCGCTTCATGAATTCGGCGACTTCCTTGCGATACTCGCCTTTGCGGCCGCGAATGACCGGGCCGATGAGATAGAGCCGCGTGCCCCCGGGCAGCGCCATCACCCGGTCAACCATCTGGCTCACCGTCTGACTCTCGATCGGAAGCCCCGTCGCCGGCGAATAGGCAATCCCGGTGCGGGCGAAGAGCAGCCGCATGTAATCGTAAATCTCGGTGACGGTGCCGACAGTAGAGCGCGGGTTCTTCGAGGTCGTCTTCTGCTCGATCGAGATCGCCGGCGACAGGCCGTCGATCTGATCGACATCGGGCTTTTGCATCATCTCCAAAAATTGGCGCGCATAGGCCGAAAGCGATTCGACATAGCGGCGCTGGCCCTCGGCATAGATCGTGTCGAAAGCCAGCGAGGATTTGCCGGAGCCGGAAAGGCCGGTAAACACGACAAGCTTGTCGCGTGGAATGGCGAGATCGATGTTTTTCAGATTGTGCTCGCGCGCGCCGCGGATTCTTATCGCACGGCCGTCGAAAGGCTTGTCCGCCGGTTCCTCGGGCGGCTTCCGCGCCCGTCCGGGCGAAGCCGGGGACGTTGCCAGAAAATCAGGCGCGGGGTCCGGCGCGCCGGTCACCCGGCCGGAACCGGCGTGCGCTTTTGCTGTCGTCATCGCTCTCGTCTGAATTCGGCAATCCCCGGCGCCTGGAAACCGGAAGCGAAAACCTTGCCCCAATGTAGCGGGCTTGCAAGAGTTTGCCATGGAATTCCGGCGAAACCCTAGCGTTGCGCCCATGTTTACCGGTTCGCGCTCCTGGCAGGCTCGCGGCTGATTTCTAGTTCCAAAACCGGGTTCCATCGCCCCATCATGCGCCACGGCGCGGCGTAGCTGGAAGCAGAGAGCATGCTCTTGAAAAAATTTCCGAGCGCTTGGAAAAGATCATGCAAGAAAAAAAGATCGATAAGACGAGCGATTAAACTTGACGGGATGATATTTAACAATACTCTCGCACTGTCTTAATCCGACATAAACTTAGTCGCGTTTCGACTTAGAAATAATGATAAATATTATATATCATCAAATCTTTTTTGAGAGGTGATTAGCATGCAAGGTATTTACCGCGAGCGAACCTGCGCCTTGTCGGCGCGGGGTCTTGCGGCCTTCTCGGCCGCCCTGGTGCTGATTATAGCCTCCAGCGCCCAGCCGGCGGAGGCGGCCCCCTTCGCCTATGTCACGGTTGAGGGTGAGGGCAGTCCCTCTTCTCCCGGCAATGGCACTGTATCGGTGATCGACACCGCCACCAACAAGGTGGTGGGCACGCCGATCACGGTGGGGATCTTACCCAAGGGGGTAGCCGTCACCCCGGATGGGAAACACGCCTATGTCACGAACGGGGGCTCCAACACCGTCTCGGTGATCGCCACTGCCAGCAACACGGTGGTGGGCACGCCGATCACGGTGGGGGATGAGCCCTTGGGGGTAGCCATCACCCCGGACGGGACACACGCCTATGTGGTGAATTTGAACAACGTCTCGGTGATCGCCACTGCCAGCAACACGGTGGTGGGCACGCCGATCACGGTG
>JBOHJT010000146.1:0-8096 GCA_050728715.1 Methylocella sp.
TCGCCCGCTTGCGGAAACCAGTTTGATTCACTGATGGATTCAATTACTTTCCGGGCTGCCTCTGGCGCGACCCCGAGACTCCACTTGGCCGCCTGCAACCGGACCTGCATGTTGGGATGATTAAATAGTCGCAGCAAAGCCAGGCGGGCTTCCAACCCTCGCCTTCGCAGCTCTTGGTCTACTTCGTTCATCTGGCCGAACAAGCGATTGACCTTTCCTATTTCGCCCATCAGCTCCGCCTGATCCTGGGCGATGCCGATCTCAGCAAAACGCGCCACTAACTGATCAACCGTCAGGTATTCGAGTTTTGATCTCTTCATGGTCGGGCACCCCGGTCAATCGGGTTTGTAAGAGCCGTTATCGAAATCACGAAGGATCATGCTAGCATCCGCCGCCTGTGGGTAACAACGCGACTCCTTAATCTCTTGTAGAGCACGTCGCGCCGGCTCAGGTGCTACCGCGAGAGTTCGTATGGCCGCTTTGACTCGGACCTGCATATTGGGATGATCATAAAGCCCGAGCAGCGCTAGCCGCGCTTTAACCCCCCGCCTCCGAAGCTCTAGATCGACATCGTTCATCTCACTGTAGAGACGATTGAACTTTTTATGTTCGTCATAGACGAGAGCCTGATCCTGCGCGATGCCGATCTCCGCGAAGCGCTCCACCAGTTGGTCAACCTTCGCGTCTTCAAGCCGTATTCGCTTCATGGCTTCAAGACTCCGAAATCCCCAAGCGCTTTGAGGCCGACTCTCCGCCTCTCTTCCCAGCTCTTGCCTCTGAGATATTCGCGTGGGGAATGACCATTATAGCGGTCATTTGGCGTCATAACCCACCCCGTAATTTCCCAGTGCTTCAGGGTCGGTATACGAACGAGATTGTCCGGCCCATCGATCAGCTCGTCCGGGATTTGTTCATCTCGCGCGGGCGTTTGTTCCACAATATGGTGGACCTCATACCCTTTCTGGGGCTTTCCGACAGCGCTTTGCAGCTCTTCGAGAGATTTCGCGCCGTCGAGATAGGCTTTGATATAAGGATATTTATTATTTTGATATAAGGATATTTATTATAAAGCCACGCAGCTGTTTTCGCCGCTGCTTCCAAGGCAACAACAGACTCGCCAGCAGGTCCAAATTCAGCGCCCGCCAAGGCCCGCGCGAGCCACCTTGCCGCCAGTTTCGCAAAGACGTTGCGAAGCTTTTCGGCAAGCGGATCGAACTTTGGAATTTCCGGCGGCCCTCCAAGGGAAGCGCTGCCTTGCTCGATTGGCTTCTTGGCCGCCGATCGGCCTTCGGCTGTGACACCATCATTGCTGGCGCTCGCCCCACCGCCAGCGGATTGGAACCGTCCGCCCTGATGATCTCCCGATCCCGCAGGCCAGCGCGGATGCTTTGATTCATCCCAGCCGCCCGCCTTCGCGAGCAGCTCTGCCGCCGGCGCATAATCCTTGAACAACGGCAGATGCGCGTCGATGTCTCCCGCGTGCCAGAGCCTCGGCCCCTCCGCCCAGGGCAGGTCCAGCGGAGCAATCTCGAGCGAAGCGGCGACACGGCGCATCAGCTCCACGCCATCGCTCGACAGCCGCGTCAGCCCGCTCGCATCAAGGGCGTTTTGCGCGCCCGCCTCGTCGCCTTCGTTCAATTTTTGCGCGGCGATAGCGAGACAGCGCAGGACCGCGGAATCATTCGCCTCTGGGCCATGCAGCCGGGTAATCCAGAAACGCGCGACATCCGCCGCGACCGGAATGCAGGCCGCGCCCCACTTTTCGGTGAGAGCGATCCCCGGCCACATCCACACGCCGCCCGCCCGCGCGAGCAGCGTGCGCGCGGCCATCCGCGTCTTGCCGGAGACAAGAGCGTGCATGCAAAAATCCAACAAAGCGGCTATCTACGGCAGGACAATTTTAACCGGCACGATCAAGAGTGCGTCGCCGTCGAGGTCGCCCGGGTCCTTCAAAGCCTTGCCATCAATCTTGCAATGGTAGGCTGTGCCATTCAGCGTGTTTCGTCCCAGCACAAGGTCGCCCCCTGACAGCGCGAACGCAGCATCGAGAGCGTCCATCACGCCATTGAGCAGCGCGGCTCCGGCAATACTTGGATCCTTGGCATTGAGATAAACGAACAATTTGACTTCGATGATGCGCTTCGGAAGGGCGGTCTCGCTCCAGGAGTATGTTTCCTGACCGCCCTCAAAAAGAAAGCAAGCGGGTCGGCTCGCCGGGGGAACGTCGCTCCAAAGTTTGAGGCGCCTCGCTGGTCCAAGCGTCCAGGGATATGCACTGGCGACGATATTCATGAGCGCCCCAATGGCGCTCTCGCGTGGTGTCACTGCCATCCTGCTCCCCCTTTCCTAAACGGCTTGTTTGTTATCAGGGGTCCGGAAGTGGTCCCACGCGGCGGTCAACCCGGCGCCAACGCTTCAAGGACAGCCTGTTTGAAGCCGGACTCTATTTCGTCGCTCATCTCCGCGAGAGAGCTGCCGAGATAGGATCGCGCGGGAATTGTCGAACCGGGATGGTGCACGCTTTTTGCGAAAATCTGGTCCCCTCCCATGCTGAAGGCCAAAGCCTTGGCTTTCACCGCAACGATATCGTGGGCCGCCGTCTTTCCGCCGAATTCCTGAATCGCCGCATATGGCACGCCGCTGCTGCAAATCGAGACGGATGTATCTGATCCATCGTTCTCGATCGAGGAGATGATAGAGGCCGCAAGAGCGCCGGAACGAGTCTCTAAGACCTCGCCGGAAAGCTTTTGTTGAATTCGCGCCTCCAGAGCACCGCGAAGTGCATCTGCTTGCCCCAACAGCGCATCCTGCACAGCCTGCACATCGAATTCGACATCGATCATGGCATGACCACGCGACGATAGGGCGACAAGGCACTTACCACGAAATCCGGAATATCCTTGACAATGAAAGCCATCGTCTCCTGTCCGCCGAGTGACTTCGAATGTTGACCTATGCGCGAACGATAAGCATAGCGCTCGGCCGCCCAATCCATGCAGCAGGACGCGAGATCGGCCGGCACGTAGCCATAGGTGAGAAGCACCGTCGAGCCTGCATCTGCTTGCGCAAAACTGTAACCGCCATTTGCGACCGAGTATTGCCCGGCGGCGGGATTCCCCGTGACCGCGGTTAGTGAAATGCCATTCGAATAAACGACGCCGGCATCGCTCGCCCAATTCCCATATGGCGCCTGCGTCGAGACGCTATACGGTGGCGTCGCGGGAATAACCACACTTTCGTTCGTAATCTGGTAGCCGGCGCTATAGGAGATCACGACGTTCTGGAGACCGCATGTGAAAAGGAACCCGCGCAGTGACAGCCTCTGCATGGCTCCGGGCGGGCGCGCATCGGAGGAATCTAGAACATAGCCCACTTGAGCACTCGCGCCCCCGACAAGCGGCGGCGACGGAGGGATTGCTACGCCGTCTACGACGCAGGACGAAACTCCGATGACCGGCCATTGCCGGAGCATGATCGAAACCTCGTCGCCTCCGTCATAGGTTTCGGTATAGGCCGAAGGCAATACTGCGGGCCGGTCGATAACATTGAAGATTGCGCGGCTGATTTGCGTAATTAATCGTGCGAGGAGAACATCGTCATCGGTTCCCGCGATATCGAGCCAGCTCTTGAGGTCAGCCAGGCCGACAAGATCGAAAGGAGATGCCATTGTGTCTGACCCCGTTTTCGTGCGCTAGAGGACGCCTCAGCTTCAGGAAACCATGTCTGGTCTCCATCAAAGTCACGTCTGTCCAGGTAGCGCTGTTAGAATTTGCAACCACTCAGCCATCGCGAGCGCGGCGTGCCGCGGCACGTAATTCCTCATTGGTAGCAAGCAAGGACACCAAGACTCCTTTCCCTCTGAGGCAAGCGAAAAGTGCTGGACGGCTGAGACCCGATATGTCATGTTTTTGTTCGCCCCCGGTTTCCGTGCGGTCCGGCAGAACCACCGTATCGGGGGCCGCCGAGAGCAAGCTGGCCCGAAGTTCTTCGGTAGAAACTACTTCGAGAGTGCGCCCGATGCGTTCAAGGCCATGCAAGACCATTTGCGAATGGGTCATGGCATCGAATTGGCACAGCACACTCGCCGTCGCTCCATGGGCGGAATCCATGCACCGGCGGAAAGGTCGTCTACCTCCTCGGACCGGTCATCCGCGATTTGGATCTCGACGCCATTTTGAACAATCGAGGAAATGTCATCTGGAGCACGCATTTTGACCATCTGCGAAGAGCCCTACACTAAGAGAATTCGACATGCCCGCTAATGTTGCGCTGCTGTGTGCCATGCAGGGTTGCGACAAGCAGATAAAGGCCATTCACGAAAGCAACTCCCGTTGCCTACGCGCGCGCCTAGTGCCCGAATGGCGGCAATAGAATCCTCACAAGTGGCGTCTCCGCGCCGCAAACCGAGGCCGTCGCCTTGTCCTAGAGAAGAACCATTGCCGGGCTGCCATCCGCGCTGCCAACATCATACCCAAATAATATCCCGGCAGTGTTCTTGATCAAAACAGGCGCCGGTCCGACCGCGTCGAATTGCGCCGCGGAATTTGTTGTCATCGCATTATTTCCATCGATTCCTGGATCACGCGCACGGCAAGGTTGCCGCCGGGCGCTTTATGCTCAGCCATTGCCGATATTGGTGATCAACGCCAACGACGGCGGGAAATAGTTTTGCAAAACCTCGTCGGAATAAACCCCGTATTCGTATTTGCGGGTACGGAGCGGCCACTCGATTTGGTAATAATCCTGCCGCGTCCGGATTTGAACGACGTTGCCAACGCCAGCGAGCGGATAGGGCAACATCTTCGTCGTCATGAGGATGGTACCCGCCGGCATGTTCGGATGCACCCTAATGTCGACTACGCTGCCACCCTGCATCGAGAACCGGTTCAGATAAGTGCGGACCATGATGCCGCCACCCACCAGATCCTGCGACGATTCGAAAACGAACCGCTGCGCGGCGGACTGTGAGCCCGACAGGATCTTGTGTGAAATGTTCAAAGCCTCCTGGGAATTGACCCACATCGTATCGGGTGAGAGCCGGTAATTATCCCACATAGATTTCAGGGCGGTATCGATCTCGACAATGCCGCCGGCGCTGTCCGAAGTCAGCGGCGTTCCAACTCCCGCGCTCCCAGAAGCCATCGTGGAAACGTAAGACTGAGAGCCGGCGACGCGTGCCTGATAGATGAGCCCATCGAAAGCAAGCGCATTTGTGGAGTTGTCATTTGTTCCTAGCGAAGAGGCCAACTGGGTTCCCGCCGCGTTCGCTGTGATCACCACTGAATTAATCGTCGTAATCGCGCCGAGCACTTCGGAACCCGCCGCACCCCAAAACCAGGCATAGCCCAGCGCACCAGAGACCGGCGTAACGCTCGCGGTGATGGACCCGGTCGTGCCCGTCGTGGGGACGGTTGCGTTCGCGCTCTGCTTCGCCACGCCGCCACCGAAGGTATCCACCGATAAGTCGGCGTTCGTGCGCGTGATAGACCCTTGCACGCCGCCAGCGATGCTTCCATTCATAAGGCCGTCAAGCGTCAACGCGGCGCAAATTACAGACCACGTCTGCGCGGCAAGGGTACCACCTGTGGTCGACGCCGCCAGCGTCGGCGCCGGCGTGGGACCGAGCGGTGTCGATGTGCAGCCGCCGAGGATCATTGCCTCTTCGCCGAGCATCAGGGCCTCGAGACCTGTCTTGGCGCCTATCGCGCGGACATCGTCGAATTCCTGCCCGGCATATTGCGCTTCGAAATCGACACTCGTCTCGACGCCAATGCCTTTATAGGTCGCGGTATAATCCTGGGTTTTGACAGCCATGACCCCGCCGCGATTTGCCGAAGAAACGCCGAACCGCAAGCCAGTAGTATTGATCGCGGTGATCGCGCGCCACGCCGCCTGAATGCCGCCTTTGCCCGAAACCCGGGGAATCATGTTTCGCAAGGGCGTTAGAACCGGATAAAGGAATTTCGCGCCAAGCTCGAGATCGTAGAAGGTAAGGCCGGAGGTAGCACTCGCGCTTTCCGAGAAGGTGCTCTTTTCAAGCCCAATAAGGCTCATGAAACGGGGATCGCCGAGCGGCTTTCGCTGCGCGGTCTTAAGCCTGTCCAGAACGTCCTGAACATCGGTCTGCATAGTCATGTCTTGCTCCTAGCCGCAGGGAAGTTTGAAGGGATTTTGGTGGCAAACACTTTTTTTGGATGAGCGCCTTTTGGCATCGCGGACCCCCCGCTTTGGGACAGCAGGGATTCATGGGTCGCGCGCTCGTTAAAGGCTATCGGCAAAGGTTGGACGTTCCCGCAATCACGTGCAACGCCAGGGACAGATGCTCATCGCAGCGGCGAGCGGCCGTTACGATGCGCCAATTTGATGGCTAGAACCGACAGGGCTTCCGGGTTCGCAAGCAGCTTCTCGATGCCGCCGCCATCATGAGCATCGCCGCCTGCATCCTCGGCTTTTGAGATCGCTCGCGGTTGACCCAAGAGCGGCAGAGGCAAGGGCTGCTCCTCGATGTTCTTCACCCGCCGCAGCACATCGGCAATCGTTTCGGCGAGCACATCGAAGCGTTTTTCCAATCGGCCTCGCATGACTTTTTGGGTTTCGCAGACGGCTCCAAGTTCAACCGAGGTATCGTGCAGGTGCTGAATCCTGGCTTGATCTTTTTCGTTGTTCCGGGCGCCGATTTTGCTAAGATGCGGGCTTTTGAGAGGCGCGGTTTTGAGCGGCGCGGCAAACATCGTCATCGGCGCTAGCGAAGCGCCGTCTTGCGCGAGTTCCGCGGTTTCCTCGCTCACCATGGTTCGCAATATTGCCGAGGCGCGCGCGACGAGATCGCGCAATTCGCCGGGCACGCCGGAATCGTCCTGCTCGGTCATTTCCTCGGATGCCGAGGCATTTTGCAACCAGTCCAATTCGTCGATGAGGTTCGCCAGCCGCGCGACGTTGTCCATCCCCTTGCCGAAACGCCGCGGCTCGCTTGTTCCATCGGCCTTGATCATTTCAAAGGTCGCTTGCGGCAAGCACGGCAAATCGACGAGCGAGATTTCGTTCGGCGCCGCGGTGTAACGGGTGAGCCCTTCCGCGTCCGTCCACCGTCTCTCGTAGGCTCCGCCTTGCGAGAAGCCGGTATAAACCCCCTCCACGACTTTTGCCCATTCGGCATCGTCGACGACTTTGGCGCAGATCTCGATCTGCTTTCCCGCGTCATTGAAAGTGATGGCCGTCACTTTCCCCGCCGCGACAGGCCCATGCATGGCGCGGAGATTGCCGCGGGACTTGCCGCGGGTCGATTTCGCGATCTCCTCCGACCATTTTTCATAGAGCGGCTTGGTTGAAGCATAATCGCAAATCTCTCCCGCGCGATCTGCCGTCTCGGCGGTGGCGAGGCCATAGACGAGGCGCCGGGCCGCGTCGACCTTGGTAATCGGAATGAACAAGCGCAGCGCGGACATGAATGCTCCTTGCATTGAGAAAGTATCGAAGGCGGGGAAGCGTGACCCCCTGGTGTGCAAATCGCAGGTGAACAGGTTCGCCACGAACGTGATTGCCCGCCGCTCACATTTTGCGGGCGAAGTGCACCGTTCGCAGAGGCATGTATGAGGCGCGAGACGCACGTTGCCACGCGCCAGCCATTGAATGGGATCGCGGGTCATCCCGCGTGCTGAGGGACGCTTGTTACAAATGCCTCGCGAGACGTGTAGTTGTCTTCCGCAAGGATTGCGAGAAGTTCATCCCCGACAACGAGGCGCCTTCAACACCGCCTTCGCGAGCAATTCGGCGCCAGCCGCATGGTCCTTGAGCAAAGGCAGATGCGCGTCAATATCTTTCGCGCGCCAGAGCCTCGGCCCCTCCGCCCAGGGCAATTCGAGCGGGCCGATCCCAAGCGAACCGGCGACGGCACGCATGAGCACCGCGCCATCGCTCGAAAGCCGGGTCGGCCCGCTCGCATCAAGCGCCTGTTGCGCGCCCGCCTCGTCAAGTCATGACCGCAAGCGTCAATCCGGTTTGAAGAAACCTGAATCCAAATTTGATAATGTCATTCCCGCCTCGCCCGCTTGCGGAAACCAGTTTGATTCACTGATGGATTCAATTACTTTCCGGGC
>JBOHJT010000147.1:0-8071 GCA_050728715.1 Methylocella sp.
CTATCAATGGAACCGGGCCGGCGCCGCGATCACCGGCGCGGTGTCCCCGGCCTATGTCCCGGTCGCGGCCGACGTTGGAAACGCATTGACCGTCTCGGTCATCGCCACGGATGCGGCCGGGGCCAGCGCCTCGGCGACGAGCGCGCCGACCGCGCCGGTGATCGCGTCAAGCGGCATATCATTCGTGGCCGACGGCGGCTATGGCGGCGCCCGCGGGTCGAGCATGACACTCGCGGTTCCCGCCGGGATCGTCCAAGGCGACCTGATGCTCGCCTTCACCATGCTCGGCGCGTCATCGCCGGCCGGATCCATCGCGGCGCCGTCAGGGTGGACCCTTATTACGTCAACCGCGCAATATCAGGGCGGCTCTCACACCTATCAGGGATTCTATTTTTACAGGATCGCGGGGGCAGCCGAGCCTGCTTCTTATACATTCACGGTCGCCGGCAGCCCAACCGGCCCATTCCTCGACGGCAATATCCGAGCTTACACCGGCACGGATACGGTAACTCCGATAGGAGGCAGCGCCGCCATATCGGCCTCCGCCGTCGCGAGTATCGCCGTGCCCGCGATCACGGAAACATTCGCTCCCGGCGAATGGGCGGTCTATTGCTCTGCGAGCAACACAAGCACGGCGACATTTTCCTCTGGCTCGCCGAATGCTCTCTCGCATAACGCGTTCTTCAACACGGGGGAGGTGGCGGCCTCTTATGCCATCGGCGATTTTGTGCCGTCCCAGGCACCAGGAGCCGAGACGCTAACATGGTCCGGCACCGGCGGCGGCATCGCGGCAATCGGCATTACCATTCGCCCATTGGGGGCGCCCCCAAAAGCAAAGGGGTTGTCCGTCGCCAACGGCGTTCTTCTGAAAGACGGGGCGCCATACCGGGCCGTCGGCGTGAATTATATTAGCGCGTTCGAGCGCACGGTGCCGAGCCGATCCGACACAAGCTACATCGCCGGGTTCCAGGCGCTGCAAAGCGCCGGTATCCCATTCTGCCGTGTCCGGGTTCCAGGATATTGGCCGACTAACATCGCGCCTTACATGTCGAATTTGCCGGCCTTCTTCGCGCTCATGGACCCGTTTGTCGCGGACGCGGCGAAATACAACATAGGGCTCATTCCATCGCTATTCTGGAATTGGACATCGCTACCGGCGGTCGAAGGGGAGAGCCCCACGGCATGGGGCGATCCAAACAGCAAGACGATCGCCACTTGTAAAAATTTCTCTCAGGCCGTCGCCGCGCGTTACGCCGGGAATCCGGCGATCTGGGCATTCGAGTTTTCAAACGAGATGAACACATATATCGGATGGCCTAGAGAATACACCGCTTATCCGATCGACACGTCACAGGGCACTCCCGCATCATATAGCCCATCAGACAATCTGACCTTGGCCCAGATGCAATTTGCCTACCACGCATTCGCCGCGGCCATCAAGGCCGGAGATCCGGGCCGCCTGGTCGAGCCTGGCTTCGACATGCCGCGCACGAATGCCTATCAGCTAAGGACCGGCGGTTCATCCGCCCAGGATACCGTTGCGCAGTACAAGACAGTGATGGCGCAGGATTGCGCGGGAGGCGACCTTTGCTCCAACCACATCTATGCGTTTTCTCTAAATCAAGCCTACAACTTCCGTTTTGCCGACGATTCCGTGAACGACGCGCAGTTCATCACCGTGGCAGAAAATCCAGTTCCGGGCATGCCGATGTTTTTTGGCGAATGCGGCTCGGCGGTTGACGGATCGGACGGAACGATTGCGCAATCCGATGCGGACTTGCAGGGCATGATCAATGCATTCGTGGCGAGCACCGCGGCGTTGATGGCGATATGGGTGTTCGACTACAGCGGCCAGGAAGGCTCCTACAACATATCGCCGAACAACGCGCTCGCATACCGCATCCCATGGATCACGGCCGCCAATAGGGCGCTAGCATCCTCCCCGACGACGGGGGCGCACGCCCTCGCCGCGCAAGCGATCAACGGGCCAGCCGGTCCGCTATCCATCCCCGCGATCGGCACTCAGCCGTCAGGAAGCGTCATGCTTGCATGGGTGGGCCGTGGAAGGCTCGCGGATTTCACATCGTCGGCCGATCCAAAGGACAATCTTGGCGCCACATACGGTCAAGTCGGCTCGACGCACTCCTATGCCCCCGGTTTCCCGAATAGCGGCGAGGCGCTCTACAGTCTCGCGCCAGCCGTTGGAGGCCCTGGGTATACCGCGAGCATCCCCGTGACGAATCTGGACGAGATCACGTTCGAGGTCATTGAGATCAAGAACGCGAGAGCGATCCAGGATGTTCAATGGAATCACGTGGACGGCGCGCCTAACACGAGCTTGAACGTCACCACCACGGGTCCCGCCACGCTGGTCGCCATTTGGACGGGGGACTCTTCCGCGAACACCATCACGGCGGTTCCGGACAGCGGCTTCACCGTCATCGACATCCAATCGCTGGCATCGAACAACATCGAAGCCGCGTTCGCGACCAAGGACGTGTCAGCCGCCGGAACCTACAATGTCACCTGGACGGCGACTCCAACGCAAGGAGCCAACATGTGGCTTATCGCCATTCAATGACCAGATCGTGAACCAGGACAAGACGAAATGAGCAGGGCATACAATTCAGGGCATCATAATTGGGGATCGGCCGGTCCGCTTCACGGCATGAGCGTCCTGCTCATGCCGTTCATTATCATTGCAGGGGGGATCATACTGTTCCGATTGGCGCACGAGGAGCGAAGGATGCGACGAAATGTCAAGAGAATCTGAGCTGTTTGAAGGCGCCGGGATGACACCGGATGAAGCCGCGATCGCGATGCTCCAAGAGAAGCTCGATTGGTATGCCATCGCGCTTGGCTATTACGCGGAGCCGATGAATTGGGGCGTGGGATGCGGCGGCAGCGCGCCGTGGCGCACGTTGGTCTCCGAGCCGGACACCCGGGATCGTCCGGGATGGAAGGTCGCGTCGGACGCGATGCGGAAGCCGCGCCGCCGCTGCGAATGACCATTTTTCAATTCCCAATCCACAGGCCGCCGAATGGCGGCTTTTTTATTGGAGCACATCATGACTGCCGAAAATTTCCCAGCCTGTCTTGCCTTCACTCTAAAATACGAGGGGGGAAGGTCGGACGATCCGCGCGATCCAGGCGGCCGGACGATGGAAGGCGTGACGCAAGCGACTTATGACAGGTACCGCAACTTCTACAACCTCCCGAAGGAAGATGTATTCAGCATCAAGCCTGCCATGCGCGATGAAATCTATCGCGGCGAATATTGGGATCTGGTCAATGGCGATGCGTTGCGCCGCGGCGAAGATCTCTGCGTCTTCGACTTAGCGGTCAATAGTGGCGTTTCCCGCGCCAATAGACTGTCAGGGGTCTGGAAAACACACCCTATCCGCGATGCGATAGAAGGGATCTGCGCGCACCGGCTTTCGTTCCTGCACGCGCTGCAGACCTGGAGCCATTTCGGGGCGGGCTGGGGACGCCGCGTTGCCGGATGCGAAGCGCTTGCTCTCCGCATGTCGCACGGGGAAGCCGCTTCGGCGATTCTATCGAGCAAGGCCAAAGAGGCGGCACACCACTCAGGCAGGAAGGCCACTCAGGCAGTGGTCGCGGGAACGATAACGGGAAGCGCTGCAATCGCTCACGCTTCCCACGTTGGTATGAGCGCGGCGTCCGGGATCGCCATCATTGGCGTGGTGATGACCCTCACCGGAATTTTAGTCTTCCATGCGTGGCGGCAGAGTCAGCGCGCTGCGGCGTTCGCCGTGGAGGCAAAGCGATGATCGTTTACATGACTGGCCTGTTGACAATATGCGCTTTTGTGGCGCTAGGCGCATGGCTCGAAGGAATTGGTGGCAAACACAATTTCTTTGATGAGTTTCTAACGCCTCTCCCGCTTGGATTGCTCGGCATTGGACTCGTATTTTACGAGAGGCTTCCGGCATGACGGCTCGACGAAAGCTCACTGTCATCGACGCGAGAGGCCGGTTTCGTGACCGTATAAAGGAAAAATGATGCCGCCTGTAGTTTCGCCTCCTCCCCTCAATGTGGCGAGGTTCCGGTTCGTTACAAAAAAGAACTCATTGTTATCCAGGCTTATCCGCTTTGATACCACGGGGCCGGTGAGTCATGTCGAAACGGTGATGCACTACGGTACGATCATCGCCTCGCAAATAGGAACGGGAGTCGCCAGATTCTCAATCGCCTATGCTCCAAGCGACACATTGCAGATCTTGGTGAATTTGCTAATGCCGAGCAGATCCTACACCTTGTGATCGCTGTTTCTCGCCTCCCACATTGGCTGGCCGTACGATACCGTGGCGATCGCCGGGTTTGCCACTCATTTTAACGAGCATGAGCACGGGGCCTTGATATGCTCGGCGCTCCAGGTCGATGCCGTCCGGCATTGCGGGTGGTTTTCTGTTGCGCTCGCTAGTCGGTATCATCAAATCTTTCCGGTAGTTCTGCTTCTGATGTTGCAAGCCGATCCACGTAGTTTGATCCATGCCACGGAGACGGTAAGACGGTAAGATCATTAGCAATCGGGCTTTGGCTTGAAGGAATCCGCATAATGAAAATCATCGACGCGATCGGCATTGCGCTCATCGTTCTTGGAATCGCGATGACGGTTCTGAACATCATAGCAATCCACAAGCCGGTCGCTGGCGGGGGGCAGGCCGCAGTCCATGAAACCGGGCCGCGCGGCGCGGTCAACAACCTCTAGAAAAGGAAAGCATCATGCAGTATTTTGTCATCCCGGCGCTAATCGCAATAATTTACATTTTTATCGTGCGGCCGAAGATCAAGCAGTACCGCGCCGTGAGCGGGATCATCGATATGGCCGATGCCGCTGGCGTTTCGATATGGGAAAAATTTTTGGCGCGGCTAAGCGGCCTCAAGACCGTCATTCTCGGCTCGCTCGCCGCGATCTTCCCACAGCTCCCGGCGATCCTGGACGAGATCAACGGCTACACCGGCTGGAATGTGTTCATGGCGTCGAGCACGGCCGACAAGGTCGCCGCCGGTCTTGCCGCGGCAACCGCCGTCACGCATGTTTACGGGCTTGTCGCGGCGGCCAAGATGATGCCAATCACGCCTCCCGCCCCGAAAGCATGATGGAGAGCTAGATGCTTGCTCTTATCATTCCGATTCTCAACTCGGTCCTCGGCGGCATCATCAAGCCGTTCGTCGCGGCTTGGACGGACTACGAGCGCACCAAGCTCACGACCGGCGAGGCGGGTTTTGCGGCGGCCGCGGCCGCGGATTCGTCCATCATGCAGGCCGCTCTCGCAACCGACGCGCAAATGGCGGCCATGAAGGTGCAGCTTTATGGAACCCCGTCCTTCCGCATCATCACGTTAATCGCGGGCCTTCCGCCCGCGCTCCATTTCGGGCTCGTCTATATCGACACGATCGCAGCGAGCAAGGCATTTCTCGGCGAGGCAATCATCGGCGTGCCGAAGCTGCCTGCGCCCTACGACACGTTCGAATGGGCGGTCGTGTCGAGCTTCTTTCTTGTCCACGCGGTCAATCTTAGCAAGTCAAACATCGCCGCTTGGCTTGGGAGGAAATAAATGGACGGTGTAGAATGCGTCAGGATGCGCAAGGATGTAGACCGTGCATGCGAGCGCTTCACGGAACAGCCTAAATGACCCATACGATTGAAACGCTCAAAGAGCTGCACGAGCAGCGCTTTGACTCGGTGGATAGGGCGATAGTCCTGGCGGCTGATGAAATAGCGCGGCGTCTTGAGGTCTTGAACCACTATCACGATCTGGCCCGTGAGAAGGAGCGGACCTTCTTGAGCCGGGAGGCGTTCGAGACGTTCGCGCAGCGGGTTGTTGATGATCTCGCGGTGGTTAGACGGGAAAACCAAGCCGCCGTCGACGCGTCCGCGGTCACGCGCGAAGCGGCGGCAAAAAGCTTATCCGATCGATTATTGGAGCAGACCACCAATAATGAAATGCGTTTCGGAAAGATTGAGGCCATCTATGCAAGGCTCGTCGGAGGCCTAGCGTTCGGGGCGGTCATCCTTCCGCTGATTACCGGGTTGCTCGTCTACCTATTGGCCAGGGGTCAATGAGCGATTTACGGTATACCTATGGATTGGCGTTAAGTCCAAAAGCGTACAATTCCGTTTGCTTAAGAGCCGCGCGTCAATGAGTGCATTGGTGGACCGCCGGACCGAGATGTTGATAAGACTGCGAAAGCCGGATCATTGGTTTGCAAGATGAAATCACGAAGCGCGAAGCCAAGGCCGGCGCCCCCGCCAAGGCGCTCGATGAATCGCCTACGCAGCGCGGGTTTGGTCTCCGAGACCGTCGATGAGGCGGGTTGGCAAAAGTCCCGGCGATCGGAGACGCGCTCATTGTACAGGTTGAAGGTTCACGACGCTCATTGCGGGATTCTCGGGAAAAGTTTGCTCCCAGCCGCCGCCTAGCGCCTTGTAGAGTTGCACAACGTTCGTTGATACATTGGTGGTGCTTTGCGCATATTGCAGCTCCGCCTGCAACAAGGTCCGTGCAGCGTCGAGGACCGTGATGAAATCGATAACTCCAGTGTCGTACCGCACGCGGGAAAGAGCCAACGCGCGGCGGGAATGATCGACCTGATCCTTCAGGCGCGCGCGGTGCTGCTGTTCGGTGCGATAAGCAACCAGCGCATTGACAACTTCGTGCCAAGCCTGAAGCACGGTTTTGTGATAGGTAATGGCCGCTTCCTGCTGTTGGATCTCGCGCAGCTGCAGGGTCGATTTGAGGCGGCCGCCGTCGAAGATTGGGATCGACAGGCTCGGCCCCAACACATATTGCAGCGAGCTCCCCTTCCAAAGATCCTTGAAATCGAGCGCGTTGAGCCCAACGTTGGCGTTGCTGGAATTCAACTTCACGCTTGGATAGAACTCGGCCACCGCGACGCCGATATCGGCGGTTTCCGCGTGAAGCTGCGCTTCCGCCGCGCGTATGTCCGGCCGCCGGCGGGCGAGTTCGGAGGCTATTCCGAGCGGCACCCGCGGCGGCACCGGCGGTACTGGTTTGGCCCGCGCGAGTTCGCTCCGCAGCGACCCCGGAGGCTCGTCGAGGAGCAGGCTTAGGGCGTTGATCTCCATCGATTCCTGGTTTTCCAAATCGGGCAGCTGAGCCCTGATGCTCGCCGCTTGCGCCGCCGCGTTTTCGACGTCGAGCTGGGTCGTCAGCCCCCTCGCCGCGCGGGTCTTCGTCAGCTGCAAGATGTCGTTGGTGGTCTTGAGATTCTCGTTTGAAATCGCGATCTGGGCCTGGACCCCCCGTAACTGGATGTAATCGCGGGCAAGTTCGGCCAAGGTCGAGACAAGCATGTCACGGCGCTGATTTTCGGCGGCTTCGACCTGCGCACCGGCGGCCTCGATCTGGCGTCTGACGTGGCCCCAGAGGTCGAGCTCCCAAGAGGCATCGAACCCCGGTTGGTAAATGCTAATGGGCGGCACCACGAACGACGTGCCCGGCGGAGCAAGCGCCTTGCCCAAGCTCACAAGTCCATTCTCGCTGAAGAGTTGGCGCTGATAGGATGCATCGCCGTTGATCGCGGGCAGGGCGGCCGAGGCCACGACGCCGAGTTGCGACCGGCTTTCAGCCAATTTGAGGGTCGCCGAATTCACATCGAGATTGGCCGTCGCGACCCGCGCGGCCAACGATGTCAGGATCGGATCGCGGAATGCCGCCCACCATGTGGGGTCGACCGGCGACACATCGCCTTTCGCCGATGCCGCCGGCGCGTGGTTCGCGACGGCCGAAGGCTCCGGCTTGCCGAAAAAGGAAATGCTTGGTAGCAACGGGTCCGGCGCCTCGAAATCTGGTCCGACAGAGACACATCCGGCCAATGCCAGCGGGGCGAGCATTGCCGCCAACGTACCGTTTTTTTCGGCCCTCGAAATGCCGCTAATGCGCCGCACCGACGCCGCCTTTCTTGCCTGATAGGAAGAAGCAGAAGGGGACGACCGCGAAAGACACCACGCCCGCCAAGAGAAAAACATCCGAATAGGCAAGCACCGCAGCTTGGACAAGAAAAGCCTGGTAGGCTTGTCCTA
>JBOHJT010000148.1:0-8067 GCA_050728715.1 Methylocella sp.
CTTACTCCCGTGACCTTTGATGGCCAGCCAGGCGCTGGACACGCGGCTCTAGTCAATGGCGTTAACATGGGCCCACATACCTACAATGACACGCATCGCCGGGCCGAATTCTTGAACGCAATCGGCGGCCCCACGAGCCCTTACAACATCCACTACGACGTAACCGTTGCGGCCCTACAGACGATAACCGCGGCCACGTCCGCCGGCCATAGCGCGATCATCGCCGACAACGGCGGCTGCGCCGTGTTGGGCGGTCTCGATATTAACTTCTTTGACAATTATTTCTCCACTACCGTTCTCAACGCGGTTGGCGGCGACCCGACCTCCTTCGTGATCTTCCTGATGCGCGACGTTGTGTTCTACCAAGGCACCACGAACAACTGCTGCATCCTTGGGTATCACGGCACGCTCAACAATCTGCAGACCTACTCCCCAACCGATTACGACACCACCGGAGAATTCGGTCCCGGGATCGCAAATGTTTCGATTGCGGCACATGAAATTGGCGAATGGCTGGACGATCCGCTCGGTACCAATCCGACCCCCCCATGGGGAGGCATTGGACAAGTAAGCGGGTGCCAGAACAACTGGGAAGTTGGCGACCCGTTGACCGGCACCGATTTTCCGGCGATCACGATGCCTAACGGGGTCACTTACAATCCGCAGGAGACCGTATTCTGGTCATGGTACTATTCCGCGAACCAGGATCCTTTCTTCAAAAACATCGAGGCTGGTGGTAAGTATTCCATGAATGGCACCTTCGGCGGCCCTTCAAAGCCATGCCCGCCCGGTGGAAGCAAGCCGAACTAGGGGACTATTTCGGGCCGGCGCGGCGGCGCGCCTCGCCGCCCTCACGCCGCCGGGCCACCAGGTCTTTATCCACGTAACGCTTACCGATGAATATCCCTTGGCCCAAGCGCAAGTGATCATCGAAGCGATCGCAACCGCAGGCGGCGTGGAAGCAGCACAACTGGGCGATATGGTTTGAGGGCGCCGCTCTCAGAGCCCGTTTCAAAGGGCGTCGGCTCCATACAGGCTTTAGTCTCGCCACCCCTTCCATATTGGGACCATATGCGAGGCGCGCGGGCAATGTGCAGCGTGTGGGCTAATCATGGGACCATTGCTAGCGCAGTGGCGCCGAACGCGCCCAGGATCACCACCAGCCAGGGCGGCACTCGCCAGAACACCAGAAGCAGGAAGGCCATAACCCCAAGCCCGAGATCAGCCGGTGCGAGGATCGCACTTGTCCAAACCGGGGTGTAGAGCGCGGCGAGCAGGATGCCGACCACGGTCGCATTGATGCCCTTCAACGCGGACTGTACCGCACTGCGGCGGCGCAAAGTGTCCCAGAAGGGCAGCACGCCGATGAGAAGAAGAAACGACGGCAGATAGATCGCAGCGAGACAAATGAGGCCGCCAACCCAGCCGTTCGGCGGAGGCGTCATCGCCGCTCCCAGATAGGCGGCGAAGGTGAAGAGCGGGCCAGGCACTGCTTGCGCCGCTCCGTAGCCGGCGAGGAATGTATCGTTGCTGATCCAGCCGCGCGGCACGACCGCTTGTTGCAGCAGCGGCAGCACGACATGGCCGCCGCCGAACACAAGGGAGCCAGAGCGATAGAAGCTACTGATAAGCTCAATCGTGTGATTGGGCGTTGCTGCGGCGAGCAGCGGCAGCCCCAAGAGCAACGTCCCGAAGAGGATCAGGGAGGCAATCGCAAAGGCACGGCCGATAGGAATCGCGAGCGTGCTTTCTGTCTTATTCATGCCGGGGAGAAAACGCCAGCCGATGACGCCTCCCGCCACAATGGCTCCGATCTGGCCGGTTGCCGAAGGAATGGCCAGTGTGAGTAAAGTGGCTGCGACCGCGAGGGTCACCCGTTCCCGGTCAGGACATAGGGTCAGCGCCATGCGCCAAACCGCCTGCGCGACAACGGCGACGGCGACAATCTTAAGGCCGTGCAGCCAGGCAACGTGCGAGATGTCTCCCAGACTGCCGAGGCCGTAGGCGAAAGCGATGAGCACCAGGGCCGAAGGCATCGTAAAGCCTAACCAGGCGGCAAGCGCGCCCGGCAGTCCGGCGCGCGACAGGCCGAGAATGATGCCGACCTGGCTGCTTGCCGGTCCCGGCAGAAATTGACAGAGCGCGATGATATCTGTGTAGGCCGCTTCATCGAGCCACTTGCGGCGTTCCACGAATTCGGCGCGAAAATAACCGAGATGCGCGATCGGCCCCCCGAACGACGTCAGCCCGAGCTTAAGAAACGCGCCAAAAACCTCAGCGGGGCTTCCGGCAATCGGTGTTTTGCTCATCGGTCGCCCTACGCGCGATCGGATAAATCCAGCGAGACGGCCGTGATGCTCCACGCCGCGGCTTCATTTCAGTCACTTACGCGTAATTGACCAGGGCCATGAACCCAAAATCCATGTGTAACTGCTGATGACAGTGGAAGAGCGTTGGGCCGGGATTGTTGGCAATGAAGTCGAATTCTAGCTCCTGAAACCCGCCAAGCATAACGACATCTTTGATTACGCCCGAGGTCGGTTTGTTGCCTATACGCACCAGCTCGAAACTATGGCGATGCAAGTGCAGGGGATGGATATCGTCGCTGGCATTGCGGAATTTCAGTCGGTACCGACGCCCCTCATGCACTGTGTAGCTCGGCTTCATCGAGTCTTCCGAAAAAGCTTCCCCATTGAGCGTCCACTCATTGAAGCCGTTGAGTGCGCCATTGTGTTTGACGATCGTCATTTCGATCGTCTCGTCGGGAGAGGTTGGCGCGGCATTAGCTCTACCAAACGCCGTATAGTCCCAGCGGAAGGGCTTCGGCTTGACCCAACGGGGTTTGCCGGACTGGTCAGCGTATTCGACAACAACCCCCATCCCATGTTGGCGGTCGTCATCCGAAAGATCCCCCATCACCCAGACGCCGGGCTGTTTCATTTCAACAATTGCGGAAATACGTTCAGCGGTACCGAGCAATAAGACCGGGACCTCGGCTTGCGTTGGCACCGGGTTCCCGTCAAGCGCAACGATCTTAAAGACATGCCCCGGCAGAGCGAGACTACGAATTTCAGTGGCACTCGCGTTGAGCACATGGAAAAGAACCCGCTCGCCATGTTTGACGCGTATGGGTTCACCGTAGCCAAGCATCCGCCCATTGATGCCAAATAACTCATACCCAACCTCGAAGCCCTTTGCCTTCTCACGCGCCTCCTCGTCGGCCGCTTGTCCCATTTGCTGCAACGCCTTTTGAGGCGCTCCGGCCAGGACATTCATTGCCATGTCACCCCCACGGCTGAACGACGGCAAAAACTCCTTAAGCACGAGAAATTCTTCTCGATCATATCCACCAGGGTTATTCTTCAGTTCAATGCAGACAGCTCCCGCCTGGCCGGTATAGGTGCCCCGAGCAAGGTCGCCTTCCGCAACGACATGGGTGTGATAGAATCTAAAGCCCGAAGGCTTTGGCACGAATGACACCCTGCGCATGCCATGTGCGGGCACGAACGGTGAGCCCTCTTCAGAAGCGCCGTCCGCATAGCTGGAAATCATTTGTCCGTGCCAGTGCACAAGCTCTGGCGTATCGGTATCATTGTAGATATCAACCACGGCCTGCTGGCCTTCCTTGAACCGCAACAATGGCCCTGGAAACTGGCCATTATAAAGTGTCGTTGGGACAATATGTTCGGGCGATAGTTCGACGAGGCCAGTCCCAATGCGCAGCGTGTAATCCGCCTTCTCGGTGGGGGTTGAATCGGCCGCCCAACCCAGGCGCGGGACCATTCCGGCAAAAGGAGCCAGCGCGGCGTATTTGAGCAGGGTGCGACGGTCGATCATAACAGGTTCAATCCTCTCGCAAAAGGTTGGCGCTATTTTTGCGGGCAAACATCCCATCAAGAGACCATGCTCCGCCGCCTTCGATCAGCAGATAGAGTGATCCAAGCAGCATGCAGAGATCGGCACGGGCTTCATGCGCCATGCTCCAGAAACCGTAACGCGCAAGCTTCGGCACATGAAAAATCCAGAAATCGTGCCCGAGCCAAATCGGTACCTTCGTCGAGACGATCGCAACAAGCATGATAATGATCAGGGGCACAGCCGCGGGGCGCGTTAGCAAGCCCAGGATGATGAGCGCGCCGCAGATGATTTCGACGGTCCCGACAAACGGTCCCATGAGATCGGGATATGGGATGCCAATGTTGGCAAAGCGCCCTGCACCCGAAAGGTCAGGGAAAACAAGCTTCTGGATTCCTTCCGGGAAGAACACGGCAAGGCCCACCAATAAGCGGACGAGGATGGTCCACTCGGGGGCGCGCGTTTCCAACACTGCCCGCCAGCGGATCACGACCGGCCCTCCTCGACATCGTCTTCGAACAGTTCGCCAAACAATTCCTGTACCTTGAACTTAGCCGTATCGCCGCGCGCGGTCGCGATGATAATATGATGTGCCGGCCCTTCATCACCCGCTCAAGCCGCCGATGAGCGACGGAATATCGAGCGGGCGGAAACCGTAATGATTGAGCCAGCGGATGTCGGCCTCGAAGAAAGCCCGCAAATCCGGCATGCCGTATTTCAGCATGGCGATGCGATCGATTCCCACGCCCCAAGCGAACCCTTGATAAATGCCGGGATCGAGCCCGCAATTTCTCAAGACGTTTGGATGCACCATGCCGCAGCCCAAAATTTCGAGCCAATCCTCGCCCTCGCCAAAGCGCATCTCGCCGCCCTTGCGCGAGCATTGGATATCGACTTCCATCGAGGGTTCGGTGTTCGGAAAATAGCTCGGCCGGAAGCGCATCGCGACGTCTGGAACCTCGAAGAATGCCTTGCAGAATTCTTCCAAGATCCATTTAAGATGGCCAAGGTGCGCGGAGCGGTCGATGACGAGGCCTTCGACCTGATGAAACATCGGCGTATGCGTCTGGTCTGAATCGCAGCGGTAGGTGCGCCCCGGGCAGATAACCCGGATCGGCGGCTTTCGCGTCAGCATCGTGCGCACCTCGATCGGGCTCGTGTGGGTGCGAAGCAGCTTGCGCTGGCCATTGGCGCCGGCATTGAAAAAGAACGTGTCGTGCATGTCGCGCGCCGGATGGTCCGGCGGAAAATTCAGTTTCGTGAAATTATAATCGTCGGTCTCGATGTCCGGCCCTTCGGCGATTGCAAACCCCATGCCGGCGAAAATGACCGCGAGTTCATCCATCACTTGGCTCACCGGATGGATGCGCCCGGCCTCGATCCCATGCGGGAGCACCGGCAAGGTGACATCGGCGATCTCCGCCTTGAGGCCGGATTCGAGCGCCGCTTCCTTCAGCACCGCGCGCCGTGCCGCGAGCGCTTCCGTCACTTCGTCCTTGAGCGCGTTGATCGCGGCGCCACGCTCCTTGCGCTCGTCCGGCGCCATCTTTCCAAGACCCGCGAGCAGGGCCGAAACCGTGCCCTTTTTTCCCAGCGCCGCGACCCGCACGTCTTCGAGCGAGACTTCGTCTTGCGCGGCGGCGATTTGCCCAAGAATCTGCGCTTGAAGAGTTTTGAGGTCCGGCATGTTTTGGTGATCCAGGCGAAGCGTTGAGCGGCTTTTGGCACGCCCGCGAAGCGATGTCGAGACGCGGCGAAACGCAACCTTCTAAGCGCCACCGGTGGCGGACACGATCCAGTCCAGATAGGCTTTTGCGCCGTTCTCGATTCCCACCTCGACGATCTCGGGATTGGAATAAGTATGCGCCGCGCGAATAGCGGCTTCGACATTTGCGTAGTCGTTCGACTTGACCTTGCAAAACAGCATCCATTCATTCGATTGTTGCACCGCGCCTTCCCACCGGAAAACGCTTTCGATTGGAAACATCTGAACACAGGCGGAAAGACGCTCCTCGACGAGACGCGAGGCAATCAGTTCCGCGTTCGCCTTGTCGCCGCATGTTGTCATCACGAGCGCGAAGGGGGTTGGCATGAAATGGTGTATCCGCCGAGGTTCGATTGTTCTAGCGCCGCGCGCCGATCCGCCTCGTCGCGCCGCGTAGCCACCGGCGCGCGCGGGGCTCGACGAGGGGCGAAATTTCCCGCCACACCCGCGCGTGATAGGCGTTCGCCCAAGCGATTTCTTCGCCGTCGAGGAGCTTTGGCTCGATGAGCGCGAGGTCGAGCGGCGCGAGCGTCAGGGTCTCGAAACCCAGCATCTCGCGCTCGGTGCCAGCGATCTCCCGGCGTTCGACCACGACCAGATTTTCGATCCTGATGCCCCAATGCCCGGCATGATAAAAGCCCGGCTCGTTCGAGATGATCATGCCAGGTTCGAGCGCGGCGGACCCGAGCTTCGAAATCCGCTGCGGCCCTTCGTGAACGGATAAATAAGAGCCAACGCCGTGGCCGGTGCCATGGTCGAAATCGAGACCCGCCCGCCACAAGTAAACCCGTGCGAACGCGTCTATTTGCGCGCCGGTGGTGCCCTTGGGAAAAACCGCGCGGGCAATGGCGATATGGCCCTTGAGGACGCGGGTGAACCGGTCGCGCATCAAGGCGGTTGGCTTACCCACCGCGAGGGTGCGGGTGATGTCGGTCGTGCCATCCTCATATTGACCGCCTGAATCAATCAAGAATATCCCTTTGCGGATCTTGGCGTTGGTCTTGATGGTCACACGATAATGCGGAATGGCGGCATTGGCGTTGGCGGCGGCGATCGACGGAAACGAAACGTCCTTCAGCTTGCCCGTGTCGCGGCGGAAAGTTTCGAGCGCTTGCGCCGCATCGATCTCGCTGAGATTTCCGCGGGGCGCTTGGATTGCAAACCAATGCAGAAAGTGGACCACCGCGGCCCCGTCCCGCAAATGCGCATTTCGCGCGCCTTCGAGTTCGGTCGCGTTCTTGCGCGCCTTCATCGAGACGACCGGATCTTGGCCCAACTCGCAGGCGCCGCCGGCCTCTTTCAGGATCGCGGCGAGCTTGGCTGGCGCCGTGGCGGAATCGAACAAGACTTTCTTGCCTTCTCGGCCAAGAGTTTCGAGATCGCGCGGGAGAAGTTCCGGCTCTTCAATGTCGGCGAGGCGAGAGAGCTTGTCGCGCGTATGATTGTCGAGCTTGCGCGCATCGACGAAAAGGCGCGGCTTGGCGTCCTTCACGATCAACGCATAGCCAAGCGGCAGCGGGGTATGCGCGACGTCATGGCCGCGTACGTTGAAGATCCAGGCAACCGCGTGCGGATCGCTGACCAGCAACGCATCCTTGGCCCCGAGCGCGGCGGCGGCGCGGGCGAGTTTCCGTTTCGCATTCTCTCCGGCAAATCTAAGCCCATGCAAAGTTATTTTGCCAAGCGGCGGCGCCGGCCGGTCTGTCCAGATCGTGTCGATTGGGTTCGGCTCCACGGCAACGAGTTCGGCGCCCGCGGCTTGCGTCGCCTTACCGAGGCGCTTCACCTGGCGAGGCGTGTGCAGCCAGGGATCGTAGCCGAGCCGAGCCCCCGGGCTAAGATTGGCTTCGAGCCAATCTTGAGGACTCGTCTCGGTCCATGCCTCCCGTTTGAACAGCGTAAGATCGACTTGACCCTTGACCGCTAGGCTGTAGCGGCCATCGACAAAGATCGCTCCACGATCCTTGAGCACAATGGCAAGCCCCGCCGAACCGGTGAAACCGGAAAGCCAGGCGAGGCGCTCTTCGCAAGCCGCGACATATTCATTTTGGTATTGATCCGCCCGAGGAACCAAAAACCCGTCGAGTCCGAGGCGAGCGAGCTCGCCCCGCAAAGCCGCGATCCTGATCGCGCCTTGCGAGGGATCCGCCCGATCCTCGAAGGATTGATAGAGACTTTCGAACATCCGGCCAGAGTAGGACCAGTCCGCCTCACCCGCAACATGGTGTCCTGGCTCACGACATATGAGACTGGGGTGTTTCCGCGGCTCGGCAGATGGGGAGATATTCGGCTGGGGTTTTTCCGGCAAGGGCTCCGTGCGGTCTTTGGTGATTGTTGAGGTGCTGGAAGGCCTCGACACGGGCGGCGATTTTGGCGATTTGAGGGGGCGGTGCCTGCGTGGAACTCGTATCGCCCCACGCCGTTGCAACATTCGACCCCCGTTGAGC
>JBOHJT010000149.1:0-8019 GCA_050728715.1 Methylocella sp.
CCACATAAGGGAGCGTGCCGCCGAGAAGGTTTTTTCCGAATTGGGCAAGCTGCGCGCTCTTAAGGCCGCCCGCGCCTCGGCCGGGCGGGAGACCAAGATCATTGTCGCGGGCTGCGTCGCGCAGGCCGAAGGGGAGGAAATTTTCCGGCGCCAAAAAGCGGTGGATATCGTCGTTGGACCGCAAAGCTATCACCGCTTGCCCGAGCTTTTGCGCCGCGCCGGAAGCTCCCGCGACGTCCTTGACACGGATTTTCCCGCCGAAAGCAAGTTCGATCACCTCGCCGCGCCTTCGCCGCACCAAATTCGCAAGCGCGGCGTCAGCGCTTTCGTGACCGTGCAAGAAGGCTGCGATAAATTCTGCACGTTCTGCGTGGTGCCCTACACGCGCGGCGCGGAAGCCTCGCGGCCGGTCGAAAGCATCGTTGCGGAAGTCGAAATGCTAGCAGCCGCGGGCGTCCGCGAGGTGAGCCTGATCGGCCAAAACGTCAATGCCTATCATGGCCGAACGCCGGAAGGCACCGTCGCTTCCCTCGCCTCGCTGATCTCGCGCGTTGCCGAAGTGCCGGGCATCGCCCGCATCCGCTACACCACCAGCCGTCCAGGCGACATTGGCGCAAGCCTCATCCAGGCGCATCGCGACCAAACGCGTTTAATGCCCTTCCTGCATCTGCCGGTTCAATCCGGTTCCGACAAAATCCTCGCCGCGATGAACCGTGGGCACTCGCGCACCGGCTACATTGCGCTCGTCGCGGAGATTCGCCGCGCGCGGCCAGACATCGCCTTGTCCTCCGATTTCATCGCCGGCTTTCCTGGCGAGAGCGAGGAGGATTTCGCGGCAACCTTGGATTTGATCGAAAAGGTCGACTTCGCGAACGCATTTTCTTTCAAATATTCGCCCCGCGCCGGCACCCCCGCGGCCGAGTTGCGAGATCAGATCCCCGAACCCGTAAAGTCGGAGCGGCTCGCGCGGCTTCAGACCCTCCTCGATGAGCAGCGGCGGACATTCAATCGCAAAATGGCTGGGCGCACGCTCGACGTGCTGATTGAAAAACCGGGCCGGCAGCCGGGCCAAATCGCGGGCAAGTCGCCCTATCTCCAGGCGGTTCAGATCGAAGGGAGCCTCGATCGCATTGGCGAAATCGTACGTGCCGAGATCGTCTCCGCCGGCGCCAATTCGCTAATCGGGCGGCTCTTGCCGGACCGGGCCGCGCGCGAGGCGCCGCGTTGAAACCACCGGATCGTTCAGTCCCGCTAATGCGGCAAGAATTCAAGCTACCTCCGAGCGAGGACGCCGCAACCGAGATAACCTTGGCCTTTGACGACAATCGCCATGCCTCGCTTGTCTTCGGGCAATACGACCAGAACCTTGCGAAGCTCGAACGCAGGCTCGGCGTGATCGCGAATGCGAACGGCAATCACGTGACGATCAAGGGGCCTCCGGACGCGTGCGGACGTGCGCGGTTGGTTTTGGAAAACCTTTATGCGCGAGTGGAGCTTGGCCAGCCGGTCGGGCTCGGCGATGTCGATGGCGCGATCGAGGAAGGGGCCATGCAAGGCACTCTGTTCCCGAAGGAGGACGAGGCCGGGCGCGCCGTTTTCGAACAAATCGGCACCCGCCGGCGCGGTACGGTACGCGCGCGCAACATGGCGCAAGACCTCTACCTCCGCGCGATGAAACGCCACGAGCTGGTTTTCGCCGAGGGGCCCGCCGGCACCGGCAAGACTTGGCTTGCCGTCGGCTTCGCGGTTCGTTTGCTGGAACAAGGCGCGGTCGAACGTCTGATCCTGTCGCGGCCCGCGCTGGAAGCGGGCGAGAGGCTAGGTTTCCTGCCCGGCGACATGCGCGACAAGGTCGATCCTTATCTGCGGCCGATCTACGACGCGCTCGCCGATTTCATGGATGCTCGCATGCTCGAACGCGGCATGCAAATTGGGATGATCGAGGTCGCTCCGCTCGCGTTCATGCGCGGGCGAACCTTGAGCAACGCCTGCGTATTGCTCGACGAGGCGCAAAATGCGACTTCGATGCAAATGAAAATGTTTTTAACGCGCCTCGGCGAAGGTTCGCACATGATTGTCACGGGAGATCCGTCGCAAACCGATCTACCGCCCGGCCAGAAGTCCGGGCTTACCGAGGCGATCGAACTTCTCTCCGGGCTTGAGGGAATAGGCCACGTCGTCTTCAGGGAAGGCGACGTCGTCCGCCATGATCTCGTGCGCCGAATCGTCGGCGCCTATGAGGCGGCGGCGCGGCCAGCCAAGGGCGAGGGACGGCGGACATGAGCGCGGTGATCGAAGTTGCGATCAAAGCTGAAGATTGGGCGTCCCTCGAGGCCCCTTCGCAACTTGCCCATGCCGCGATCCTCGCGGCGATCGGGGAAAGCGGCATCTCGCTGGCCGCGAACGCCGAAATCAGCGTCCTTTTCTGCGATGACGGCTTCATCCGCGACCTGAACCGCAAGTGGCGTGGAATCGATCAACCGGCCAATGTGCTTTCTTTTCCAGCCGGGGGCGATGCGGCTTCGGCGCCGCTCCTCGGTGATATCGTCATCGCGTTCGAGACCGCCTCGCGGGAAGCCTCCGAAGCAGGAAGGCCGTTGCGCGATCACGTCGCTCATCTTCTGGTGCATGGCTTTTTGCATCTGATTGGCCACGACCATATCGGGGCGGCCGAAGCCGAGACCATGGAGGCGCTCGAACGCGCGATTCTCGGCAGGCTCGGGATTGCCGACCCCTTCCGGGAATCGTTGCTCGAGGAAGCAGCCGCGGCCAATGACTGATCATCACCCCACGAGCGAGGCAGGCAAAACAGGCTCCGGCGGGAAGCCAAGCCTGGTCGACCGGTTACGCGCTTTATTCGGCCTCGGTGGACTGTCTACTCGCGACGACATCGAGGATGCTCTCGCGGATACATCGATCGAGGACGATATTTCCCCGCAAGAGCGCGCGTTGTTGAAAAACGTCCTCGCCTTGCATGAGGTGCAAGTCGGCGATGTGATGATTCCCCGCGCCGACATCGTCGCCGCGTCGCTTCAAACCAAGCTCGGCGATGTGCTTGAGGTATTTCGCACCGCCGGCCATTCGCGCCTGCCCGTGCACGGCGAAACCCTCGACGATCCGCGCGGCATGGTGCATATCCGCGATTTTGTCGCCTATCTCGGCGCCGCCGCGGCCCCCCCGCACCGGAAGGAGAGCGCAACCGGTTCGCCGCCCGCGGAGCCGGAGGGCGAAGCTGCCACAAGCTGCCGCTGGCCGCGCCGCGGCTTGGATATGCCCTTATCGCAGGCCAATATTCTGCGCCCGGTTCTGTTCGTTCCCGCGTCCATGCCGGCCCTCGATCTACTGATGAAAATGCAAGCCACGAGAACCCACATAGCGCTCGTCATCGACGAATATGGCGGCACCGAAGGTCTAGCGTCCATCGAGGACATCGTGGAAATGATTGTCGGCGATATCGAGGACGAACACGATTCCGGCGAAAGCCCGAAGATCGAAGCCGCCGCGGGCGGAAATTTCATCGTGGACGCGCGCGCCGGTCTTAGTGAGGTTTTCCGCGCGATCGACGCCGATGTCACAGCGATCAGCGATGCCGAGGAGGTCGATACCTTGGGGGGGCTCGTCACGGCCCTCGCGGGGCATGTTCCAACGCGTGGCGAAATCATTGTCGATGACGGCATCGAATTCGAAGTGGTGGACGCCGACCCGCGCCGCGTCAAGCGGGTCAAGATCCGCATCACTGGGGCGCGTCCGCCCTCCAGGCAAATCGCGGAAAGCCCCGCACCTGGCGAGCTTGCCAAACAAGGCGACCCTCCGGAGAAGGGTGGCGGATAATACCCTTAGCCGGAAAGCGCTCTCGCGCATGGTTTGGTCCGACGGACGGGAAATGCGCGAAACTCCTTCGCGCAATCTCTATAGAGCTCATGAATTCGTTCGAGAAAGCCCGCCATGCTCGTGCTCGCCGCCTCGATCATTCTCGCCTCCGGCTGGCGGCGGCGCCTGATCGCGCTCGCCGCCGGCGCTACGGGCGCGCTCGCCATGGCGCCTTTCAATTTTTTTCCCGCGTTCATAATCCCGATGACCGTCGCGGTTTGGCTCATCGACGGTTGCGCGGCGGAGCCGCGCCAAATGCCGGCCGGGCGGCGGTTTCGTGCGGACTTGCCGGTCGCCGCCCGATGCGCCTTTGGCGTCGGCTGGTGGTGGGGCTTTGGTTATTTCCTTGCGGGGCTCTGGTGGCTCGGCGCGGCGTTTCTCGTCGAGGCGGACAAATTCGCCTGGGCGTTGCCCCTGGGCGTAGTCGGGCTCCCCGCCGCGCTCGCGATTTTTCCGGCTCTCGGCTTCATGATTGCGCGGCTGCTCTGGACGCCGGGAGCGGGCCGTCTGTTTGCGCTTGCCGCCGGATTGAGTTTCGCGGAATGGCTGCGTGGACATGTGTTGACGGGATTTCCCTGGAACACATTTGGCATGGCGCTTGGCGGCAATCTCGTGACCGCGCAACTGGCCTCGATCGTCGGCCTTTATGGTCTGACCGTCATCGCCATCCTTATTTTTTCAGCTCCCGCGGTTCTCGGCGAAAAATCCGCGATGCAAGGGGCAAGGCGCCGGTTTCCGCCGCCAATTGCCGCCGCTGTCCTGGCCTTCGCCGGAATTTGCGCATTTGGCGCCCTGCGCCTGGCGGGGACAACCGCGGAGCCGGTCGCGGGAGTAAAATTGCGCATCATGCAGCCCAATTTGGCGCAGGACGCGAAATTCCGGCCCGAGAACAAAGCCTGGATAATGGCGCGCTATTTGACCTTGTCGGCGCGCGGGGCAAAATCAGATCGTTCGGGCCTCGACGATGTCACCGTGCTCATCTGGCCGGAGTCGGCATTCCCTTTCATCTTGTCGCGCGATGCCGGAGCCCTTGCCGAAATCGGCGCGGTTTTGCCGCAAGATACCGTTCTCGTCACCGGCGCCGCGCGTGCAGACGATGAGGCGCGGCGGTCCACGTCCGGCCGCGCCCGGTACTTCAACTCCATTCAAGTCATTGCCAGCGGCGGACATATTCTCGACAGTTACGACAAGGTGCATCTCGTGCCTTTCGGCGAATATTTGCCGTTTCAGACCGCCTTCGACCGTCTCGGCCTGCGTCAATTCGTGCATCTCCCTGGCGGTTTCGAGGCTGGTTCAAAACGGCGCTTATTGGTTGTGCCTGGACTGCCGGCCGTCGCGCCGCTGATTTGCTACGAGGCGATTTTTCCAGGCGAGGTCGTGCCCTCCGGGGCGCCGCGTCCGGGATTGCTTCTCAACGTAACGAACGACGGATGGTTTGGGGCGACTCCCGGCCCTTACCAGCATTTCGCGCAAGCGCGGCTGCGCGCGATCGAGGAGGGATTGCCCTTGATCCGTGCCGCGAACACCGGAATTTCCGCGATTGTCGATCCCCATGGCCGCGTTTTGGCCGAACTGCCGCTCGGCGCCGAAGACGTGCTCGATGGCGCTCTACCGCAAGCAATCGCGCCGCCGGTTTTCGCGCGGTTTCCATTTGTCAGCGGCTTTTCCATCTGGATCGCCGTGCTCGCGATCGCCGTGTCCCGCCGCAGGGGAATCGGGTGAAAAACAGGGCCGGCTTCCAGCGTAAGGTTCGGCAATCTATGTATCAGCCGCAAAACGACCCGAGAGAATTATCTCACTCGATTCTGTTGGCGCCGCCGCATCTATCTTGGGGCGGCTCTGGGCGCAACCTTGCCTCGGCGCGACAATGGCTTAAATTGACGGTAAACCGATAAGCCAGGCAGGGAAGCCGCGCGAGACCGGTAACGATGACATTTGTTAGCTCTGTGGACGTCGCGGGCCGTAAGGCCGGCCATATCAAATTGCATGGGCCGGAGGCGTTCGCCGGGATGCGCCGGGCCGGACGGCTTGCCGCCGAAGCGCTCGACCTTCTGACCAAACATGTGCGGCCCGGCACCACCACCGAGGCTCTCGACACGCTCGTCTTCGATTTCGCGATGGAGCATGACGCCTACCCGGCGCCGCTCGACTATCGCGGTTACCGCAAGTCAATCTGCACCTCGATCAACCATGTGGTTTGCCACGGAATACCTGACGGCAAACCACTTAAGGAAGGCGAGATTCTCAACATCGACGTGACCTTGATCCTCGATGGCTGGCACGGCGATTCGAGCCGCATGTATTTCGTTGGCGAGGTTCCCCGCCGGGCGCAGCGCCTCGTCGAAGTGACCTATGAGGCGCTGATGCGCGGCATGGCCGCCGTGCGCCCCGGTGGGACGACCGGCGATATCGGCGCCGCGATCCAGCAATACGCCGAGGCCGAACGCTGTTCCGTCGTGCGTGACTTTTGCGGCCATGGCCTTGGCCGCCTGTTTCACGACGAACCCAACATTCTGCATTACGGCCGGCGCGGCGAAGGCGTGCTGCTCAAACCCGGCATGTTATTCACCATCGAGCCGATGATCAATCTCGGCCGTCCGCATGTGAAAATCCTTTCCGACGGCTGGACGGCAGTGACCCGCGACCGCTCCTTGTCGGCGCAATTCGAACATTCGATCGGCGTGACCGAGACCGGCTATGAAGCATTCACCCTTTCGCCGAACGGTCTGCATCGTCCCCCCTATGGCGCCGCCGGGTTGAACGGCGCATGACGAAAGGGGAAACGGCCCCCGCCGCCAACCCGCCGCATTACCTCGGCCACCGGGAGCGGTTGCGCGAGCGGTTCCGCAAAGGCGGCGCCGATGCCTTGGGCGAGTACGAACTGCTCGAACTCATTCTTTTCCGCGCCATGCCGCGGCGCGACGTCAAGCCGCTCGCCAAAGCTCTCATCGCCCGCTTCGGTTCGTTCGCCGAGGCAGTGTCGGCGCGCCCCGAGCGTCTGCGCGAAATCGACGGGTTGGGCGACGCCGCGATCGTCGAGCTGAAGATTATCGAGGCGGCGGCCAAACGTCTCGCCAAATCCTCGATCGAACAGCGGCCGTCGCTGTCGAGTTTCGCCGCGGTCGTCGATTACTGCCGCACCGCGATGGCCTTCCTCGACCGCGAGGAATTTCGCGTGCTTTTTCTCGACAAGAAGAATCATTTGATCGCCGACGAGGTTCAAGGCGTCGGCACGGTCGATCATGCCCCGGTCTATCCCCGGGAGATCATGCGCCGCGCCCTTGAACTCAGCGCTTCGGCGATTATCCTCGTGCACAATCATCCATCGGGCGATCCACAGCCTTCGACCGACGACATCCATCTCACCCATCAGATCATCGCGGTGGGCAAACCCCTAAAAGTTGCCGTGCATGATCATTTGATCATCGGCAAGCACGGCCACGCGAGCCTTAAGGGATTGCGGCTGATTTAATAATTTAATTCCACCATGACGGACAAGCACGGCGCGAGCCGATCAAAAATGATCAGACGAAATACGACCCTCCGCTTACGCTCATCGCCCATCAACGCTCGAACGGCTAGGGGTATTAACCAAAAGTGTAATACTTCAGACAAAAACGGGGTGGGTTATGGGTGCAAATCAGGGCAGCGGGAATTCGTCGAATTCCTGGTCATTCAATTTCTGGTTTATTCACATGCACGCGCGCCTGGCAACTTTTGCCTTGTTGGCGGCGATACTGCTTTCGCCCGGCCAGTCGAAAGCATACTGGATTCCATGTTTTCCATATATTAGAACGTGCGAGGCTTCGTCTGCAGAAGCGGCTTGCCAGTCGATAGCGGGAACTAACAATTCCCCCTACTACTTCTTAACTCCCTATGGCCAGCCTGAGTTTATGTTGTGCTGGTTTCAGTATATTCGATGGCAATACTCGGACCTTCTCCAGTCATTTTGTCCTTCTGGCCTCGTCCCGGATCTCAATACGCCAGGTGGATGCTCCCCGGTAGCTATGCCTGGTAAGCTTATCGGGGGCGGGGGTTGTTCCCAATGCGGCGCACCGGATAGTCTCGGCAATGCGCTCGGCGGGGAGCCTATCAATATTGCCTCCGGCAATATGTTCTATTCCGCCACGGACTATAAGACAGCGGGAC
>JBOHJT010000150.1:0-8010 GCA_050728715.1 Methylocella sp.
ACGCTTAGCTTTCGCGGCGGCGGCGCCTTTTGTCGTTTGATCTTTCCGGCAGGGTGTCAGGACGCCGGCAAGATAGTCAAAGTTTCCCCAGCACTTTACCGCATCAAGCAGTTCCGCATCAAGCAGTTCCGCATCAAGCAGTGACGCATCAAGCAGTGACGCATCAAGCAGTGTCCCAGATGCGGCCGCGCCGCGTTTTCAAGGCCTCGTTTTCAAGCAGGCGCGAGCGGGCGGCGAAGTCCAAGGCGGTGAAGCCGGAAACCCAGTTGGGGTATATCTTGGCGCCCGCCCCCGTTCAATAGTGATTCGCGTCACGCGTAAAAGCCTGGTGCGCGTCTTCGCGCTGGCGGTCGAAACAGCAAGATACATGCGATAGTTGACGCGTTTTGCCGGCCCTGGGTGTTCATCCTCACACCTGGCAGTATCGCCGATTGTGGGATGGCCGAAGAATGCGTCGGTCGCATCCCAGGCATCAAGGAACTCTTCGCCGGCCCCTTCGGCAGTTTCAGAAGGTTATGATACCGATGCGATCCGGGCTTTCCTCAAGGAGCGGGGCATCAAGCCCGTCCTCGCAGGCAAATCCAACCACAAAAAGAAGATCCGCCACACCAAGAAGGCTTATAAGGACCGCACCGTCGCGGAGCGCTGCGTTTGCAGGCTCGCGGATTTCCGGCGTATCGCAACGCGCTATGACAAGCTCGCGCAAAACTTCCTTTCGGCCCTCTGCTGCGCCGCAACCTTAGCCTATTGGATCTGAATTAATTGAGTCCGGTCCCTAGGGCAATGATTAAGAGATGGAAAGCCCTGTCTCGCCTGAGAGCGTCTTCGCCCGTGTCCAGTCACGGCTATCGTTCCCTCTTGACGGCAAGGCGCTTGATTTGCGAGCGGTTCTGCCACGGGACGATCACGTGTTCGACGAACCAAGCGTCCCAGCCACGCTTTCTACCCGCATGCAGATTGCGCCACGAAGAGCTCGACGGAAAACCGCGGCATTTCTATGTGATGCCCCATGGCGCGCGGAACATTTGGGGCGTGACCGCCGGTATTTTACGCAATCTCTACGAAAGGCTCTATTCCTGATGTGGCGCGCCATCCTCGAACCTGCCCTTTTGTTCGCTTCGCCCTTCGTCGCCTATACGATCTATCTCGTTTTGCGGCAAAACTATCCCTTCGCGATGGAGCATTGGACGAAAAGCGCGGTCTCGACGCTGACCTTGGCTGGTCTTGCGATCGCCGTGACCGGCATGATCGCCTTCGGTATTTTCGCCCCGCGCCACAAGGGCGCCTATGTCCCGGCCCACATTGAAAACGGGAAGCTTGTGCCAGGGCGCTTGCAATGAGCCACGCGGGAGCCGGGGGCATCGCGGCGCCGGAGCCCCTCGCCGCGCTGTTCGACGACAAAGACTTGGCCGGCGTTCTTGCCGCGCTCGATCAAGAAGGCGAGGAAACCCGCATTGTCGGCGGCGCCTTGCGCAATGCGCTTCTGGGCCGGCCCGTGCGCGAAATCGATCTCGCGACCACCCTTTTGCCCGAGGCGGTCTTGGCGCGGGCGAACGCCGCGGGCTTGCGCGTCATTCCGACCGGCGTCGCGCACGGCACGGTCACGGTGCTAGCCTTGGAGCGAACTTTCGAAGTGACAACCCTGCGCGAGGATATTGCGACCGATGGCCGCCACGCTAAAGTCCGGTTCGGCCGCGCTTTCAAGACCGATGCCTTACGCCGCGATTTTACGATCAACGCGCTTTCCATGACGCGCGACGGAAGGCTGTTCGATTACACTGGCGGCCTCGACGACATCGCGGCGCGCAAAGTGCGCTTCATTGGCGAGCCCGCGCGGCGCATCGCCGAGGACTATCTGCGCATCCTGCGCTTCTTCCGCTTTTCCGCCGATTTCGGCGATGGTCCGCTCGATGCCGCCGGGCGTTCGGCGGCCATTCGCCAAAGAGACGGCCTTGCCCGCCTCTCGCGCGAAAGAATATACGCCGAGCTTCTGAAGCTCCTTTCCGCAAGGGAGGCGGCGAAGGTTTGCGCGGACATATGCGCCGATGGGCTGCTTCACCCGCTTATCGCATCCGTGCCAAATCCGGCGCGGCTGCGGCGCGTCGTGGCGATCGCCCCGCCGCAAGATCCGCTCCTGCGTCTTGCCGCGCTTTGTGTCAAACTCCCCGAGGACGCGGCGCGCTTGCGCGAGCGGCTGCGTCTTTCCAACGCGGAGTCGGAGCGTCTCGAACGCGCGGCGATCGCTCTAGTCACCCTGCACGGGCTTAACGCGCCGCCAAGAGCCGATGAATTGCGGGGCTTGCTCTTCCGCCACGGCCGCCAGGCGGCGGGCGACGCAATAATATTGGCGCAAGCCGATGCTCGCCCGGGACACGACGGCGAATGGGGGCGCGCGCGAAAATTTCTGCAAGACACCGAGGAACCGCGCCTGCCGTTTTCGGGCGCCGATTTTATCACGCGTGGCATTTCGGAGGGCCGGGCAATTGGCGAGGCGCTGAAGGAGCTGCAAGCGCGCTGGATCAAGGCTGGCTTTCCTACCGACCCGGCACGCCTCGCGCGATTGCTCGACGAGACGCTGCGGAAAACTACATGATCGCCGCGCAAGCTTGGGTTCGGCGGCGCCGGATTTTGCGGCCGGCCGCCGCTCCAGGAGCATCGAGCATTTGCACTATAACGGGTCGCGCGATCCTGGTGCCCGCCGGCCGAACCAGAATGAGCACGAAGGAAAGCCTCTCCTCGCACGGGGGTAGGCAGACTATAAAGGATGTGCCGCCGCTGGCGGCAACGCTTCTGCTTCCTCCCTCAGGGCGAAACGTAGGACGCGCGCCGGCCGCCTCGCGGCCGTTACCGACCCGCGCAGATCGCCGGAATCTAGCTCTCGCGCTCTTGAACCAGAAGAACGTTGGTGTAGTTTCGAAAGTCGCGGAAACTGGGGGCTGCCCTGATGCGGATTGAACATTAAAATCTTAGCCGGCAATCAATGGAGGTCTACCATGGGGTTTAGCTTTGGCAAATCAACCAGCTGGGCAATCTGCACAGGCTATTCAGTAACTATTGCGTACGCTGGAGCTGTTGCTGCATATGACGTAGCACTGCTCGATGTGACCAACCAAATTTTCTTTCCTGGCTTGCTTGCGGGCGCGGGCGCTGGATACGGGGGAAAGGGAAAGGGGAAATTGGTCCCGGCGAAGGGACTAAGCTCGGCATCGCCTTCGTGTACTTTTTTTACGGTCGCAGATCCCATGTATGCCTCGGATTTCGACAACAGCGTCTGTGCTTTAGGGGATGTATCTGCCGGACTCGGCCTAGGCGTGTCAGGCACATTTCTGACGATTTTTGGCGTCAGACACAGCCCCTCCCCCCTAAATTTAAGTGGCTTCAACCTTAGCTTGGGGTTCTCAGCAACAGGACTTATCTTGTATTTGTACGTGGCAGACAAGCCGCAGCAGAACCTCGGGTGCGCGATTACCCCCTCCGGGGATCCCCTGTGCGGAGGGTCGTCGCAGGACCCCCGCCAATCGATCGATCCCGGAGTCTCTCAGTAAAGTGCGGCTTGCGCCGGTGCTCGACGAAATCGCGAAAGTCCTCTGCAGGCGCTCTCGACAAAACGCTCTTCCTCCTTGCGGGGGACAAGCCGAAATAATTTCTGTCGCGTCACCGCCGCCCGGTCTTGCCCTGCGGAGACGCGGCCGCCTTGCCAACGGCGGCGGGCGAACCCATGTCATTTACGAGACCACGGTAACGCACTGGCCGGTACCCCCGCGCGAGCAGAGAAGCGAGCGGATAGATGTTGCGGCACACCTTGCCGTTGCATCCGCCCGTGGAGGATTCGATAACTTCGGCGCGGCGATCGGGCGTGAAGCGCACAAAGAGCATGACATGCGAACCCGGCTTGTTGAGCGCGTCCCCTGGCAGCAGATCCCAAGGGTTCGTCAATTGCCTCGCGATTGCTGGAATGGCGATTGTCGTGAAGTGGGTGGATAAGCCCCAGCAGGCGCTCACGAAAGCCGAGCAATCGACCCCGGTCACGTCGAAACGCGGATTGTCGCGCGTGCAAACATTGCCGGCGAGTCTGCCCGCGCTTATGGTGGCGGCAATTCTAGGCAGCGATCCATGACAACCCCAGCAATAGGGAATTCCGACGACCTCTTGATCGCGCATGCCATGCAGATATCCCGGACGGCGGATGCGATTGAAGCCACTGCAAGCGCGATCGGGATCGGGGCCATAAGCGCCAGCATTGACGCGCCAGCGCACATTGGCAAACTGGAGCGCGGTTTCGATCACTTGCTCCCTGTTGAGAACGCGCACGGCCGCCGTCGCGCCCTTGCGGCCCGAAACATCCGCAAGCGACGGCTGCGATTGCGACGGGGAATTCTGAGCAAGATCGATGAGTTGCCCCTTCTTCAACGGCCGGAATCCGACCTCGAGCAAATCGACCGAGCCCTTGCGTGTGCGCAGGAAATAGACGTCGCCCTCGGGTGAAACGGTGACGGAACGCCGCGACAACGCAACTTCGCTGTTGTAAGGGAGCTGGAACACGCCTTCAAGCGCGCCATTTTGCGCATAACGCGCGACGAACGTGTATGGCTCGTCGCTCGTATCGGTAGGGATGTTTTCACCGAGCACATAGATACGCCCTTGGCGGTCGATGGTGAGGACCTCGACCGCGCCGATTCGGCTTTTCACCCGCATCTCGAGTTTGGTGAGCGATTTGCCGTTGCCAAATCGCAGTCCGATATGAACCCCTGATTTGTTCATCGGGGTGAGATCGGCGGTGACTTGTCCCTTGCCATGCGTGGCGACGACCTGGCGCGAGGGGTTGCGCGACTTATCGCTCCCTATGCCGCGCGTGATCTCGGTCGCGTCGGCTTCGGGAGAAATAATCTCGGAGCCCATCTGCGCGAAAGCCGATGTCACGGCTTGATCTGGAATTGGGACGTCGGGCATAAAATTCAGACCGCGAACCGGAGCATCGTCCGGTCCCGTGGCTCGCAAGGCGCGCGGCTGTCCATCCCAAATGTAGATCCCCTCGTTCAATACGACGAGGTCGGTCGCGCGCGTGCCCTCGGGCAGCTGAAGGGACCGCGTTCGCTCGGCCGGCCGCTTTGGATCGAGCTGGAGCACGCGGCCGTTGACTTGGTCGAGGATATAAATCTCGCCGTGGTCGCCGGCATGAATCGCTTGCGGTCCCTCGATCTCTTCATGATCGCCCAAATAACTGGCTTCTGTCCCTCCGGCATCTGGGTTGGCCTCGATGATGCCGGCCGCGTTCAGCCCGGACCCCGCGGCGAAATTGCGGATGAGCTGATCGCTCGCGCCGGCATTCTCCGTCATCAGGCTAATGGCGCAGGTCAAAATGAAAAAAATAATCTTCCGGTTCGGTAACGAATTGGATTGCGCCATGGCGCCCTCCGGGCGTGAGCCCACGCGTCTTAATCTTCGCCAGCCTATCACCTATTCTTCGCTCTGACGCATCCCGCAAGTCCAGGTTACGGGGCAGCGCAACAAAGCTCCGCATCTCGGCTTCCGCGTCCCCGGCGAGTTGAATGGCGGCCGCTCCCGCAATGGTTGTATTCTCCCGTAGTAATCCAAATATCCGATCGCTGATGAAAAAGCCATGAGCGTCACAGTTGCAGAAATGCAACGTAGTCTCAGGATCGACTCTGGAAAAGACACTCTCCTATTGCGGTAACAAACTTGTGATCTACCATCGCGGAGCACGTTGGCCGGCGTTCGAGCGCAACGACCGGTCAAATGAACGGAGTTCCGCGATGACCATTTCCCGATCCGCCCTTTGCGTCACCACCGCTCTGACCGGCGGCGCGCTCGCCCTGCTTCTCGCGCCGAGCGCGGCGCACGCCCAATGCGCCACGCCGCCTTCGAGCTTTAGCTCTTCTTTCTTTACCCCTCCCGTAATTGAAAGAGGAAAACCCCCAACGCCCGGATTTACAACGACGTCCACGTTCACCCTGCCCGGATTTTCATCCGGGGGCGTGGGCGCGTTGAGCGCGATCACCTCCGTCGTGTCGACGCTCTCGGCGGCGGACGCTTCATTGTCGGCGCAAGGTTCTTCCCCCTTTGTCGTCACCAGCCCGACGCAGGCGCCGGACCAGCTGGGTGGCGGCGTTTGGGTGCGCGGCGCGGGCGGGTCGTTTCGCGTGTCCGCGCCAACGACGGGCGTCACCTTTGATTCCTTTCCAACGGCCAACGAAGCGACCGTTTCGGCGACCGACTGCAGCGAATCCCGGACCCGCCAGGATTTCACTGGCGTGCAGGTGGGCGCGGATGTCGCGCGGCTGAATTTCGGCGGCAGCGGCGGCACTTTGAACGTTGGTCTAACCAGCGGCTACTTTGGACTCTCGTCATCCGACAACCTCTTTAGTACGTCCTTTCAAGTGCCGTTTTTCGGGCTTTATGCAACCGCCACCTACGGAAATTTCTTTGCCGACGCCCAGATCCGCGGCAATTTTTACGACGGCTCTCTCTTTGATGCGGGGAGTGGTCTTTCCGGTCAGAATTTCAACGCCCGCGGATTCACGCTCAGCGGCAATATTGGCTACCACTCCGACTTGCCGGACAATTGGTTTATCGAGCCTTCGGTGGGTGTCAACTGGGCCCGGACCTTCGTTGATCCGATGAGCTTCGCAGCGTCTACCACCGTGACAACCACGACTGGGTTTCCCCCCACCACGTCATCTGCATCGGCGCTCGGCACGTCGGCCCTTAATATCAATGATTTTGACAGCATCCTTGGCCGCGCCAGCCTCCGGGTCGGCACGACTTTTGTGAATGGCCAATATATCTTCCAGCCCTATTTCACGGCGAGTGTTTTTCACGAATTTGCCGCTCAGATCGGCTCGACCTTGAACACGACGCTGACAGGTCTCCCTTCTCCTCTTCCTCCCAGTATCTTCGAATCCTCGATCTTCTCCACGGGACGGATTGGAACCTACGGTCAGTTTGGCCTCGGCCTTGTCGGACAAATCGCCAACACCGGCTGGACCAGCTTTGTTCGCGCCGACTATCAGACCGGCGACCGTTTCGAGGGATGGGATGTGACCGGCGGCGCGCGCTATACGTTCGATCCGGAAAGGGGCCTCGCCGCGCGCGAGGGGAGGTCCGCCGAGCCCGGCGTTGTCCTGGCGCCGCCCCCCTACAACTGGACGGGAGTTTTTCTTGGGATTTCCGCGCCCGGCGCCCTATGGGGCGAGGGCAAATGGAATTTCGGCGGCTTGGCAGGCAACGCGGCCAACAATTTTACGGGCGTGCTCGCCGGCGGAGGCGGCGGCTTCAATTACCAAATGGGCGCGCTCGTCCTCGGCGGCGCGGCCGAGTGGGATTGGACGAACGCGCGGGGCGGTGAGTCCTTTGATTGTCCGGCGAGCGGCTTTTTCTCCAATAACTGCGCCAATCGCGTGAACAACATCTTCACGGCGACGGCGCGGGTTGGCTATGCCTACGACCGGCTGCTCGTTTACGGACAGGGAGGCCTGGCGGTGGGCGATGTCGTCGCGCAGACAACCTTCAATGCCATTCCGGGCAATCCAACCATTTCCGACAGCAAGACATCGGTCGGCTGGACGGCCGGCGCCGGCTTCGAGTTCGGCTTGACCGAAAATATCTCCGCCAAGGCCGAGTATTTATATTTCGACTTGGGCAGCGACACCTACAACCTTGCCGCGCCCGTCGCGATCAACCGGACCGGCAATATCGGCCGCGTCGGGCTGAACTACCGGTTCAACTGGGGCGGGGCTCCAATCGTCGCCAAATACTAAGAGCCTGTTTCAGAAGCCTCGCCCTCATCCTGAGGAGCAGACTTTTGAGACAGGCGCCAAGCCGCATGACAAATGGGGAACTCGCACTCGCCCTCTCGCGGTTCTTCCGTTCACGGCAAACGTCTACTAGAGCGTGATGAAGTTAAGCAGAACCGTATCCCGCGGTTGCGAGGTAGGCTTGGCATTCGTTTGGTAAGAAGCAATCGAGCAGGGCGCCGATACGCTTCCAGGT
>JBOHJT010000151.1:0-8010 GCA_050728715.1 Methylocella sp.
GCGTGAATTTCTTTACGTCGATTTCCCCGGCCCGCTGCCGCATGGTGTAGCCGTCGTGCCATGCCTGCATGCGCAGCAGGGTATCCATGCTGACGCCGAAAGCCTTTTCGACCCGCAAAGCCATTTCCGGCGAGAGGGCCGCTTTTTCGTTCACAAGGTCTGACAACGTGGCGCGGCGCACGCCCAGCACTGCAGCGGCCCGGGCCACGGATAGCCCGAGTTCCTTCAAGATTTCCTCGCGGATGAATTCACCGGGATGCGATGGCTTCATGCCGATCTTAACAGGTACGCCGTCCATCAATGATAGTTCTCTAGGTTCAGGTTGCGGATTTCTCCGCTGTCGAGAGTGAAGGTGATCCGCCAGTTGCCGGATGCCGGCACGCTCCATGTTGCGGCCGGTCGCCGGTAAGCTTGTCGATGCGCCAGGCGAGTTGACCCCCTACACCGTCCACGTCCGGCGCGGCAATAAAGGCGGTCAGAATGTGGCGCACCCTGTCGACGAGATCGCGCCGGATTTCGCGGTCGCCGTCAACTTCGATGAACCGTTTTAAATCTCCATGGCGGATGCTCCGTCTTCTCATGCCCTCCAATGGTACGGTAACACCGTACACGTTGCAAGCTAATTCGTGCTGAATTCGGACGCAGCAACTGGAAACTAAGGGGCCGGGGCGCCCCGTGTAACGTGAAACATTTTGGTGCGAACCGCGCGGCAAGCTTGGGGCAGGCACGTAAAGCCGTGTAGGATGCGGGCCGCGATCATTCCGCAAGCTCAGGCCGAAAGCTTCATGCAGGCAGCGAACGTTTTTACCATCGCGCCTGGCGCGCCCTTTTTGAAAACCTTCACCTCCGCGCTTTTTGAAGGCCGCGTCGTAGATGGCTATTCGCGCAATCTCGGTCCGCTCGAAATAGCGGAAGCCACGATATATGTTCCGACGCGGCGCGCGGCGCGGGCGCTCGCTGATGAATTTTCCCGCGCGATACACCGCTCCTCGGTGCTGTTGCCGCGGATTCTACCGCTCGGCGCGCTGGAAGAAACGGAGACAAGCCTGCTCTTCGATGAAGCGGGGCTTGCCGGCACCCATGAGCCGGGTCTCCCCGAGGCGGCGGGCGAGGTCGCGCGACGGATGGAGCTCGCCGGACTTATCCTGACTTGGGCGCGCGCCTTGAGCCATGCGATCGTCTCGGTCGACGCGCAAGGCATATACAAGTGCGATACGCGCGAGTCTTTTCTTGTCGCGACGACTCCCGCCGATGCCTGGTATTTGTCCGGCGAGCTCGCGAACCTCATCGATGAATTAATCATCGAGGATGTAGCCTGGAAAACCCTCGATCCTCTCGTTCTGCCCGAGTTCGACCGCTATTGGCGGATCACGCTCGATTTCCTCAATATTGCGATCAAGCAATGGCCAACGATTCTCGCCGAATGCAATTTGGTGGACAAAGCGCGGCGCCAGGTTGCGCTGATCGAGGCGCAAAGCCGGCGCCTGCAAGATGGCACGCTAAGCGGCCCGGTCATCGCGATCGGCTCGACGGGCACCAATCGCGCGACCGCGCGCCTGCTTGCGGCAATCGCGCGGGCGCCGAAGGGCGCGGTCGTGCTGCCTGGCCTCGATCTTGATCTCGACGATCGCGCATGGGCGATGATCGCGGGCGATCCCGGCCAAAATATCGAGGCCTCGTTCACCCATCCGCAAGCCGCGCTCTCCCGCCTTCTCGGGCTTCTCCAAGTTAAGCGCGAAGTTGTTGTGAGCCTCGGCGAGGCCATTCCAAACCTTGTCACGCGCGGAAAGTTTGTTTCCGAGGCCTTGCGTCCGGCGGAGTCGACCGGCGAATGGATCGCCTATCGTGGAAGCGTGGATGCCAACGAACTCGATGCCGCGCTGCAAGGGGTCAGTTTGATCGAGGCCGCCGACGAGCGCGAGGAAGCGCTGGCGCTCGCGATCGCCATGCGGCACGTTTTGGAAACGCCTTGCGAGACGGCGGCGCTCGTCACCCCGGATCGCAAGCTTGCACGGCGAGTGCGCGCGGAATTGCTGCGCTGGGGCGTCGCTGCCGAGGACTCCGCCGGCGAACCCCTAAGCACGAGCCCTATTGGCGCGCTGGCGCGGCTCGCGATCGCCTGTGCCGCGAGCAAGATGGCGGCGCCGGATCTCGCCGCTCTCTTCACGCATCCGCTGCTGCGGCTGGGTCTCTCCCGCGAGGAAATTCCCCGGCGCGCCGCGCTTCTCGAAATCGGCCTGCTGCGCTCGGCCAGCGCCGCTGGATGCCTTGCCGAGCGCATTGCCGGCGCACCTTCCGCTTTGATTGCGACGGCGCGCGAGGAAGCGAAGGATCCTTTCGCGCATCCGGCCAAGAAGCGAATTTCCGCCGAAGAATGGGCGAGCCTCGAAGATCTACTGGTTCGCCTTGGCGCCCAATTCGCGCCGCTCTTGAACTTGCGCGACAAACTCGCCCTGGACCGGTGGGTTGCGGCGCATCGCGATACGATCGAGTCGATCACAAGCGGTGAAGATGTTAGCGTGGAAGACGAGGATCGCGAGGCGCTCGACGCTCTATTCGATGAGCTTATGCAAAATGCCTCAGATAGCATGGTCTTCGATGTCGAATCCTATGGGCTTTTTTTCGCGGCGGTGGCGGGCGAGGTCATCCTGCGCGATACGACGCGGGCGCGTCCGCGCCTCCAAATCCTCGGGCTTCTCGAGGCGCGCCTCGTCGACGCCGATGTGATGTTGCTTGGTGGCCTCGACGAGACGGTTTGGCCGCCTCAGGCGCGCACCGACGCTTTTCTTAATCGGCCCATGCGCGCCGCGCTGGGCCTGACGCCGCCGGAGCGCAAACTCGGCCAGACGGCGCATGATTTCGCGCAAGCCATGGGCAGAAGCAAAGTAATTTTGAGCCGCGCCCGCAAACGTGATGGCGCGCCGGCGGTTGCGTCGCGGTTCCTTCAGCGCATGGCGGCGCTTGGTGATGCCGGGTGGGAAACATGCAGGGAACGCGGGGATTATTATTTGCGCCTTGCGCGGGCAATCGACCTTTCGGCCTCGTTGCCGGCGTCAAGCGAAAGGCCGTTACCGAGGCCGCCGGTCGAGCGGCGCCCAAAGCGCCTCAGCGTCACCCAGATCGAGACGCTGCGGCGCGACCCCTACGCCCTTTATGCCGAAAGGATTCTACGGCTGAAGGAACTCGATCCCGTCGGCGGCACCTCGGGCGCGGGAGAATTCGGAAGCGCTATTCACGCGGCACTTGAGCGCTTTGTCGAAGGCCACCTAGTAGGACCCCTGCCACAAGACGCACGAGAAAAACTTCGTGCCCTTCTGCGCGAAAAGCTCGCCGCGCAATTGCAAGACGCCGATTTCGCCGCGCTAAACTGGCCCCGGCTCGAAAAAACAATCGATTTCTATCTCGGTTTCGAAGCAAGACGCCGCGATGAAATCAAAGCGATCAAAACCGAGGCCGAAGGCAAACTTGATTTTGTTCTTGCCGACTGTTCGGCCTTCGTGCTGACGGCGCGCGCGGACCGGATCGAACTGGATACCGATGGAACGGTGACGCTCGTCGATTACAAAACCGGGACCCCGCCGGGAATGAATGAAATTTTAGTTGGCTTCGCGCCGCAACTGACCTTGGAAGCGGCGATGGCCGCGCGTGGCGCCTTCAACCTCGGATGGAACTTTGAGTCGGTCGAGGCACTTTATTTGAAGCTCGGAGGAGCCCGCGGCGGCGAGGAAAGGCCCGTCGATTTCGCCAAAGCCGATCTTATGGATGTCGCGGAAGACCATTATCGCGGTCTCATCGCGCTGCTCAACCAGTTCCGCGACGAGGCGACAGCCTACCCGCCGCGTCCGTTTCCGAAATTCGCGAAGCGCTACAATGCTTACGATCATCTCGCCCGTGTCAAGGAATGGTCGCTGGGCGGTGAGCCGGAGGGCGGCGGCATATAATGGCATCCTTCGACATCCCGGCCGATACGCGGGGCAAGCAGCACCAGGCCTCAAATCCAAGCCAGTCGGTGTGGGTTTCGGCCAATGCCGGAACGGGCAAGACGCATGTTCTCGCGAGCCGTGTCATCCGGCTTCTCCTGCGAGGCGTCGCGCCTTCGAGAATCCTTTGCCTGACCTTTACCAAGGCAGCAGCCTCGAATATGGCATTGCGTGTCTTCGATAAGCTGGCCGATTGGACGAAGCTTGCCGATGCCGAACTTGGCCAGCAGATTGTTGCCACCGGGGCGCCGGTGCCAAGCAGTGAGCAATTGACCCTGGCCCGCAAGCTTTTTGCGCGCACAATCGAGACGCCGGGCGGCTTAAAGATTCAAACGATCCATGCGTTTTGCGAACGGCTGCTGCATTTGTTTCCGTTCGAGGCCAATGTCCCGTCCCGCTTCGAAGTGCCCGACGATCTGCGTCAGGCGGAACTGCTGCGGCGTGCCCAGCGCGCGGTTCTGGCCGAAGCGATTTCCGGCGAGGGCCAGCTCGGCGCCGCCGTGCGACGAATCACGGAGGAGTGCGGGCCGGACGATTTTGAAAAGCTCATCAAAGAAGCGATGAAGCAGAGTGCCATATCGCGCGCGAGGTGGCCTCAAGAGCCGGCGGAGATTTTGCGCCGGACCCTAGGTCTGGCGAAGGGCCGCGATAGTGTTCGGATCGAACGCGAGATGGCCGAGGATGGCATCGCGCCGGAGCGCTGGAATGACCTGGCGGCACTTCTTGACCAACGAAGTGCAAATGATCGGAAAGTGGCAAAGCTGTTCGGGCGGGCGGCTTTGGCCTACCGGTCGCGGCGCTCTGAAGGCGAGTTTAAGGAGTGTCTCGATTGCTATCTCGCGATCTTTTTTATCGAAGAAGGCAAAGGCACCCCCCGCGAGTCTATAGTGACACAGCATATCGCGCGGGCGCATCCTGAACTTGCGGCCGAGCTTTGCACCGAGCAGGATCGCCTCGGTGCGCTTCGCGAGGAACGCAAGGCCGCCGCGACACTCGATCGCACGCGCGCGCTGATCATGGTCGCGAGTGCGATCTTCGAGCGCTACCGTGAGGAGAAAGCCACGCGGGGAATTCTCGATTTCGAAGATCTCATCGAAAAGACCTTGGCTCTGCTCGAACGCTCCGACGCGCGCTGGGTGCTCTACAAGCTCGATTCCGGAATCGACCATGTTCTCGTCGATGAGGCGCAGGACACGAGCGAGGCCCAGTGGAAAATTCTCGAAGAGGTCACTGGCGATTTCGCGGTCGGGCACGGGCAAAGCCCCGGCCCCCGCACTTTCTTTGCGGTCGGCGACGAGAAGCAATCGATCTTTTCCTTCCAGGGAGCCGCCCCGCACATGTTCGACAAGATGCGGCGAAAATTCGAAACCCAATTTACGGCGGGCGGGCAACCTTTCGCGCACGTGCCGCTCACCTTGTCGTTTCGCTCGGCGCCCGGCGTTCTTTCCGCGATCGACAAGGTTTTCGAGCACGGGGATCACAAGGCCGGCCTTGTCGCGGCGAATGACGTTTGGATGCGGCACCAAGCGTTAAAACATCAGTTGCCGGGTCTTGTCGAACTCTGGCCGCTCGCCGCGGCGCAGTCCGGCGAGGATCCCCACGCGTGGACGCTTCCGCTCGATCTTCTCGATGCGCAAGACCCGGCCAATCTTGTTGCCCAGCGGGTTGCCCGAAAGATCGCGCATCTCATGAAACCAGGTTCCAACGAATTTGTGCACGATAGCAAAACCTTGCGGCGGCGGGCGGTGCGCCCCGGCGACATCTTGATCCTCGTTCGCACACGCGGGCCTTTTTTCGAGGCGATGATCCGGGCCCTGAAACAGAGCGGAATCCGCACGGCCGGCGCCGACCGCCTTGAGCTCACGCATCATATGGCCGTCATGGATCTCATGGCAGCCGGGCGCGCTAGCCTGCTTCCGCAAGACGATCTCGCGCTCGCCTGCGTGCTGAAATCGCCGCTCATTGGGCTTGACGACGCCGATCTCATGGCGCTCGCGCCGGGCCGGGCGGCAAGTCTTTTCGATGCGCTCCAAGCCTCCGCGGACACAAAGCATTCCGGGGCCATGAACAAGCTCGCTCGCTGGCGCGCGCGGGCGGGCGGCGGTCCGTTCGCTTTCTATGCGAGTCTTCTCGGCGCGGATGGCGGACGCCGCGACATGGAAGGAAGGCTCGGCCTAGAAGCAGGCGACGCGCTCGACGAATTCTTGAGCCTCGCCATGGCCCATGAAGAAGAGAGGGCGCCTTCGCTCGCGGCCTTTCTCAACGATCTCGCGGAGTTGGAGTACTCGATCAAGCGCGATATGGAGACCGGCGCGGATGCGGTGCGCGTCATGACCATCCATGCGGCCAAGGGGCTCGAAGCGAAAATCGTGTTCCTTCCCGATACCTGTGGCGTGCCGCCGCCACGCCACGACCCAAGAGTCTTTGCGCTCGACACGAAGGTGCCTGGCGAACAAACCATCGCGTGGTCGCCAGGGAGGGATCTCGATTGCGAGGCGATTGCCGCCGCGCGAGGCAAGGCACGCGATGCGGCAAGGGAAGAGTACGGGCGGCTTTTCTATGTGGCTTTGACCCGCGCCGAAGAACGTCTCTATGTTGCCGGGTTTCATGGCGCGAAAGAGCCAGATCCCGCCTGCTGGGCCAAGATGCTCGAGGCCGTTCTCGCCAACGAAGCAGGAATTCAGACGGTGCCGGCGTTCTGGAATGGCGAGGATCAAATTCTGCGCCTTGTCTCGGAAGGGAGCGGCGCGCCTGCCGCCGATTTGCCCGGCGGCGCCGCCGCTGCCCCTGCGGTGGTCTTGCCGGACTGGCTCCGCCGCGCCGCCCGGTTCGAGGCTACAGTGATGCCGCCAGTGAGGCCTTCGAACACGGCTGCGACGGGCGGCCGTCTCGACGGTACCGGACCTACGCAAGCAAGACGCGAAGCCTCGCGGCGCGGCCGCCTGATGCATTTGCTGTTGCAATATCTGCCGGGCATCGCCGCAGGGCAGCGGCGCGGCGCGGCGCTGGCTTTCCTAGCCGCGCGGGCCAACGGCCTCGACGATACGGCGCGGCAAAATCTCGCCTTGGAGGTGCTCAAGGTGATTGATCTACCCGAGCTTGCCGGTTTGTTCGGGCAAGATTCGAAAGCTGAGGTGTCTTTGGCGGGCACAATAACACTTGGGCAGCGGACAATCGATGTCGACGGCCGGGTGGACCGGATTGGCGAAAACCGGAAAGAAATTCTCGCCGCCGATTACAAGACCGGCGCACCTTGCCCACTCGACGGCACACCCGCCGAATATCTCGCGCAAATGGCGCTCTACCGCGCGGTTCTGGCGCCGCTCTGGCCAGACAAAACTTTGCGGATGCTGCTGATCTGGACGGCCGGGCCCTGCGTCGTTTGGCTTCCCGGCGGGATGCTCGATGCGGCTCTGGCGGTTCTCGCGGCTGGCTGAGACCATGATCCCAAAAAGTTTAGATGATAAAGCGCGCGCTGGACGATTTCATCCATAGAGTTCTCCCCATTTATAGAGCGCCTTCAGCACCGGGCCTAGCGCTTGGCCTTTGTCGGTCAAAAAATATTCGAAGCGGGGGGGATGTTGCTCGTATAGCCGCGTCCCGATCACGCCCAGCTTTTCGAGTGTCTTGAGCCGCGCGGACAGCGTGTTCGGCGCGACGCCCGGCAGTCCCGCCGAAAAATCCTGGAACCGCAACGGCCCCTTGCGAAACAAATCGCGCAGCACGAGCAAAGCCCATTTTTCGCCCACGATATCGAGGGCTTTCGCAACCGGGCAGTCTTGGTCATATCCGCTTCGCATCGATCGCAAATAGCCGATTCGCTTATATTTTGCAATAACCTACATATTGACAAGTCACTAATTTTATTATAGTAACTGGCCAATCGAGAGTGCCACCTGCTCTGCGGAGTGGGAACGAAGAGATCGCCGCCATCCGAGCCCGCGTTCGGCGATCGCCGATAATGGCTAAAATCGATGCCGAGCTGGCAATCGCAAGGGTAGCGCCATGAACATCGAGGACCATCCAACGG
>JBOHJT010000152.1:0-7959 GCA_050728715.1 Methylocella sp.
GGCAAGGGCTGTCCTTACAGGGTTCATCGCCGCCAGTGGTACGACGATGTCCCGGCGCAGGCCTTTCCTTCGCAAGTCGCATGCGCTAGTTCTTGGAGGTTGCCGGAAGGGCAATTCTGCGAAGAAGCAAGTTGGAACTTTTATGACGAATCGGGCACGCTTCACGATCGGCAGTCTCTTGGAGGGCAGGAGCGCGCTCGTGCAAATCACGCCTGTCGCGGCCGATGGGGGTCCGCCCGGGAGCGCGGTCGCCGGGTTGCACGGATCGAAAGGATTGGGCCTCGAAATTGAAAATATCGCGGCTCTGCCAGACGCCGAGGATTATGCGCTGCACGAATTCTACCGTGCCAATTTCACGCCATCGGAGATTGCCTATTGTATCAAGCAGCCCGCGCTAAAGGCGGCGTTTCAAGGTCTCCTCGCGGCCAAGCGCGCCGTCATCAAATCGGGTGCGGCGAGCGACTCGCCGGAGGGGCCGCAAAACGTCGAAATCGGCTTCGACGGGGAAGGCAGGCCAACCTATCCCGGCTGCCTGTTATCGATCAGCGATACTGGCACGATCGCCGCGGCGATTTGTTTCTGGCGGGGCGCGCTTGACTGGCCGGCGGCGCCGGCCGCGAGCGGAGCGGAAGCCGCGCGCCCGCAAATCCGGACATTTCCGGTAAAAACCAGGATTCTCGCACTTCTGGTTTTGCTGTCGCTGTTGGTTCTGTTCGCCTTGGGGCTCTGGTATATCCTCGAACTTATGCGTCACAAAATTTAGCTCCTAGACCGGCGATCGTGAGCAACATGGTTATTCGGTCCGCGCGGCTCCTTCCCGCGCCGCGTCGAGATCGCCAACAAGGCGCAGCCATTCTTCTTCGGCGGCAGCGAGAATTCGCGCAAGCTCGCCGCGCTGGGAGGACAAAAACGCCGCCTTGGCCGGAACCTCGATGAACACCTCGGGCTCCGCGAGCGCCTTGTCGATGCGCGAAACGAGATCGTGAAACTTGCGCATCTTTGCCTCGATCGCCGAAACGCGCTTGTCTAACTGGGCCGCGTTTCTTGCGGCCCGCGGGCTCGCATCGCGTTCCGGAGCCGCTTGCCTGGCTTCGCCGCGGTCCTGCTTCATTTGCCTGCCATTGCCGCCGCCGGCTCGCGCGAGGATATATTCGTTGTAGTCGTCGATGTCGCCGTCAAACGGTTTGACAGTGCCTGCTTCCACGAGCCAAAGGCGGTCGGCGCAGGCGTCGAGGAGATACTTGTCGTGCGACACCAGGATAACCGCGCCCCGATAGTCATTGATCGCCTCGATCAAGGCGGCGCGGCTATCTATGTCGAGATGATTGGCCGGCTCGTCGAGAATTAACAGGTGAGGTCCCTTGAAGCTTGCCAGTCCCAAGAGAAGCCGGGCTTTTTCGCCTCCGGACAATTGCGCGGCCGTCGTGTCCGCCTTCACATTCGGAAAGCCGAGCTGCGCGCATTTTGTGCGAATCCTTGCCTCCGCCGCCTCGCGCATGAGCAAGGCGACGCATTGATAGGGCGTTGCCTTCGGGTCGAGATCATCGATCTGATGCTGGGCAAAGAATCCCACTTCCAGTTGCGACGAGCGCCGGATGCCGCCGCCATGTGCTTTCAGTCTTCCGGCGACAAGCTTCGCGAACGTCGATTTGCCATTGCCGTTGGCGCCGAGAAGGCCGATCCGGTCGTCGTCCGAAATAGAGAGCGAAAGTCGCCGCAAGACCGACTCCTTGCCATAGCCCGTGCTCGCATTGTCCATCGCGATAAGCGGCGGACTCAAAGGCTTCCTCGGCGAGGGCAAATGGAAGGGCGGGACTTGTCCGTCGACGATCGCCATCACGGGTTCCATCTTGGCGAGCATTTTCAGGCGCGACTGGGCCTGCGCCGCTTTTGTCGCCTTGGCGCGGAAGCGATCGACGAAAGACTGAAGGTGCCTGCGCTGGCCGTCTTGTTTCTTTTTCTGTTTGAGCGCGAGCGCTTGCCGTTCGCGCCGCTGTCGCTCAAAACTCGAATAATTGCCGCGCCAGAGGGTGAGCTTGGCTTGATCGAGATGGAGAACATGATCGCAAACGGCATCGAGCAAATCGCGATCGTGGCTGATGACAAGGATCGTTGCCGGATAGCGCTTGAGATAATCGATCAGCCAGAGCGTGCCTTCGAGATCGAGGTAATTGGTCGGCTCGTCGAGGAGCAAAAGACCGGGGCTCGAAAACAAAACGGCGGCGAGCGCGACGCGCATCCGCCAGCCGCCGGAGAATTCGTCTAGCGGCCGTTGTTGCGCCGCTTCATCGAAGCCAAGACCGGCCAAAATGCAGGCTGCCCGCGCGGGCGCCGCATGCGCGCAAATATCGACGAGGCGCGCTTGAATCTCGCCGATGCGGGCCGGATCGGCCGCGGTCTCGGCTTCGGCCATCAGGCGCGCGCGTTCGAGATCGGCGGCAAGAACGAAATCGATCAAGCTTCGCGGCCCGCCTGGTGCTTCCTGCTCGACACGGCCAAGACGCGTCGCACGCGGGAGCGATATGGCGCCCGCGTCCGGCGCGAGCTCGCCCGCGATCATTTTGAACAGCGTCGTCTTTCCGGCGCCGTTGCGGCCGACGAAGCCTACACGCGCATTGCCGGGAAGGGCGGCGGTCGCCTTGTCGAAAAGTACCCGTGGCCCGAGCCTCAGAGTGATGTCGTTGATATGGAGCATGCGGGCTTGTCGCCTGCCTGGCCGGCTCTTTCAAGCGCAAGGCAGAGGCAAATCAACACTTGCGTCAGCCAGATTACGGAAGCCTTTTTCGCCTGGGGGGTTTTGTCCGGTTTTGCGCGTCAATCTTACCAAAATGTTTCACGTGAAACATTTTGGTAAGATTGGGGAGGAAAACGTTACATGGCCACTTACATCCGGCGGCTTGAGACAGGTAAGAATGCGCGGAAATAAGGTGCGATTGCGCGGAAGAGCGTGACCAACCCTAGGTTGCGCGAGCCGGCGGGGCAATGGCTCAGATGAGGCATGACCAGCGTCTTTCAGCACGGGACGGGGCGGCGGCTAACTGGCGGAAGCAAGTCCCGCGCCACGATCTTTCGCATAGGCGAGCGGCGATTGCGTCCGCACCGGGCCTCGATCATTTGGCGAAAATCCTGACAAGGGAGACGAGCGCTCCCAAAATGACGACGGTCTGAAAGCCAATCGCGCCCACGACCCATTTGAGGATATCGGCCTTTGCTTGGGCGATATCGGTTTTGAGCTCGGCCTTGAGAGCCGCCAAGTCGGCCTTGACGGCCGCCAAATCGGCCTTCCTGGCAAGATCGCCTTGCGCCGCTTCCCCCAACGCTTCGGCGAGCGCCTCCGCCTGCTCCGGCGTGAAATGGCCTTTGTCCCGCAGCGTGCGGGACAGGCGAAGGGTGTCGAAAAGAAGGGCGCTCACCGGCGCAAGATGTATCCAGACAGGCCGCAAGTCCATCAACGCCGCGCCGCGGCCCGGATCACGCGCCATCGCCGTCCGTCTCCTGGCAACCCCTGAACAGGGGGCGCGGAGGCAATGGTTTCGTGACAATCGATCCGGGCGATGCGAGATTTGTGACACGGTCGGCGGCCGATGATAAGGCATCGTAATGGGGAGAATGGTTATGATGCATTGCAACAAGAGTAATGGAAGCCGCGCCTTCTGGGCGCGGGGATTTATGGCCCTCTTCGCCGTGCTGGCGATGGGGCTCGGCTTGATGGCCCGGCCGGCGGAGGCGGCGCCCTTCGCCTATGTGGCCAACAATCTTTCCAACGCTGTCTCGGTGATCGACACGGCCAGCAACAAGGTGGTGGCCACGGTCACGGTGGGGTCTCTTCCCTATGGGGTAGCGGTCACCCCGGATGGGACACGCGCCTATGTGCCGAATGCTAACGACAACAATGTCTCGGTGATCGACACCGTCACCAACACCTTGCTAACGGGGACGGGGTTCCCGATCCCGGTAGGGAATTTCCCTTTTGGGGTAACCATCACCCCGGATGGGACACACGCCTATGTGGTGAATGCCAACTCAAACAACGTTTCGGTGATCGACACGGCCAGCAACATTGTGCTGACGGGGACGGGGTTCCCGATCCCGGCGGGGAATGGCCCCTTTGCGGCTTCCGTCACCCCGGACGGGACACACGTTTATGTCGCGAATACGCGCGACAACACTGTCTCGGTGATCGACACGGCCACCAACATCGTGCTGACGGGGACAGGATTCCCGATCCCAGTGGGGAATTTCCCCGAGCGGTCGCCGTCACCCCGGACGGAAAACACGCCTATGTCGCGAATCAGGGCGACAACACTGTCTCGGTGATCGACACGGCCACCAACACCGTGCTGACAGGGACGGGGTTCCCGATCCCGGTGGGCGGTGCCCCCTTTTGGGTAGCTATCACCCCGGACGGGCAACACGCCTATGTGACGAATACGGGCAGCAACACTGTCTCGGTGATCGACACGGCCACCAACATGGTGGTGACGGGACCGGGACTCCCGATTCCGGTGGGGACTTACCCTGCTGGGGTCGCCTTCAGCCCGGACGGGAAACACGCCTATGTCGCGAATAATGGCTCCAACTCTGTCTCGGTGATCAACACGGCCACCAACACCGTGCTGACGGGGGCGGGGTTCCCGATCCCGGTGGGGACTGAACCCTATGACGTGGCCATTGGTTCGCGGCCGCCGGGCAGCGTCGGCGACACCCATCTGACGACTTTCGACGGTCTGCTCTACGATTTCCAAGCGTCGGGCGACTTTGTGCTGGCGCAAGCCGGTCCAGAATTCGTCGTCCAGACACGGCAAGCGTCGGGGGCGCCGACGTGGCCGAATGCATCGGTCAACAAGGCTGTCGCGACGCAAATTGGCAAGACTCGCGTTGCCGTCTGCGTTGCGCCGGCGCGGCTCGTCATCGATGGCAAGCCCAATGATCTGGGCGACGGCAAGTCGCTTTCGCTGCCCGGCGGCGTCGAAGTCTCACGGAGCGGCAATGTGTACTTTATCACGCGCCGCAGCGGCGATATCGTGCGCGCCGAAGTCAACGCCACGTGGATCAACGTCTCCGTGCGCGTCGGCCGTTGGCCCGCCAAGGTGCGCGGTATTCTCGCCAACGCCAACGGAAACGTCAACGAGATTGAGACGCGCGACGGAATAGTGCTGGCGAACCCGTTTTCCTTCGTAGATCTTTATCACCGCTACGCCGATAGCTGGCGCGTCCCATCGAACGAGTCGCTGCTGTCGGTCTGCGGTGAAAGGGAGATTGAAAACGGTATTCCTACAAAGCCGTTTTACGCGAACGATCTCGATCCGAAACTATACGAGCGTGCGCGAGCGGTCTGCGTTGCGGCCGGCGTGAAAGGGGAACCGCTCCTCGACGCCTGCACGCTCGACGTTACGGTGATCGGCAGCGACACGGCGGCACAAGTTTTTGTTGGCGCAACTGCCCCCATCGCTGTAGGAGGCGTTGTCATCACTTCGGGCCACAGCTGGTTGCTGTGGTTGCTGTTGGTAGTTGTAATCGTAGCTGTAATCGCGTTCATTCTGTGGATGCTTCTGATGCGAAAGACTCCATGATTCCTTGACCACGGTAACGGACGGGTAAAAAATTCGGCAGCTGCGGGAATCCCCCTTGTCCTAGCAAAAATGCGGGATGGAAGGCCGCGCGAACGCCAGGCACCGCCCTTCACTATCCTTAAACACCGGCCCACGTGGTGTTGCGCGCGGCGTCGGTCACGGCCGGGGATTTTCCGCTAAAAGCGCGGGCTGCCAGGTTTGATCCGGTTCAATTGGATCGGATCACGCGCCAATCCCCACCCGCCAATATCGCGGCGGTAGAAACCGCCCGGCCATTCAGTCATGCCGGTCGCCCCATCGCTGGCTCCGTTAATCCGCGTAAGGCCTGATACTTTCGGCCACCGAATCGGCGATTTGCTCCTTGCTAATAGTTCCGATAACGTGGCAGGCATACGGCCGGCCGCGGCCCTTTATCACTATGGCTATGCTGGCGCCACGGCGCGCCATGCGCGCCATACCGTTGAACACCACATCGTTCTCTCGCGCGATGATGAAGTTGCGCTGCGCCACGTCGCGAAGGGTTTCCCCGGTAAAACGTTCCTTGAGGCCACGGTGCACGGCGGTGTTTACGCTGACAACGCCAGTTATGTGATTGCCGCGCGTCACCACCGCCCGCTTCAAGCCGCTGGCCCGCCCTGATTGCCGCAGCACTGTGCCATAATCCGCCTCCGCCGGCAGCAAGATCACGTCACGCTCCATGACCTCGCTTGCGCGGCGGTGCAAGAAAAGGTTGGCATGCAGCGCCTCGGGCACGAAATGCCCGCGGTTGACGAGCTTGATGGTGTAAATGCTCTCCCGGGACAGCAGGCGGCGGACTCCGATGGCAAGCGCGACGGCAATGATACTTGGCAGCACAACACCATAGTCTCGGGTCATCTCGAAGATCATAGTGACGGCTGTCATGGCGGCACCCGTGCCGCCGCCTACCATGGCAGCCATGCCGATTATGGCGCAGGTGGCGGCACTGATCCCAGCGACTGGAAAAATGCCTGTGATTAAAATGCCAAAGGCAGCACCCATGGTCGCACCCATGAACAGCGAAGGCGAGAAGATGCCGCCCGAGCCGCCCGAACCCAGGGTTGTCCACGTCCCGTACAACTTGGCCGCGAACAGCAGCGGGAGCAGCGCTGGCACGCTTAAGCCGCCGGCCAGAATCGCTTGAACGGTGGCGTAGCCGACGCCCTCGATATAATAATGCCCGTGATAGCTAAGCATCACGTAGATGAGCAGGCCGAACACCAGCATGCCCGCGGCGTGGCGCGCATAGGGATTGCCGATACGCTCGTAGAGTTGCTCGGCAAGATATAGGCCGCGGATGAAGACAGCGGCCGCGAGTCCCGTCAGCACCCCAAGCAGTGCGTAGATAAGCAGTGCAACTAATGTCGGTGGGCCCTCGGACATGACTGGCGCCGGAACCACGAACGTCGGGTGAATGCCGAAAAAGATACGGCCAATGAAGGTCGCCGTGCCGGTGGCGAGCGCGACCGGCAGAATCGTGCGCGCGCTCAATTCCGGCATCATCAGCTCAACCGCGAACATCACCCCGCCAATCGGCGTGTTGAAAGTCGCGGCGATGCCGGCGCCGGCACCAGCTGCCACCAGCGTGACGCGTTGCCATGGCGCCATCCCGATAATCTGCCCGAGCCATGAGCCGAAGGAGGCGCCGATCTGGGCAATCGGTCCTTCGCGTCCGACTGCCCCACCCGTTCCGATTGAAACCGCGGAAGCCAGTGACTTGACCACCCCGACCACCGGCCGGATCACGCCTGCGCGGTAATAGATCGCATCGATGACCTCCGCCACGCCGGAGCCGCGCGCTTCCGGCGCGAACTTCTCGACCAGGTAAGTAACGATGAAGCTGCCGAGGGCTGGAACGAAGATAATAAATGCGCCCCAAGGGCTAGGCGGCGTGAACCGGCTGGCATCATATTCGATCGAGAACTCACCCAAAAAAGCTACGTTATGGATGAGCCCTATCAGATCACGGAAAAACAAGGCTCCGGCCCCGGCAATAGTGCCAACCAGAACCCCAAGGATGGACAATCGCGCGAGCCCAATCCGATACGGAAGCTTGAATTTCATTCGGTGCCGGCCATGGGCGCAGCGGACTGCAAACAGCCCTATGTTGCAAACACTCCGGAACAGTATACGGTCCGCTCAACTAAAGTCATGTCGCCGGCGCATTCGCAGGCCGCACTTCCCTAAGGCCTGGTCCGGCGCATGGAAGACGAGGACGCCAATCGCTTTTCCGCCCGCGCGGCGCGCTATGCCCGGGTCGGCGCCAATTTTGGCGGCCTCGCGGCCAAGATTGCCGGCGCACGCTTACTCGGTGGAGGCGGTGCCTCGGGCAGCCATGCGGCGGCCTGGGCGCAAGTGCTCGGCGGCC
>JBOHJT010000153.1:0-7923 GCA_050728715.1 Methylocella sp.
CGTGCGCCGGGCCCGCAAGCTGGCCCGCAAGAAACTGCAGCGCGAAGGGCTTCTGCCGATGAAGCCCAAGCCCTTGGCGGGGGCTCGCTGAGCGCGGGGAGGCGCGCGATTGGATGATCCGCGAGACTGGTGCCTGCTTTCGGAGCCATGCTCCGGCGCTCGGCCAACTTCTGGCGGGCGAGTTGGACAAGGGTGACCGGATAAAGGTTTTCGCGGCCGGGGTCGAAAATGCCAAGCTGGCCCGGCGGCGCGGTGTTGGTTGTTTCTTGCTGCTCGCCGCTCTTCTGCCCCAAGGGGGCTGCGAAACGGCGACCAACATCATCGGCAAGCAGGGGACCGGCGTCGCCGAAGTGGCGAACCAATCGCCGCGGGAGGCCGAGGCCAACCTCGCGTCCCTGACCGACGTCATCCGGCGCAATCCAACGAGCGCCGAAGCCTATAACACGCGCGGCGTGGCTTACGCGAGGATCGGCAAGTTTCAAGAGGCGATCGCCGATTTCGGCCAAGCGATCAAGCTCGCTCCCGGCAATGCGGCCTCCTTGACCAATCGGGCGCTCGCTTATCGTCAGATCAACCGCGACGACGCGGCGCTGGCCGACTTCAACGGCGCCGTGGCCGCCGATCCCAACCACGCGCCGGCCTATCTCGGCCGCGCCAATCTTCTGCGCGTTCAAGGCAAGCTCGACGCGGCGCGGTCCGATCTCGACCAGGCGATCAAGCTCAACCCCGAATCCGCCCAGGCGTTTCACGCCCGGGGGTTGATCGATCAGCGGGAAGGCCTGCATGAGCAGGCAATCACCGATTTCGACAATGCGATCGATCGCGATCCTTTCGCCGGAGCGCCCTACCAGGCACGCGGGCAGAGTCTGCTCGCCATCGGCAAGAGCGACAAGGCGATCGAGGATTTCAACGCCGCGCTCAACGTCGACAACAAGAATGCCGAAGCCTGGGCCGGCCTCGGGCTCGCCTACGAAAAATCCGGCAATCGCGCGAAAGCCATCGAATCCTATCAGCGCGCGCTCGCCTTCGATCCGAACAGCGAGATTGCCAAGGAGGGCGTCGCCCGCATCGGGCGGGTGTAACACCAAGTCCCTGAAGGCGTGCCTCGTTGGCGGGATTTTCGCATCGGCCGCGGTCTGATTAAAGATGGCAAGCACGGGGAGGATTGCCATGACGGCGGCGATCTTGTCGCGGGATGATTTCGCGGGTCCGGCGCCGCGGCTTCCGGCGCGAGATTCGCGCGATCCCGGCCGGACCCGGCGTCTCCGAGCCCGGCAAAGGATAGCGCTTGCGGAGATCCGTGATCCTACATCCGGCGGTAGGCGGCGGGCGCGGCCGTGGAAAATCATGTCGACCAAGAGACTGGGTCTGCCGGATCATGCTTTCGTCGATTTCGTGGTCAGTCGCCGTGGCATTCAGGAACAGCGGAATGATTACGCGCCGGCGCAAGAAGTTGTGATGCGCCCGGGCTTCATGAACCGTATCGCCCGAAAGATGGATGAACCGGCGCACGCGCGCTGCTTCCAGGGCCATGACGATATTGTGCATGCCGATCGTGAGCGCCGGATTGCGCTTGAAGGGCGAGGCCGCTCCGAGCGCGCGGAGCGCCGCGTCCTGGGCATGGGCCGCGTCTTCGACGGCCCGACGATTGGAAACATCGCCTTGTGCAATCTCCACCTTCGAAGGCTCGATCCCAAGCCGGGCCGGATCGCGCAGGAACGCCGTGACGCTATGCCCTTGACCGAGGGCCTGCCTGATCAACTCACGCCCCGTGCCGCCAGTTGCGCCGAAGAGGAGGAGCTTCACGACGGGACTCCCCGTCCGGGCACGCCAAGCGCTTGCGCCATGATCCAAAGGAAGAGGGCCGCGTTGAGAAGGTGGGGAACGCTGCGCAGCCACTCCATGCGGATCAGCCTGGAGATCGCCCGCACCGAGAACCCGCCTCGATCGAGCCGGCGCTGGAGTGGGACCTGGGACGCCAGCGTCACGAAAATCGGAACCGCGTTGAGCACCAGCGCCGCAATGATGTTGGACTGGGGTACCGGCTCAGGACGCCAAATCAGAAGACCGAGCGTAAGGACGACGCTGAGCGAGTAAGGGACAACGAGAAACGCGATGATCCTGGGACCTGCGGCCTAATGGTAGGCTTGGAATTCCGCCGGACCGGTCAGGCGCCAGGTCCGGTAGTTGACGAAGGCTTCGATGACGCTGGCGCCCAGCGCGCAGAACACCATGGCGAATGCGCAAATCAGCAGCCACGTTGAACCATCCATCATCGGGTCCTTCCGTCCAGCACGTAGGCACGCGCGCCCGCGCCGACTTTTCCAGCCAAGCCGCGGTGGCGCGACGAAGCCGCTTTGCCGACGTTAGCGAATATGATATTCGTCAGGTTCCTTACATCATACCTCAGGGACCTGACGAAATACAAGTGACCGGCCGTTTGGAACAGCGACTCTCCGCAGCCGTGAAGCAGCTCCAACTGGGCCTGCGCGTCGCAATCGACAGGGCGCTGGCGGATTGCGATCTCGGTATGGCGCAGGCAGCTGTACTCGATGTCCTGGCCGAGCGCGGCGACCAGACGTGCTCAGAGGCCGCCCGCAGCTGCGCCATCACCCGGCAGTCCATACAGGAGATCGTGACCGGGCTTTACAGGCGTGGCCTGCTGGAGAAGAGCGCCGACCCGGCGGATGCTCGTCACATCGTCATCGACCTCACGGAGGAGGGGCGGCAAGCGGCTCGAAAATGCCGCAAAACTATTCAGGATATCGAGACCCGGATGGTGCACGGGCTGCGCAAGCAAGATCAGGCGAAACTCCTCTCGCGGCTAAATGCTTGCACACGGAATCTCGATCAGCAAAAATAGCCGAGGTCTCGGATAGCGGCGATCCAAGGGTCAGCCCGATTCCGCCAGCAGCCGACATCCGATCTTTAAGTTCATGAGAATGGTGCGGGCGGCCGGAATCGAACCGGCACTCTGTCGCCAGAACTGGATTTTGAGTCCAGCGCGTCTACCAGTTCCGCCACGCCCGCATAAAGCCGCGATTTCGATTCGCACTCTCGACCTTGATCGCTCTAGGTTGAACCGCTCGCGGTCTCTATCTGTTTGCTTTACCGCATGTTCTTATCCAAAAGCGCTGCAAGTGTTTTCAAGATCATGCCCTAGCCGCGGGACGCGATCAAGCACTCGACGGCCTGGGCGATCTATTGTTCAAGGCCGATGCTAGATATTCCTTCACAAAGAAAGCAAAACACGCGGCAACGCGATGGTCCCCTTTTGCTGTATCAGGAATTTGGGCATGCGGTCGAGTTTCTGAGCATGGTGATCGTGATCCCGTGGGCCTTCATGCGGGGGACCAAGCAGAGGAGGATGCGGCGTGAAACAGCGCGCTGGCCGGTGTCGGCGGGGGCACGCTTCCGCAGCCGCCTGCCGAGATCCCTCACGATACGATGTCCGGTCTGGCTGGAGCGGGCATCTCGCTGACGAACGCCTGTGCGAGCTGGCTGAGGAGCGCCTTGACTTCCGGGTGCTCTTCCGGCGACCAGCCGGCCAGGAGCTCGGCGAGTGCATCGCGGCGAGCGGTGACGAGCTGGTCGAGCGTCGCTCGGCCGTCACTTGTCAGTTCGATTTGCCTGCCGCCGGCGGCTCGGACGAGCGAGCGCCGCCGGAGCTCTTCGAGAGGCGCGGAGATCTGTCCTGACTCCGCATGGAACTCTCGCGCCAGCGTGCCGGCGGTTGCAGACGCCCGCTCGTCCAATCGGGCGAGTAGCCAGATCTCCTGAGGAGAGAGCGGCACGTCCGCGCGGGCGGCAAGGCGCTCGTAGGCGCGCCAGCGGTTCTCGCGCCGCGCGAGCACGGTTACGATGCGCTCGAGCTCGCGCAGAGAATTCGCGTCGCGCGGCATCGCGAAGCTCTCGCCCAAACCCTCGGCCTCGACCGTCTTACGGAGAGGCGCTTCCCGCAGCAGCCAGCTCAGGACGAACGCAAGCACCGCGATCGCCGCGGCAACCAAGAACACGGGCCGCAGTGAGGCGGCGAAGGCGTCGATATACGCGTTGTGGACCCTCGGCGGGAGTCCCTCAATCGCCGCCGGGTTTGCCGCGGATGGGACGTGTGCTCCCCCCGGGAGAAGTTGGGCGAGCTGCATCTGCAGCCGGTTGGCGAAGATAGCGCCAAACAATGCGACTCCCACCGCTCCGCCGATGGAGCGAAAGAGAATCATGCCGGACGTGGCCACGCCGAGGTGCTCGTACTCGACGGCATTTTGCACCGCCAGCACGAGGACCTGCATCACCATCCCAAGCCCGAGGCCGAGCACGAGCATATAGGCGGACGCGAACCAAACGCTCGTATCGACAGAGAGACGGGAAAGCAGATAGAGCGCGACCGTCATCAACGCCGTTCCAGCGATAGGGAATTGCTTATAGCGGCCGAAGCGGCTAATGAACTGTCCGCTCATGATCGATGTCACGAGGACACCAGCCATCATCGGTGTCAGTTGCAGTCCCGAAGCCCATGGGCTTTCCCCCTTCACCACCTGCAAGTAGAGCGGCAGAAAGGTAACCGATCCGAATAGCGCGAGCCCGACGATTAGCCCGATCGCGCTCGCGACGGCGAAGATGGGCTCGTGGAACAGCAACAGCGGGAGAATCGGCTCCCTGGCTCTGCTCTCGACGACGATGAACGCCGACGTCAGGACGATACTGAGGACGATCAGCACCATAATGGGCATCGTCCCCCACGGATAAGCCGTGCCGCCGAGGCTGGTGAAGAGGACGATGCAGGACAGCGCACTGGCGAGCAGGGCGGCGCCGGGGTAATCAACTACATGCTGCCGCTGTGCCGGCTGAGCGTGGAAAGCGGCTGCAATTACCACGAACGACGCCAATCCGATCGGCAAGTTGATGTAGAAGATCCAGCGCCAGGAGAGATGATCGACGAAAAAACCGCCGAGCAGCGGCCCGATCACCGTGGACACGCCGAAGACGGCGCCGAAGATGCCCTGGTAGCGGCCGCGGTCGCGCGGCGGAATGATATCGCCGACGACCGCCATCGCCGTCACCATCAGCCCGCCGCCGCCCAACCCTTGGACGGCACGGAACGCGATGAGCTCGATCATGCTCCTGCTGATCCCGCAGAGCGCCGAGCCGGCCAAGAAGATCAAGATCGCGGCCTGCAATACGCTCTTGCGGCCGTGGAGGTCGCCGAACTTCCCGTAGAGCGGCCCGACGGCCGTCGTCGCGAGCAAATAGGCGGTGACTACCCAGGAGAGGTGCGCGAGCCCGCCGAGGTCGCCAACGATCGTCGGCAGCGCGGTCGAGACGATCGTCTGGTCGAGCGACGCCAGAAGCATCACAAGTATCAGCGCGCCGAAAATGAGGCGCGCCCTTTCCCGCGCTGGGACGTGCATCTGGTGCTTCGGCATCGATGGGCTCACGGACATACCATAACAGCGGACCTCCGGCATTCACATGCTGTAACGGTATCCCAACTACCGTAACGGTATCCCAACGACCGCCGAGCGACCTAATCACGTCGGACATCGTCGCAATGTCCAACGGACAAGCCGGGAATCGTGAGAAACAGCCGGAGTTTGCACCGCTCTTTGCCCTGGTATGCCATGCGCTTGATGCCAGGTGAGGGTCCACCGTCTCCGCAACTCGAAGGAAAGAGGCGAGGCTGTTCCAGTGTTTCGATGGCATCGCATGGAACGCCGCGCCCCGTTTCAGCCCGGCACTTACGACGACAATGTCGATCCTGCCGAATTGCGCGATCATCCCAGCGAAGCCGGACGCCAAGCCATGGCTCATTCCGCCGCGAGTTTCACCGGCGCCGGTCCCGCGCGGAACTGCTCCAACAGACTTTGCTCCTCGGCCTTGGCGGCCTTCAAATGCTTTGTTTTCACATAGCCGTAGCCGCGGATCATTTCCGGAACCGAGGCAAGCGCGACCGCAATCGCATGATTGTCCGGCGATAGATTGGCCAAAATTTCCTCGATCAAGATTTCATAGTCCGTGATCAGCTTGCGCTCGATGCGGCGCTCCTGCGTATAGCCGAACACATCGAAAAGCGTTCCGCGCAACCCTTTCAGCGCGGCGAGCAAACGGAAAGCCGGCATGATCCACGGCCCGAAGCTGGATTTGACGGCCTCGCCATGCTCGTTCCTGCGGCCAAGAAATGGCGGGGCGAGATGAAATTCGAGGCGCGGATCGCCCTCGAACGACGCGCCGATCTGCTTTGCGAACGATCCGTCGCTATAAAGCCTTGCGACCTCATATTCGTCCTTGATAGCGAGCAGTTTGAAATAATAGCGCGCGGCCGCCTCGGCGAGATCATGCCTGCCCGGCACCTTGACCCGCTCGGCTTCGTCGACGTGCTTCACATAAGTCAAGTAGCGCTTCGCATAAGCTTCATCTTGATACGCCGTAAGGAAGGAGACGCGTCTCTCAATCAACTCCTCGAGGGATCGCGATTGCCGTTGCGTCGCGGTGCTTCGGCGCAAAGGCGCGGCAATAGCTTCCACCGCGGCGGAATTGGCGGCTTCGCGGCGGCCCCACAAAAATGCCGCCTGGTTCATGTCAACCGCTTCCCCATTGAGGGCGATGGCATGCAGGAGCGACGCATCGTCGAGCGGCACGAGGCCTTTTTGCCAGGCGTAGCCGAGCATGAACATATTCGCGGCGATTGAATTGCCGAGCAGCGCGGTTGCGATGCCGGTTGCGTCGATGAAGTTGACGCGTTCCCCCGCGGCCTGACGTATCGCCCGTTTGATGCCCTCCGGGTGAAGCGAAAAATCGGGATCATGGGTGAAATCGCCGGGGAAAATTTCCGCCGTGTTCACGACAACCCCAGTTTCGTCCTTGCGCACGGCGGCGAGCACCCTCTTCGTGCCGGAGACGACGAGATCGCAGCCGAGCACAAGATCGGCTTCGCCGGCGGCCACCCGGATCGCGTGAATATCGCCGGGCTTGGCGCCGATCTTGACATGGCTGTAGACGGCGCCGCCCTTTTGCGCGAGGCCCGCCATGTCGATCGAGCCGCAGCCCTTGCCTTCGAGATGCGCCGCCATGCCCAAAATGGCGCCTATGGTGACGACGCCGGTGCCGCCCACCCCCGTCACGAGAATCCCGCAGGGCTTGGCGCCGATTGCCCGGACCTCGGGCCGCGGCAGGCCGGGAAAATCCTGCTGTTGTTTGATTTCGGCCTTCCTTGGGCGGGCGCCATGCACCGTAACCAAGGCCGGGCAGAAACCGTCGAGGCAGGAAAAATCCTTGTTGCAACTCGACTGGTCGATCACCCGCTTGCGGCCGAACTCGGTTTCGAGCGGCTGGACCGAAACGCAATTGGATTTCACCCCGCAATCGCCGCAGCCTTCGCACACAAGCTCGTTGATAATCACGCGACGGTCCGGGTCCGGCATCTCCCCCTTCTTGCGGCGGCGGCGTTTTTCCGCCGCGCAAGTCTGATCGTAAATGAGCACGGTCACGCCGGGAACCGCGGCAAGCTCGCGCTGCACGCCGTCGAGCTCGCGACGATGCTTGACGGTCAGCCCCTCCGGCCATCGCGTGGCGGCCGGATATTTGTTCGGTTCGTCGGTGACGACGACGATGCGCTTTACGTTTTCGGCGGCAACCTGGCGCGCGATCATTTCGACGGTCAGTCCGCCCTCAAGACGCTGGCCGCCGGTCATCGCCACCGCGTCGTTGAAAAGAATCTTGTAGGTGATGTTGACGCTTGAGGCGACGGCGAAGCGGAGCGCGAGGATGCCGGAATGATCGTAGGTGCCATCGCCGAGGTTTTGAAACACGTGCGCCCGTTTCGAGAAAGGCGCCTCGCCGATCCAGTTCGCCCCTTCGCCGCCCATCTGGGCAAAGCCTTCGGTCGAACGGTCCATCCATTGGACCATGTAATGGCAGCCGATCCCG
>JBOHJT010000154.1:0-7908 GCA_050728715.1 Methylocella sp.
CGCCAGACGAATCCAAAAATCGTCGCATGACAAGCAATCCTTCGGATTTCCAATGAGTCAGGGTACATCTCGGTTTTCGCAAGATCGTGACCACCAGAACGATAACGGCGGGATTGTTCGATGCGTACATCCGAGGCCGAAATTCTTATCATACCGGGCCTCGGCGGGTCTGGGCCGGACCATTGGCAGAGCCGCTGGGAAGCCAAAATCCCGGCCGTGCGCCGTGTCGTTCAAGCAGATTGGGAGCATCCCGCCCTTGACGCGTGGCGGGACCGCATCGTCGAGGAAGTCGCGCGTGCAGAGCGTCCGGTCGTCCTGCTAGCCCATAGTCTCGGCGTGCTCGCGGCCGTGCATGCCGGGCCGTTTCTGGCAAAAGGAGAAAGCAACGGCAAGGTCAAGGGCGGCTTTCTGGTCGCCCCGCCTTCCGTAAAGGTTCTCGCCGGGCTCGACGCGCTCGATCCAGCTTTCCTGACCGTTGCGGGCGAACCACTTCCTTTCCCTGCCCTCGTGATCGCGAGCCGCGACGATCCTTTTGCGTCCTTTGCCGAAAGCGAGGAATTGGCGCACACGCTTGGCGCGGATTTGATCGACGCGGGATTTTCAGGCCACATCAATAGCGAAAGCGGACACGGCCCCTGGCCGGAAGGCGTCATGCGGTTCGCTGGTTTTTTGAAGACGCTGTGAGAGCGCTTTGGTATTGTTCCACTTTGGGCTCCGCTAGAGGATGACGTTGCGGCGGCATTTCATTGCGGTCGGCTGGCTCTCACCTTGCTCGATGGGTTCCATATTGGGCCTTTATGCGACGAGTGACGGAGTAACTGTCCATCGGTTTTGATGGCCGAGAAGTTTTCCCCCTCTCGGAACTACACCGCGCCCTTTAGGGCGGGAACAACCGTCACAGTTGGGGTGCCGAAGAACCATCGTAAGCACGACACCTCCAGTCACCCACATTTTGGCGGGCGATAGAAAGATGGGCGTTTTCAGAGATTCGTCAATCCTCGTTCTACGCACATCCGTGCAAACCAGTCATCCAAAGCAAACTCAATGATAAAATTCAAATGGTGCATGCACCTCATGGGTTCGAGAAAGTGCTTAGGTTCCCTATCAAAATCGGCGGGGCCGATTACAATTCGCACGTTCGGTCCCTCGCCTTTCCGAAGCGCTTCCTGAATGTGGCGATTTGAAAAATGAATGTATCCAGAGGTGAACTTGTAAACATCGACTATCCAAGGATTACGCGTGGCGACCCTATTGACGAGATACCTGTCTTTCATAAGCGAGCCGTCATCACTCGTTAGCTGGTCGATTTGCGTGCCTTGGAAAACGTTGAGGCAGAACTCTTCATGATCACTCACAAAGAAACCGGCATAAAGCCGAAGAGCGGTATCAAGTTGCATCCGCACCATTGGCAACGCACAAAGCGAGTTGCGGTGCTCGACCATCAATCGGAAGCCAGACGACAAAGCTAAGGCGCGGCGACCGATCCCCATCCCAAAGAAATCCGCATACGTGAGCGGCTTGTGTGCTTTGAAGTGCTCGAAGAAGACATCAGAGATGGCCCGCTCAGAAGCGAGTAGCGCGGCGGCTACATCGTCATAAGGTGCATTTTCATTTAAGGGTTCTTGCTGCATGAGTACTGAGTTATGGAGGCAATCAGGCATTGGCAAGCGTGTGCAAAAATCAAATGTTGGCGTGCCCCTTCGGGTCAGGCTCTAGGCGCGGAGCGCCGCGCGCCGCCATGCGTCGCGGCCAGCCGGTGACGATCCTTCACGCGTATCATACGAAAGGCAGTTCAGGCGGCACGCTGCTCCCGAAGCCATACGAGCACACGTCGCGCCATTTCTCTTCGGCTGATCGGCACGCCCGTTGTCCCTATCGGACGCGGAGGTTGCGCCATGACCAGAGTTTGAACTCCTCCGCTGAGGTTATCGCTCAAGTGAAAAGCGTTATCACCTTCACAAACGATTTTGAGCGTTCTGCGAGGCGTCACCATGCGTATGGCGCTCATGTGCGTGGTTATGGAAACGTTCTCCAGTAATGACTGACCGCCGACATCGCGATGCAATTCATCAACAACGTCGCGAGCAATCTTGTTGAGCGCGTCCTGTCGTTCCACGTCGGATCGTGCCTCCTGTGCTTGCTCGTCTCTCATCTTACGCGCCTCATCATTGAAAATTCCCACGCGTGACTCCTCTCGTTCAGCCCCATCCGCAAGCAATTTCATATCGTGTCCGAAGCGACGGGCTTCAAGTGCAGTTCCGGCCGGAATCGCGGCAAGCTCGCGAGTGGTGCAAAAATCAAGATTTTCGCACACGTTCTAAACCTTTGAATTTTAAGGACGATTCATGTGCAAAAGTTAAGTGCGAAATGACGTGCCGCTCAAAGGCAGCCATTCCGCTGTGAGTCCAAAGCCAAAATTCACCCTGAAAACCTACCACCTGCCGTTATAACGCCTGATAAAACCACACCGGCTCGCCTTGCCCCGCAGCGGCAAGCTCGCCCTCCCACATGATCCGCCGGCCGCGAACGATGGTGCCAACCGGCCAGCCCTGCACGTCCTTTCCATCATAAGGGGTCCAGCCGCAACGCGAGGCGATCCAGCGGTTTTCAATTTTTTCGCGCCGCTTCATATCGACGATCGTGAAATCGGCGTCATAGCCAACGGCGATCCGCCCCTTGCCTGCTATCCCAAAAAGCCGCGCGGGACCGGCGCTCGTCATGTCGACGAAACGCATGAGGCTAAGCCGCCCCTTATTCACATGATCGAGCATGACCGGGACAAGGGTTTGCACGCCGGTCATGCCGGAAGGGCTTTGCGGATAGGGTTTTGCTTTTTCTTCCAGCGTATGAGGCGCGTGATCGGACCCAAAAATATCGGCGACGCCCTGCGCCACCCCAAACCAGAGCCGCTCGCGATGGCTTTTGTCGCGCACCGGCGGATTCATCTGCAATTTCGTGCCGAGCCGCGCATAGTCTCGCGCGTCAAAAGTCAAATGATGCGGCGTCACCTCGACGCTCGCAATATCCTTATGCGCCGCCAACAAATCCATTTCCTCGCCGCAAGACACATGCAGCACATGGATCAAGGCGCGCTTTTCCCGCGCGATGCGCAGAAGGCGACCGGTCGAACGCAGCGCCACGGCCGCGTCGCGCCAGACGGGATGCGAGGAGGGATCGTTGGGGACACGCAAATCCTTGCGCTCGTTGAGGCGAAACTCATCCTCGCTGTGGAAAGCCGCGCGCCTTCTGGTCTGCCCAAGGATCGCGGCGACCCCGGCATCGTCCTCGACGAGGAGCGAACCTGTCGAAGACCCCATGAACACTTTTATGCCCGCGGCGCCCGGTAGCCGTTCGAGTTCGGGGATGTCGCGCCAATTCTCGTGCGTGCCGCCGACCCAAAAGGCGAAATCGCAATGCATGCGACCACTTGCCCGCGCCATTTTATCGGCGAGCGCCGCGGCGCTGGTGGTCGAGGGATCGGTATTGGGCATTTCGAAAACCGCGGTCACTCCGCCGAGCGCAGCCGCGCGGGAACCGGTCTCCAGGTCTTCCTTGTGCGTCGCGCCGGGCTCGCGGAAATGCACTTGGGTGTCGATCACGCCCGGCAAAATATGGAGGCCTGCGGCGTCGATTGTCTCTCCAGCGCCGGCTCGGAATAGATCGCCGATTTCAGCAATTTTGCCGGCTTCAATTCCGACGTCGCGCGCGTTCTCGCCGCTATGATCGATCACGGTGCCGCCCTTCAAGATCATGTCGAAATTTTGGGGCACTGGCTCATCCTTTGCAAAGCAAAAGCAACTTGCGTCTCGTCAATGTCGGATTATCTACAAACAGTGAAGAGGGAAAGTCGAGGGTTTGAATGGACGAGCTCGTATGTCTACTGGGCGATCGCGGCGTCATCGAAGTGGGGGGCGCCGACGCGACGGGTTTTCTCCAAAGGCTCGTCACCAATAGCATGCTTAATATTCCCAAGGGGGAAGGGCGCTATGCCGGGCTTCTGACGCCGCAAGGCAAATTGCTGTTCGATTTCTTCGTCGTTCCGCTGCCGGAGGGACCCGGCGCGGGTTATTTGATTGATTGCGCCGGTGAACAGACCGCCGATCTCGTCAAGCGGCTGAATTTGCACAAGATGCGAGCCAAACTCGCGATCGAGGATAAATCAAAAGATTTTGCGGTCGCTGCGATTTTTGGCGGCGAGGTGGCAGCCGGCTTTGAAGGCGTTTTCTATCGCGACACGCGGGGGCATCATATGGGTCTGCGCGTTATCGTGCCGCGCGGCGATGCCTTGGCAAAGCTCGATCGCGCGGAGGAATCGCGCTACGAGGCGCACCGCATCGCGCAAGGCGTGCCGAAAGGCGGCGTCGATTTTGCCCATGGCAATGCATTCGTGCATGACATGAACCTCGACTTAATGAACGGCGTCGATTTCAAGAAGGGCTGCTATGTTGGTCAGGAGGTCGTCGCCCGCGTGCAATATCGCAATTCGGCAAGAAAGCGTATCGTAAAAATCCATTTCGATGGTCCGGCTCCGGCGCCGGGCACGCAAGTAACCGCGGGTGAAACGAACATTGGCCAGGTCGGCTCGACGGCGGGTGACATAGGGCTCGCGATGGTGCGGCTGGACCGGCTGGAAGAGGCGCGGGCGGCCGGTGCTGCGCTGAAGGCAGGGGATGTCGCGGTCGATATTACCTTGCCAGGCTGAGGGGTCATTGATGCGGAAACACCCGCCCTTGAATTTGCCGGCGTCACGTCTCGACGGCAAATCGCGCTGCCCATGGCCCGGAGACGATCCTCTCTACCTCGCCTATCATGACGAGGAATGGGGCGTGCCGGAGCGCGACAGCCGGGCGCTCTATGAAAAGCTCGTGCTCGATGGGTTCCAGGCGGGGCTGTCCTGGATCACGATATTGCGCAAGCGCGATGCGTTTCGCGCCGCGTTCGATCAATTCGATCCGGAAAAGATCGTCAACTACGATCGCGCGAAAGTCGATGCCTTGATGCAAAATTCTGGCATTATCCGCAACCGCGCGAAAATCGAAAGCGCCATTACTTCGGCATGCGCGTGGCTGAAAATTCAAGAGGACGAAGGCTTTTCAAATTACCTCTGGGGCTTTTTCGACGGCCGGACGATCCAGAACGATTATCGCGATGTGACCGAAATCCCGGCGCAAACCCCGCTTTCTATGAAAATCGCCATCGATTTGAAGAGCCGAGGGTTCCGATTCTGCGGCTCGACCGTCGTCTACGCCTTTTGTCAGGCGGCCGGCATGGTGAACGACCACCTCGTCACCTGCTGGCGGCATACGGAATGCGCGTCGCGATGAGTGACGCCCGGGCGTGGGTCCGTTTGCCTTCCGGCAAACGGCTCGATCTCTTGAACCCGACGCCATTCGATTGGGAAGATAAGGACCTGGCCTTGGGCCTTGCCCGGACCTACCGTTGGGGCGGCCACTCCGCATGGCCCTTGCCGCTGCCGGTGGCGCAGCATTCGCTTTTGGTTCTTGCCCTGCACCGGCGCCGCTTTCAAGGCGCCTCGAATGCCCTGGTGGAGCTGCGCGAATTGCTCCATGACGCCGACGAAGGCCTGCTGGGCTTCGATTGCATTTCCGTCGTAAAGCCGTTCCTTGGCGGGGCCTTCCGGACACTGACCGCGCGGTTGGAAAACGCCGTCGCCATCCGCTATGGTTTGCCGCCCTGGACGCCCGGGGAAAGAAAGGCGCATAAGCGGGCCGACCGCGTGGCCGCCGCCTCAGAGGCGGTCCATGTCGCGGGCTGGACGCAGGGCGAAGTGCGCAATACCTTGCGAATTCCCTACAACGCGCTTCCCGCCGATCCTTTGCTCGATATCTACGGCGGCAAAGCCTGGGAACCCTGGGCGCCAGGGCTCGCCGCCGAGCGTTTTTTGGCGGAACTTGAACGCCTGTTCCGCGGCACGCCTTAGAGCGCCTGCCTTCCAGATGGAATCATGTGATCGAAAATGCTCAGATTCAAAAATTTGGTGGATGACCCACGTAGACAATTGCCAGCAACGGACAACCACCGGCATCGCGATTTTGATGATCCGCGATCGCGGCGGGCCAACTGAAAAAATAGCGTTTCTCACTATCGAACTATCCGTTAAATTCACGCGTAGCTGATAATAGATGGCTAAATAAAGCTGTAATTTAGATATACTTAGCTATGCATTAATATATAACTAACTTCAGAACTCAAACAGAGGATGCTTTACCGTCAGCGAAATATGTCATGTTTAAGCTCAGTTACTACCCCCTGTCAACCAGGAAGGAGTTCAATCTTAGCTACAATAAACGCTTGACTTCTTGGGCATTTTTACGTAGGGTTGACTCTAAACCAATCTGAATACATCCTTTCATCAAGTTTCATTGAGAGCGCGTGCAACTATGGAGAAAGGCGATTCCCACTCAATATTTCACGAAACGCCCTCGTTGCCTCACAAGGTGCCGCCGTACCTATATGATCCGGGCGGCAAATTTGAACGCGATTGGAACCGTGCCAGTTTCAGTTTCACCCACAAGCTTGCGGGACATCCGCTATTCGAGCTGGAAAGCCTCGTGGCACTCACTCGCCGCATGCCAAAATGTGCGGATTTCGCCTACTGGTCGAATGGTATGGAAGGGCCGGGTAATCATTGGGGAGCCCGCGGCAAGAGCGTGTCGCTGCAAGACACAATCGCCGGGATCACCGATAACAACTCGCTCGTGCTCATAAAGCATTCTTGGCAAGATGAAGTGTTTGGGCCGGTGCTGCAGTCTTGCCTCTCCGAAGCTGTGGAACTTTGCGGCGCGCGCATGCGCAATGACGTGATTCTCGGCAATGCGACGATCCTGATCGCGTCGCCGAACCGCGTCACCCCTTATCATTTCGACGGGGACTGCAACTTCCTAGCGCAGATCACAGGCAACAAGAAGTTGCATGTGTTCAATGGCACGGATCGCACGCTGCTTACGCAGATCGAGCTCGAGCGCTTTTGCGCCGGCGACATCAATAGCGCCAGATACCGGCCGGACCGGGAAAAGGACGCGGCGGTTTACGACCTGGGACCCGGGGACGGCGTGCACATCCCTTACCGCGCGCCGCACTGGGCACAAAATGGCGGCAACATCTCGGTGGCGCTCAGCATGAACTACGAGCTGCGCTCGGAAGACCGCAATTCGGACCTTTACCGGGTTCTGTATTGGGCGCGCCGCGCTGGCCGCAATCCGCCCGGTCCAGAGCACGCCGGCATGGCTTGGCAGGTTGCGGCGGTCGCGCTTCGGAGGGCTCGCCAACTGGGCAAGCGTATCCGGCCGTCCGATGGCGGGGTGCCCACCCGCTGGCAGCCGTCATTGCGCCGGTGATGGTTCCAGCACGTGAGTGACTAGCACGGGAGCGAATGGCTCGCGTGCACCACTGAGCTTTCCAACACGCGGAAAACCGGATTCCCCTTCAAGCTATGCCGGTTGGCGGGCGAGCTTCTCCCAAACCTTGGCGCGACAACCGGACGCATAATTTATCTTCGCGGCTCCGGCGCGAGGAACGCGCCAACGGTTCCATTCCAAATGCGGCTCCATTATAAAGCGCTTGGCCGGGGTGCTATTACCGCAGCCGGCGCCCGGGACGCAGATCCATTCAAGCAGATCCATTCCAATGGAATCGGAGCATGGCTGAGGTCTTTGTGCCCGCGAGATTTTTTCCGCGAGACCGTGTTTCACTTTCGCGGAACCAGTTTTAGACAGGTGAAAGAGTGTCTGTCCCGCGCATCCACGTCTGCCCGCTTTCAAAACTGCCCGAGACGGTCCGCGCGACCGGCGCGCGAAGCCTTGTCACGTTGATCGATGAAGGAACGCCGGTCAGCCGCCCTTCCGGGATTGCCGCCGAAAAACATCTTGTCGTCGTCCTTTCCGACAT
>JBOHJT010000155.1:0-7891 GCA_050728715.1 Methylocella sp.
CTTGTCTCCTGATCCGGTCAGCACGCGCGCGCCATCGGGGCTGAAGGCGACGGAAAAGACAAAGTCCTCATGCCCCTTGAAGGCGCGGATTTCCTTGCCCGTCGCGGCGTCCCACAGGCGGGCGGTCTTGTCCCATGATCCAGTCAGCACGCGCGCGCCATCGGGGCTGAAGGCGACGGAATAGGCAGTAGCACCTGTGGCGATACGCATCCGCTCATGCAGGACAGCAAGGCTGCGTAAGACGGCATTCAGGGTCACATCGCGCTTCGGCAGGTCCATCGCCGCGCCGCGTGGCCAGGCGGCAAGGGCGAGTTTCGCTGCATTCACGGGCCGCTGTTCCAGTTCAGTGAATGCCAACGCAGTGAGCGCGGAGGAAAAATTTGCGCGGGCTTCCTTTGTGCTCCGTTCGAGGTTCTTGTTCGCTCCATGCAAAGTCCATCCGATGACTCCCACGACCAACAAAGCGATCGCCGCAGATGCGGCGTATATGCGTGACCAGAAAACCTGCCGTTTCAATTTGGCTGCTTCATCAGCCTTGCGTTTATCCTCGGCCTCGTGAGCCTCGTTCGAGGCGTCGACGAAATCGCGCTCCTTGTTCGAGAGCCAGTCTTTGCGGCGCGCCGCCAAGACCGAAAAGGCCTCGCGATCGGCGCCCGTGGCCAGATATTTCGGACGGTCGTCGCTCGCTCCTTTCGCCCAGGCTTTGGCCTTGTCCATGAGACGGGCGAGCTCATCGAAGTCGGAGGCGAATTTTTGTCCCTCGGTGCGGAGCCAAGGCCATTGGGTAATCAGCGCTTCATGGGCGATTTCGACCGAGCTAACGCCCGCGAGCAGCAAGCGTCCGCCTTCCTCGCTCGATAAATGCGCGATGAGCCTTTGCTTTTCGGCGTCGAATTCGTCTCTTTGCGCCATCCTGCGCGTCGCGCCGCCGAGTTCCCCACGCCGGATCAGCCGGGCAAGAACTGGGAACAGCAGCGCCTTTTGCGCATCGCTCAACTTCGCCCGCACCTTCTCCGCTTCATGCGCCAATGCGCCGGAAACGCCTTGCACCTCCGCATAGGCCTGAAGGAGATCCTCCGATTGGTTTTCTTTATGCCGTCGCCAAACGCTGTGCAGCGCCATTTGCACCAAAGCGAGATCGCCTTCCCGATCCGAGACGTCACGCTGGATTGCCTGGATCAGTGCCTCGACCGTTGCTTGATCCCTAAAGCCGACCAGGGCGAGCGGCTCCCTGGCGGTCTCGGCGAGAGCCTGGTCGCTCATGCGTCTCAGTCGGAACACGGCGTCCTGCCCATCGGCCCAGAGGCGGGAGCGCAATTGCTGGAGAGAGTCATCGAAATTGAAATAGTCGGCCCGGAGCGTGAGCAGAATGCGAAAGCCGAACGGGCCATCCGCCAAGGCGCAAAGAAAATCGGCGAAAGGCGCGCGTTTGTCCTCGGGCGTCTGGATCAGCAATTCCTCGAACTGATCGATGATGAGAAGCGTTTCCGTTTGTCTGCGGTCAAGATCGCAACGCAAGGCATAAGCGCTCTCGCTGGCATCGGTGAGATTCAGCCGGGCGCGCAACCCTGATTGTTCGGCACCGTTCAATCCAACAAGTCTTGCGGCGTCGGTGACCCCATCCTTTAGGCCCTGAACCGGATCGCTGCCCGGGCGCATGACGACGACGTGCCAGATCTTGTCGTCCGGCTCGTCGCGGCTCTCGTCGGCCAATGCGCCGCCGCGAAACGCCGGGATGAGTCCCGCCTGCGCGAGGGACGATTTGCCCGCGCCGCTGTCGGCGACGATTGCGACGAGCCGGTGTTTCTTGAATTTGCCGACCAATACGCCGACTTCGGCCTTCCGCCCGAAAAAGCGGTTGGCCCAGCTTTCGTCCATCGAGCGCAAGCCCACGAAAGGCTCGTCGGTCAGTATGACTTGACGATTCCAAGCTCCCCCTGTCGCCGCCTTGATCAGCTTTGCGAGTTCGCCCGACTCGTTCAGGGGGTCGAGAACGCCTTGATAGCGTCTGGCGAAGGCCGGCAGCGCGTTAGAGCCTTGGCTTTCCTTGGCGATGATGGGAATGAACGGAAACGCGGAAGATGTTGTCGCGCGCGAAAGCGCGACTTCGACTTCGGCCTCGACCCAATTTATAACGCCTCTAGCGCCAAGAAGAACCGCAAAAGCGTCGGCCTCTTTGTCGATTGTTGCCGCCAGCTGCGCCTGCCAGCTTTTCCCGGCTCTGAGGTCGTCCTTGTCGAACCAGACCTTGAGTCCAGCCTCTATGGCGGCCGGGCTGCGCTCAATACGCTCTTTGAGCGCCCGCGCGGCCTCGGTGTCTGCCCCGGAATGCGAAAGAAAAAGAACAGGCATGATGTGATATTGCCTAAAGGACACCAAAGCATCGCCGGCTTTATTCCGCGGCGCAGCTAAAGTTATCAATTGGACCGCCGGCAGCAAAATAGAGTGAACTATCCTGACTTTTGACGCAAGCTAACCGCGGACGCCGATCTGGTCGTAATCAAGACGCACCTGTCCCGTGGTTTTCGCTGGAACACATGCCAACCGAACACCTCACGCCGACGCAGGATCAGGTGGCGGCCGCAGTTCCGCGATCAGGCGTAAAATCTCAGCGAACAGACTTTTGGGAATGGCGGCCTCGGCCATCTGGAAGGCGACATGCAGCCACCTTCGACGGCATTATCTCGAAATGATCGCCTCGCATTCGGTTGAGCCGGCCGACGAATGTCTGCTCCTGTGCAGGTTTCTCGGACGCCTGCATCACAAAACCATCCACGCGCTCCTACGACAGGCGTCCGAGAAGCGCCAAGGCACGAAATCGCGGGCCGGAAGGGGCTCGGTTTCGCCGCTGCGGTCTATGGGGATTTGAGGCGTGCGAGCGTCTGTTTTCGAGAGGCAGGAACTACGGACGCGCCGGACTTTGGCGGGTTCGAGGGGAGCGTGCGTCGCCGGCATTGGGATCATGTTTGGCGTGGCGGCGGCGATCGCAAGACGTTGGCGCAGCATCATCTAGCGAGCGCCGTCGGCGCTGGCTAACGGTCAGCCGCAAGAATGGCAAGAATGGCAAGAACGGCAAGAACGGATGGCGTTGCGTCGCAGTAGATAATGTAATCTCGATCATGAGGTATCGATCCTGATCACGGGGGGCGCGGTGGCCGGCCGGTACCTCGGCTCGCAGCCCCTCGCGAACGTCTCGATGATGAGCATGCGGCCGCCGCAGCATGGGCATGGACGCGAGAGTGTCGGCGGCTCGGCTGCGTCAGCAGATTTGGGATCGCCCGGGATCGTGTCCGGCTTCGGAACGTTCAGCAACGCACGCGCTTTGGCGACGTTGTCAGCGCGGCTACCGTTGGCCAGGAGCCCGTAGTGGCGGATGCGATGGAAGCCTTTCGGCAAGACGTGCATCAGGAAGCGGCGGATGAACTCGTCTGTCGCGAGTGTCATGAGCTTGTACCGCTCGGGACCTTGGATCCTATAGTCCTTGTATTTGAACGTGACGTCCATCGCGTCCGCTGCGATCAGGCGGCGATTGGAGATGGCGATGCGATGCGTGTAGCGCGCGAGGTACGCGAGAACGGCTTCGGGTCCGCCGAATGGCTTCTTCGAATAGACCACCCATTCCGATCGCCGGAGCGGGACGAGGAAGGCGGCGAACGCGTTGGTGTCAGCGAGCGCTGCGTGCGCGCCGAAGAACTGGAGTCGGCCGGCCTCGTGGGCCGCGATCAACATCTGCAAGACCAGGCGTCGGAACAGCCGTGACAGCACACGGACGGCCAAGAAGAAGTTCGGTCGACAGGCGATCCACCTCGTGCCGTCCTCTGACAGCCCGCCGCCCGGTACGATCATGTGCACGTGCGGGTGATGCGTCATTGCCGAGCCCCAGGTGTGCAGAACCGAGGTGACGCCAACGCGCGCGCCCAGATGCTTCGGATCAGCCGCGATTGTGATTGTGGCCTCGGCCGATGCCTTGAACAGGATGTCGTAGATGACGGCCTTGTTCTGATATGCGATTTCCGCGATCGGGCCTGGCAGCGTGTAGACGACGTGGAAGTATGGCGCCGGGAGCAACTCGGCTTCCCGCTCTTCCAGCCACTCCCTCGCCGCCGTGCCCTGGCACTTCGGGCAATGCCGGTTGCGGCAGCTGTTGTACGCTATGACCGTGTGCGCGCAGCCCTCGCAGCGCGCAACATGGCCGCCGAGCGCGACTGTGCGGCAGCGCTCGATCGCACTCATGACCTTGATCTGGTCGAGGCTGACGTGGCCGGCATTGGCGCGCCGCCACGCCGCCCCGTGGTCGCGAAAGATATCCGCGACCTCTAGAGCTGGACGGGACATGGCCGCAGGCCGCTCAAGCCGGCTGCGGCGCCTTGCCTCTCTTCCTGGGTGTCCTGCGCGGCTCGCACAGCAAGTCGAGTGGGCTCTCGATGGCAGAGATCATGCCGGTGGCCACGCGCGTGTAGCGCGCTGTCGTGTCGAGCTTGTCGTGACCAAGGAGAGCCTGAATGATGCGGATATCGGTCCCGCGTTCGAGCAGATGGGTCGCAAAACTGTGGCGCAGCGCATGCAGCGTCACTGCCTTCTTGATGCCGGCCGCGTCAGCCGTCTCGTGAAACAGACGATTGAGCTGCCGGGTCGTCATCGGCTTTCCTGGCTTGCGGCCAGGGAACAACCAGCGCTGCTCTTGCGGCACGCCCGTATCGTAACGCGCCGGCCGCACCTTCCACCATTGCCGCAGCAGATCGAGCGTCTCGGGCGACAGCATGACGTGGCGGTCTTTGCGCCCCTTGGCCTGCACGATGCGGATGATGTTCTGCGCGCTGTCGATATCACCAACCCTGAGCCGGACCACCTCGCCCGCGCGCAAACCTGCGCCGTAGCCGAGAGCGAGCAAGACGTGAACCTTGAGATTCCCCGCCATGGCCAACAGGCGCTTGGCCTCGTCCGGGCTCATCACCAGCGGGATCTTCTGGGGTTCTTTGATGTGAAAGATCTCGGCGGCAAGATCCAATCGCCGCAGCGTCACGCGAAACAAGAACCGGAGCCCGGTCATGATGCGGTTGCGATTGCAGATGCTCGCCTTCGTCTCAGTCAGGTGCAGCTGGAACAGGCGGACCTCGTCGGCCGTGGCCGTGTCGGGCGAGCGCTTCAAGTACGCAGCGAACCGCTTGCAGCTGCTGATGTGGCTTCTCTGCGTGTGCGGATTGAGCTTGCGCGCGCTCATGTCCTCGATCATGCGCTGGCGCAACGGGCTGATGGCATCGGTACTCATGGAAACTCTCCTGAGTGAGGTTGACGACACCTCGATCCTCAGAAAACGGCCCACGGCCCGCCATCATTGTTCTCTCAAATGCTCACCGCGCTCGCAGAAGAGCCGCCCGCCTCAGCGGGCTATCGCGGAAGCGATTTAGTGCCTTGGCGCGACTCGGACTCAAACTAACGTCTGACTTGGATCCGCAAAGCGCCGCAAAGCGGATATGGGTCGAGCGCCGTAATCTCGATTTATGAGTACACGCCCTAGATATTACAAAGCGCCAACGGTCGTTACCGCGGAGCCGCGTTCCACGGCTCCGCGGCGCGCTTATGGCGTCGGTGGCTTCGGCCTGCGGGCGTTGAGCGCCCGTCTCAGACTTTCGAGGGCCATCAGCACTTCCTTGCGCTGCGCTTCGTAGAAGCCAATCGCGCGGACGGCTTGCTCAAATAGCGCCTTCAGTTCGGCTTCGGTTCTGTATCTGGTCCGGTTCGTCATTGTCGTTCCTTTCGTCCATGTTGTTGTTCACGGGCGTTGGAACAGCGGCGGGCCAAACCGCACCCTTCAGGGCCGCAACGTCAGAGGAGGAGCTTCACGCTTGCCACCAGGACAGCCGCTATAAATGACCGGCAAAGGAACGAAAACAGATGGACGGGGAACGGCAGGGGCAACTTTGACCAGATCGCGACCAGGAATCCGGACTGCTGCGCCACTACGTTGAGACTGACGGCACTTGACGCCGTTTGCCGACGCAAAGCAGTGCAAATGAACCGGGCATCGGGCTCCGAGAAAAAGTCTGAAACTGCGCGCCGGCTGCAGGAAGCCAGCTCGGCTACGCCGGACCCGAAGCTCTTGAAATTCGTTAAATCGCTTGCGCGAGCGGCCGCCAGGGAGGATCATCGCCGGGCTGCCGAGGCGGCCTTGCCCCGGCCCGAACCGGACGGACAGTGATGCGAACCGCCATTTACGCGCGCTTCTCGACCGAGCTTCAGCACGAACGCTCCATCGACGACCAGTTCGAACTGTGCCGCGCCTACGCAGCAAAAAACAGCCTCGACGTGGTCGGCGCCTTCGATGACCGGGCGCGTTCCGGCGCCTCGATTTTTGGCCGCGACGGCCTGATGCGCATGATGGACGCGGCGCGGGACGGGGCTTTCGACGTCATCCTTGTCGAGGCGCTGGATCGCCTGTCGCGCGATCAGGAAGACCTCGCCGGGCTCTGGAAGCGCCTGAATTTTCTTGGGATCGAGCTCAGGGCCGTCCACGACGGCAAGGCGGACCAGATCCAGATCGGCATACGAGGACTTGTTGGCGCTCTCTATCTCCAGGACCTCGCCCACAAGGTCCGGCGCGGCATGTCAGGCGTTATCCGCGACGGGCGGCATGCCGGCGGGCGCGCTTACGGATACAGGCCTGTGCCGGGGAAGCCCGGTGAACTCCAGATCGACGAGGAAGAAGCCGCAGTCGTTCGCCAAATCTTCGAGTCCTATGTTGGCGGCAAGACGCCACGGGAAATCGCAATGCGCCTGAACGCGCGGAGGGTTTCGCCGCCCCGGGGACGCTACTGGACGGCTTCAACCCTGAACGGCTCCCTCAAGCGCCATAACGGGGTGATCCAGAACGATCTTTATGCGGGCCGCATTGTCTGGAACAAGGTCCGCATGATCAAGGACCCGGACACCGGGAAACGCGTCTCGCGCCCGAACCCGGAGTCAGAGTGGCAGTCTATCGATGCGCCGCATCTGAGGATTGTTACGCAGGAGCTCTACGAGCGGGCGATCGCCCTCAAGCAGGAGCGAGGCGGCCCAATTCCCTGCCACACCCGCAAGCCGAAGCGCGTTCTCTCGGGCCTGTTGAAATGCGGCTGCTGCGGCGCGGGCATGTCGGTCAAGGACACAAGAAAAGGGCGGCAGCGCATCCAGTGTACACAAATGAAGGAGGCCGGCACCTGCGATCACCGTCGCGTCTATGATCTCGATACGATCGAACGTACGGTCTTCGACGGCCTGAAAGCCAATCTTACCACGCCTGATCTCATCGCGGCCTATGTCGAGACTTACAACGAAGAGCGCAAGCGGCTCGCTTCCGGGCTGATCGCCAACCGGTCGCGCATCGAAAAGCGTCTGGCGCGGGTCAAACGCGAGTTCGACCGTGTCTTCCAATCCTACGTAAAGGGATTCTCCGAAGAAGCGGAGGTTCGCGACCCGCTCATGGAGTTGAGGACCGAGCGCAAGCGGCTTGAGGCCGATCTTGCCAGCGCGGAGAAGCCGCCCGAGACCGTGGCACTCCATCCGACGGCTCTTGCCCGCTATCGTCAGCAGGTCGAGGACCTTCAGAGGGCCTTGTCATCCGAAAGCTTGGGCGACGATCGCGAGCCGGTAAGGGCGTTGCGCGAGCTGGTCGCCGCCATCGTCGTCCTGCCCACGCCGCCCGGCGCGCCCATAGAAGTCGAAGTGCGCGGCCGGCTCGCCGCGCTCATAGGCCATGAGGTATTCCCGGCAGCGCGAATGTGGGGGGGAAAAGTGGTAGCGGAGGGGGGACTCGAACCCCCGACACAAGGATTATGAGACCTTTGCTCTACCCCTGAGCTACTCCGCCCCGGTGGTGACGCAAACAGCCGAAGCGTCCGCGATATCGCAAGGG
>JBOHJT010000156.1:0-7889 GCA_050728715.1 Methylocella sp.
GGTCTCGCCTTCGATTTCGAATGGACCAATGCCAATATCATGTATGGCGTCTATTCGCGCACCACGTCGTTCTTCCAGAACTCACCGATGGCCGCGCAAGGCAGCCCGGCGCCAGAAGAAGTTGCGCTGCTCGAACCGTTCCGGGGCGAGCTTGATCCAACTGTGTTTGGCGAGGTCTATGTCCCGCCGGTATCGGATGGCTCGGGCCAGGATCGCGAGCTTTTGCGCCGCGCGGCCACCCTCTTTTCCGATGCCGGATGCAAACGGGCCGGCACGCACTTGATGTTGCCCGATGGCAAACCTTTCGAGATCGAGTTTTTGGATTTCGACAATGCCTTGGCGCCACATACCGCGCCGTTCATCAAAAACCTGAAGCTTCTCGGTATCGAAGCGAGCTACCGGGTCGTCGATGCCGCGCAATATAAGCGGCGTCTCGACGATTTCGACTATGATATCGTGACCTCGCGCTTCGGCCTCGGCCTGACGCCCGGAGAAGGCATGCGATCGACATTCGGGTCGGAAGCGGCAAGCCTGCCTGGCTCGCGTAACGTCTCGGGCATCGCCATCGCGGCGGTCGACGCCTTGATCGAGAAGGCGCTGGTGGTCGACACGCGGGAACAATTGACCTTTATTTGCCGCGCGATCGATCGCATTCTGCGCTCTGGTCATTACTGGGTTCCGATGTGGAACAAGCCCAATCATCTCGTCGCCTACTGGGATCTGTTCGGCCGTCCCGGACGCGGCCCAAGGTACGATATCGGCGTCGTTTCGACCTGGTGGTACGACGAGGAAAAGGCCAAGCGGATTCATTTCGCCGGCCGCTGAAGGACGTCCGATGTTTGCCTATATCGCGCGCCGTCTTTTGTTCATGATTCCGACCCTCTTCGGAATTTTGCTTATCAACTTTGCTATCGTTCAATTTGCGCCGGGCGGGCCCGTGGAACGCATTCTGGCGCAATTGCAAGGGCTCGATACCGGCGCGACCGGGCGTTTCAGCGGCGTCGGCGAAGTTGGTAATCCGGGCGGCGGTGACATATCCTCGAAATATCGCGGCGCCCAAGGGCTCGACCCGAAATTCATCGCCGAACTCGAAAAGCAATTCGGTTTCGACAAGCCGGCCTATGAGCGTTTTCTCCTAATGCTCAAGAACTACGCGACGTTCGATTTTGGGCGTTCCTACTTTCGCGACGTGCCGGTTTTGCAACTCATCAAGGAAAAGCTGCCGGTTTCGATCTCGCTCGGTCTTTGGATGACGCTTCTGTCCTATGCAATCTCGATTCCCTTAGGGATCAAGAAAGCAGTCAGCGACGGCTCGCGCTTTGACGTTTGGTCCTCGGCCGTCGTCATCACCGGCTACGCGGTCCCGAGTTTTCTCTTCGCGATATTGCTCATCGTTCTTTTTTGCGGCGGGTCGTTCTGGCAGATTTTTCCGCTGCGCGGCCTGACCTCCGAGAACTGGCCAGAGCTTTCTCTCGGGGCGAAGATCACCGATTATCTCTGGCACATCGCCCTGCCGGTGGTGTCGATGACGCTTGGCGCCTTCGCGACCTCGACATTCCTCACCAAGAACTCGTTCCTTGACGAGATCGCCAAGCAATACGTCCAGACGGCGCGGATGAAAGGCTTGAGCGAGCGCCGCGTGCTCTATGGCCATGTCTTTCGCAATGCCATGATGATCGTCGTCTCCGGCTTTCCCGGCGCCTTTATCGCCGCTTTTTTTGGCGGTTCTCTCCTCATCGAAACGATCTTTTCGCTTGACGGGCTTGGTCTGCTTTCGTTCGAATCGATCGTCAATCGCGATTATCCGGTCGTTTTCGCCAATCTCTATATATTCGCGCTGCTTGGACTTTTCGTGAACCTGCTTTCAGACTTGACTTACATGTGGATCGATCCGCGCGTCGATTTCGAGACGCGGGAGGTTTAGGCCGTGCGCGCCTCCCTGGCTGATGGAATTGTCGCCGCAAAGCCTCTCGCGCCGGCCGGCCGGAAGCCGCAGCAATTTCGTTTAAGCCCGATCAACCGGCGCCGTCTCGAAAATTTCAAAGCGAACAAACGCGGCTATTGGTCTTTCTGGATTTTTCTTTTCTTCTTCGTGCTGTCGCTTTTTTCGGAATTCATCGCCAACGACAGGCCGCTGCTCGTCGCCTACAAAGGCGAGATTTTGTTGCCGATCCTGCATGATTACCCGGAAGAGAAGTTTGGCGGCTTTCTCGCGCGAACCGATTATCGCGACCAGGTGATCGCCAAGGAGATCGCCGAGCATGGCTTCATGCTATGGCCGCCGATCCGCTATTCCTACAAAACCATCAACCGCCAATTACCGGTGCCGGCACCGTCGCCGCCGACCTGGATGCTGAGCGAAGCGCAGTGCCGGGCCGCCGCGAAACGCTTCGATAAGGGACAGCCCAATGGCGATTGCAAGGATATTGAATGGAACTGGCTCGGAACCGACGATCAGGGCCGCGATGTCCTTGCCCGGCTGCTCTATGGCTTTCGCCTTTCGATCCTGTTCGGGCTGACGCTCGCTGCGATCTCCTCGGTCATCGGGGTCACTGCTGGCGCGGTGCAAGGCTATTTCGGCGGCTGGACCGATCTCCTCTTGCAGCGCCTGATCGAAATTTGGTCGTCGCTCCCGGAACTTTACCTTTTGATCATCATTGCCTCGATCATCGTGCCGAGCTTCTTCGTGCTGCTCGGCATTCTTCTGTTGTTTTCCTGGGTTCGACTCGTGCATGTGGTGCGCGCCGAATGCCTGCGCACCCGCAATTTCGAATATGTCAATGCCGCCCGCGCGCTCGGTCTCTCCAATTCGCGGATCATCCTAAACCATGTGCTGCCAAATGCGACCGTGGCGACTCTGACGTTTCTGCCTTTTGTCCTCAATGGCTCGATCACGACGCTGACAGCGCTCGATTTTCTAGGCTTTGGCTTGCCGCCTGGTTCGCCCTCGCTGGGCGAACTCTTGTTGCAGGGAAAGTCGAACTTGGCCGCGCCATGGCTCGGCCTCACTGGCTTTCTGGTCATCGCGATCATGCTCTCGCTGCTGGTCTTCATCGGCGAAGCCGTGCGCGACGCCTTCGACCCCCGGAAGACGCTTTTCTAGGGGCGTCGTCCCGTGTGTACGCCTTGTTGGAACCCTCGTTTCGCCGTGCAGGTTAGTTTTGGTGGCTGACACCCCTCTCCTCGAAGTTCGGGATCTTAAGGTGCAGTTCCGACAGGGCGACACCGAGAACCTCGCCGTCGACGGCGTGTCCTTCACGCTGGGGCGAGGGCACACCCTTGGCCTCGTCGGCGAGTCCGGCTCCGGCAAATCGGTTACCGCTCTCTCGATCGTGCGTCTGCTCAGCCGCGCCGCCGTCGTTCAAGGCCAAGTGCTTTTCAATGGCGAGGATCTTCTGGCCTGCCGCGAGGCGCGGCTGCGCGAGATCAGGGGCGCCCACATCACCATGGTCTTCCAGGAGCCGATGACCTCGCTCAATCCTTTGCATACGATCGAGCGCCAGATCGGCGAGATACTTGAGTTGCATGGCGCAAGGGGAGCCGAAAAGATCAAGGCACGCATCGTCGAGCTTTTGCGGGAGGCCGGTATTCCGGATCCTGGCCAGCGGCTCGGCGCCTTCCCGCATCAGCTCTCCGGCGGCCAGCGCCAGCGGGTGATGATCGCCATGGCGCTCGCCAATAGGCCTGATCTTTTTATCGCCGATGAGCCAACGACCGCCCTCGATGTTACGGTGCAGGCTCAGATTCTTGAGCTCTTGAAGGAGCTCCAGGCGCGCCATGGCATGGCGATGCTCTTCATTACCCACGACCTCGGCATCATGCGCAAAATCGCCGACGATGTCGCGGTGATGCAGAAAGGCAAAATCGTCGAAACCAACAAGGTGGCGGACCTTTTCGCCGCGCCGCGCCATCCCTACACCAAGGCGCTGATCGCAGCCGAACCGAAAGGCACTCCCCCGGTGATCGACGTTGCCGCCGAAATCATTCTCGAGGCGAGGGATATCCGCGTCTGGTTTCCCATCAAGCGCGGGTTTTTCCGCAGGACGAGCGGTTTCGTCAAGGCCGTCGACGGCGTGTCGGTGAGCGTGCGCGAAGGCGAGACGGTCGGCGTCGTCGGCGAATCCGGCTCGGGCAAAACCACGCTCGGCCTCGCCCTCCTTCGCCTCATTCATTGCGAAGGCGCGATCGTCTTCCTGGGACGCCCGATCGACGGCCTCAAGTTCAAGGCGATGCGCCCGCTGCGGCGCGACATGCAGATCGTATTTCAGGATCCTTACGGTTCACTGTCGCCCCGGCTTCCGGTCGCCGACATCGTCGCCGAAGGCCTCGGCGTGCAATATAAAGCCATGTCCTTGCCGCGCCGGCGCGAGATCGTGGCGCAAGCGCTCGCCGACACTGGCCTCGATCCGGCCGCGATGGATCGCTATCCGCACGAATTTTCTGGCGGCCAGAGGCAACGCATCGCGATCGCGCGGGCGATCGTCCTTGAGCCCAAATTCGTCGTTCTCGATGAGCCAACGTCGGCGCTCGATATGTCGGTGCAAGCGCAGATCGTCGATCTTTTGCGCGATTTGCAAAAGCGGCGAGGCCTCGCTTATCTCTTCATCAGTCACGATCTCAAGGTCGTCCGCGCGCTCGCCAGCGAAATCATCGTCATGCGCGACGGAAAAGTCGTCGAGTCCGGTCCGGCCTTGGAGCTTCTCGCAAAGCCTCGCAGCGCGTATACGCGGGCGCTTTTCGCGGCGGCCTTCGACATCAAGGCCGAGGGCGCGGCTTTGAGCCCATAAGCCGGAAGTGCAAAAGTCTGGATTTGATATATCGGTCAATGTCAGGTTTCGTCATTCATCTCACGGCGAGCATTATGGGCGAGGCGGACTCGATCCTGTCAAGGACGCGAGCCTTGCTCGCGCCGGCGAAGCCGGTGCTTTGCATCCTTGACAGGCTCGATCCGCTCGCCAAACTTGCCGGCATGAGATGAATGGCGGGTTGCGCTTTCCCGCGACAGTGACTGAAATCTCAAATCCAATCTCTTACACAACCTTCTCTTTGTCAGCGAATCGTACACCTCGGATGCCTTCCGGCAACGGGCCGGGCCAACGCCGCGCCGCCGCCGCCAATGGCGATCTGAACCCCGAATCGTGACCAATAACTGCCAATCGATGCAACAAATCCGGTGATGAAACAAATTTATCTGGGGTACGACGACAGTACCATAAGATTTAGGTAATGGTGGACAAAACCCAAAAGCCCGTGAATGCTAAAGCTTCCAAAGGCGGCCGCAAAAATAAGAAGGATTACGTGGACAACGGACCGGGATTCTATTTTTATAAAACTATATATGGCGGCCAGTAAAAAAACAACGCCGAAACACAATGGGATCGTCGAATAGGTCAATGCGGACTCTTTGGAGATATCTAAAACTCTCCACGGATGGACGAGCACAAGGAAAAAAAAGTGGCTCAAAAAGCTAAAGACAGTAAGCGCGGAACTTATGACAAGCGCTGCCTCGGGAGAGCGCGGAAAGAATGGGAAGGTTTTCGCCGGCTTGATTGGCGCGTCACCGCGCGCCTGGCCCCGCCGCTCGCCGCTGCCGTTTCCTGGCGTCGTCATCCGAGATTCCCCAGATTATTGAGGCCCGCCCGGCCTCGTGCCCAATTGATGCGTCGCATATTAATGCCTAAAGGCGGGGATAGGAAAGGGCGCTGTTGCCGTGACGCCGGGTTTGCGTGACGTTTTCCTAAATCGGCCCTCCGCGCAGCGAGCCGGTGCTTATGTCCCCGGAGCACCCTACCGATAGGGCGCCTTCAAATCGTCTGGCCGCGAGGCCCTCCGGCTGCTATCTCCAAAAAGCCGTACTATTTGATCCAATAATTATCATTCTCGACGCAACGGACACCGCCGTCCAAAATTTAGCCTGAAAAACCAGCTTACCATGGAAGCCGCCCAGGCTAGAGGATATTGCCGCATGCCGCACTTCGACAAACCCTTGCTCTTCATTGCCGCGGCCAATCTGGCGGCCAATCTGTTTGTGGCGTTTGTTCCGGTTGCCGCTCGCGCGGAGACCGCGATTTCTCCGGACGCCCGAACTGTCCGGCTGGATGCCCAAATCGCGGCGGCGCGAAACGAGATTCACTTCGCGCAAGGATACGGCCGTCCGCCTGGCGAAATCGGCGAGCCCGGGGATATCCCTTATAACGGGGAGCAGCAGGACGGAGCGCAACAGGATTCAGCGGGTCTCCTTGTTCGGATCGACCGCCTCGAAAGCCAGATGCGGCAGATCAATGGGCAGATCGAACAGATGCAGTTTGAGACCCGCAAACTCGCGGAACAACTCAAGAAATTCCAGGAAGATGTCGATTTCCGCTTTCACGAGGGCGGCGCGCAGGGCGCTCCCGTGGCCAAGCCGCCGCAAAAGCGCAGCGAAGCACCCGAACCCCAAATCAATGGGGACGACCGGGGCCCGCCGCAAAGCGCCGCTATCGCACCCTCCCGCGCCAAAGGGCGTGGCGACGCCTTCGATCCATCCGAAAATCCCGGCGCCCCGGGGGCTCCCCGCCCGCTCGGAAGCTTCGCCCCGGCCGCGAGTAGGAACCCGGCGGACGGGCGTCCCAACGAGAGCGGTCCGGCAGGCCTTGATCGAAACGAACCTGGCGCGCCGCTCGATCTCTCCAATGGCCGCTCCCGCCTAGCGGGGCCGCCGCCAACTACGCCAACGCCGCCGATGGCCTCGGCCAGAGTCCCGGCGTCCGGCATCACCACGCCGGGCGGCACGATAATCGCTTCGGCGGCCAATCCCGCGAAAGAGGAGTTCGACATTGCTTTAGGCTATTTCAAACAAAGAGCATATGAAAACGCGGAAAAGGGCTTTGCCGGGTTTCTTGAAAAGAATCCCAAGAACAAAATGGCTTCCGACGCGATCTATTATCTCGGCGAAAGCTTCTACCAGCGCGGCCGGCAGCCCGAGGCGGCGGAACAATATCTGAAGATATCGACCCAATACGCCAATTCGCCGCGCGCGCCGGAAGCCCTTTTGCGTCTCGGCCAGTCGTTGAACGCCCTTGGCGCCAAGGAACAAGCCTGCGCGACCTATGGCGAAATCGCGCGGAAATATCCAAATGCGCCGGCCACGGTCAAGACCGGCGCCGAACGGGAGGCCAAGCGCGCGAAATGCTGATTTGCGATGGACGCGATCCAGGCAGGCCTTGCGCAAACGTTGCGGGCAAGCACCGCGCCACTTCCGCCAAATCACCGTCCCACGCGCCTGTGGAGGCGGGGTTCTCGGCGGAGGACATCGTAGCTCTTTTCAACCCTTGGGAGGCCGCGCGCGGAATCGTTCTTGGCGTTTCCGGCGGCCCCGATTCGGTCGCCATGATGCTGCTCGCGGCGGAGTGGGCGCGCGGGCGCACCGCGCCGCCACCGCTTTATGTCGCAACTGTCGACCACGGTTTGCGCATGGACTCGCGCGGCGAGGCCGAAATGGTCGCCCGCTGGGCCGCCCGACTTGCGCTGCCGCACGCCATTCTCGTCTGGGATGGCGTCAAGCCAAAATCCAGAATTCAGGAGCGCGCCCGCGAAGCCCGCTATGAATTGTTGTTCGAATATGCGGCCAGCATTGGCGCCGATCACGTCATGACCGCGCATCACGCCGACGATCAAGCCGAGACGATTTTGTTCCGGCTTCTGCGCGGCAGCGGCGTTTCGGGTCTCGCCGGCATGGCAAGTTCAAGCGAACGGAGCGGGCTGGTCCTTGCCCGCCCCTTGCTGGCCCATGCCAAGGCGGACCTCTCCGCGTTATGCGAAATGAAGGCGCATCCTTTTTTGGACGACCCTTCGAACAACGATCCTGTTCACGCGAGAACCAGGATGCGGCGCCTTGGCGGCCTTCTCGC
>JBOHJT010000157.1:0-7824 GCA_050728715.1 Methylocella sp.
AGGCGTCGCTCGTCATTCTGCCCGGCTCGAAAACGACGATCGCCGGTCTCGCGGCTTTCCGGCGCGAGGGCTGGGATATCGATCTCTTCGCGCATCGCCGGCGCGGCGGCCATGTGTTCGGTCTTTGTGGCGGCTATCAGATGCTAGGCCGAGCCATCCGCGATCCGATGGGCGTCGAGGGACCGCCGGGCGAGGCGCGGGGGTTAGGCCTGCTCGATATTGAAACGGAACTTCTAGGCGACAAATTGCTTGCGCGCGTGCAGGGAACCGGGGCGCAAAACGGCGTTCCGTTCAGGGGCTATGAAATGCATGTTGGCCGCAGTTTTGGGCCGGATTGCGCGCGGCCCGTGTTGCGTTTCGCCGATGGAAGCGGCGACGGCGCGACGTCGGCCGACGGCCTTGTGAGCGGCTGCTATGTGCATGGGCTTTTCGCCGCCTCCGCGCAACGTAGCGCGCTTCTCGCCTGCCTTGGGGGCAGGGGTTCGGGCGTCTCTTATGATGAGTCTCTCGACGCTGCGCTCGATGCGGTCGCTTCACATTTTGAAACCTATATCGACCTCGACCGGCTTCTTACGCTTGCGAGATAACAAGCGCCATCAAGGTCAAAGCCGCCCAATGGACGCCGCAGGCAAATCGATAGAGGGCGCGCGCGTGCTTTATGTCTCCGGCGGAAGGCTCTCTACCCGACCCGATCCAGGCGTCGTCGATCTTGCCTTCGCCATAGACGCGCGGGCCGCCGAGCCGCAAGCCGAGCGCGCCCGCGAATGCCGCCTCGGGCCAGCCGGCATTGGGGGACGGGTGTCCGCGCGCGTCGCGCCGCATGGTGCGCCACGCCGCCTGGGGCGAAGCGTCCGGGGCGAGGAAAGCCGCCATAACGACAAGCAAGCCAGATAACCGCGCGGGACAAAAATTGACGAGATCGTCGAGTTTCGCCGCGGCGAAGCCGAAAGCCTCGTGCCGTTGCGTGCGATGACCGATCATGCTGTCGGCGGTGTTGATGGCCTTGTAGCAGGCGCCGCCAGGCAGCCCGCCGAGCGCCAGCCAGAAAGCGGGAGCAACGACCGCGTCGGAAAAATTCTCGGCGAGGCTCTCGATCGCGGCGCGGGCAACGCCTGTTTCGTCGAGTTTCGCTAGGTCGCGGCCGACGATTTTTGCCGCCGCCGCGCGACCGGGTTCCAGTCCGGCGGCAAGAGCCTCCGCGACGGCAAGGACGTGGGCATCGAGGCTGCGTTGCGCGACGAGACTCGAAGCGATGAGCGCGGTGAGAGCCAAGCTCGCCGGTTGCGGAAGTTCCAAACCCGCAAGCCCTAGGCTGAAAAGATAGGCGCCGCCACCGGCAATCGATAAAAGCAAGAAGAGCGCGGCAAAACCCAGGGCGCGGCGCGTGGCAAAGGATCGACCGACATGATTCAACCTTCCGTCGCCGAGCGCAATCAGACGGCCGGTCCAAGTAACCGGATGGCCGATGGCGCGAAAAACGCCTTGCGGATAGCCAAGGCAGGCCTCGATGGCGACAGCGAGCGCCGCGAGCTTCAAGGTTGCGGCCAAATCCATGGGTGAGACTTCCTGTCCCGAGTTGCCGGAGTTGCTCCTGGCGGAGCATGGCGGCAATCTTTTTGCCGCGCGCCGGGCCTACCCGCAAGCGCCGGAGCCCTGGCTCGACCTCTCGACCGGCGTCAACCCTTATGCCTATCCTTTCGCCTGTCCGCCGCTGGAAAGTTTTACGCGGCTGCCGCAACCAGACGAGCTTCGCATGCTGGAAGCGGCGGCGCGAGCGGCTTATCGCGCACCCCCCTTTGCGGAGATCGTAGCGGCGCCGGGAAGCCAGGCGATCATAAATCTGCTGCCTCATCTCGCGCCGGCGCGTCGCGTTGGAATCTTGGGGGTTACCTATTGCGAGCACGCGCGCAGCTGGGCCGCCGGCGGCGCGGACCTGGCCGTCGTCGAAGACCTCTCCGGACTCGAAGACAAAGATATCGCCATCGTCGTCAATCCCAACAATCCGGATGGAAGGCTCGTCGCGGCGGCGGATCTGCACGCGCTGGCAGCGGTTCTCGGCAAACACGGCGGCCTGCTGATTATCGACGAAGCCTTCGTCGATTTTCTTGAGCCCGGCGCCAGCGCCGTCCCGGACATCGCCGAAAGCGGAGTCGTCGTGTTGCGCTCCTTCGGCAAGTCCTACGGCTTGCCCGGGCTTCGCCTCGGGTTCGCGATCGCGCCGCGGCGTCTCGCGGAGAAGCTGCGCGCCGCGCTCGGCCCCTGGCCGGTGTCCGGCCCGGCCATCGCCATAGGCTCCACCGCCTTGACGGATGCGGAATGGCTCGCGGCGACGCGGGCGCGGTTGAACGCCGGCGCAAGAGCGCTCGACAAAATGTTGGCGGCGGCGGGTTTCGCCTTCGCCGGCGGCAGCCCGCTGTTTCGACTCGTGCGGCACGAGGACGCGCAAGGCAGGTTCGAACGGCTGGCGAGCGCCGGAATTCTCGTGCGGCGGTTCGAGGCGCGGCCGGCCTGGCTGCGCATTGGGATAGCTGGCTCGGACGCCGGCAGGATGCGCCTTTGCGCCGCCCTGGGACCTGAAACGCGGTTATGACCTCGCAGGCCTCGCTCGCTCCGCCGCCGCGCATGTCGCGGCGCTGACGGGGCCATTTTGTTTCATGTCCTCGAGAAGAAGACAAAGGATTCGTCCCGGCTACAGGCTCACGGCGGAGCCGCAAGCGCAAGGTGAAAGGTCCGGAATACTTCAATGTCTCAATCATAAGCTATGCTTTGGCGTCGCGGAACCCGAACAATTCCTTGCTCAATGGTCACGTTCCGGCGGGCCCAAAACGGGGCGTCGCGCCACCGCCCTTCCTGACGGTGGAACCATGCGCGTGTCTCTTGCTATGCGGCATGCCCGCGCTGCAGGATGCTTGCATATCGCCGCGCAGTTTCAGGCCGCCCGTCCAGGGAATCCAAGGCCGCGAAGGCGGCCAGCCGGCCCGTCCGCAAGGCCTTCAGGATGCCGGCGGATGAAGGCGGGTCCCGGCTACCTGCGGCGTCTCTGGCCGCCACCCAGGCTTCACCCTGCACCATTGTCAGCTGCTGCGAGCCTGCCCCCTATAATAAAGTCAGGGCCGCACCGATCGCCCGGATTTAGCCATAAATTTACCATATTTAAACCACACTGCCAAACCCTCGAAAGCAGGGCGTGGTAATGAATACATAATAAAATCAATCAATTATGATCACATTGGCGGAGCCCGGGTCATATTAATCCTCGTTGTGTGTGACGTTTACCGTCATGCCGGACCTTGAGCCGGGCATCCAACAACCCAGGGCGGATGTCTGGATGGCCGGGTCAAGCCCGGCCATGACATCCGGAGGGGCGATAGGTCACTGTCTCCGAGACTTGGTATTATTCGGATTTTGGGACATCGTCCGACGAAAGGGCTTCACGCACGGCGCCGAGTTCTTCCGTGAATTGCAGGAGCCTCGCGCGCAGGGATTGCCGCAGCCGTTCCGCGCTGTCTGGAAACTCATGCAGGACACGCCGGAAAAGCTGCCGCGAAATCCGCAGAACGGTCGATGGCTCGCGCGCAATCGCCGTCGCCGGACGTCGCGTTTGCGTCAACAGCGCGAGATCGCCGATGAGCGCGGGCGGCCGGACGATCCGCGCGGTGGCGGCGCCATCGCCGGAGGCATCCATCGCGATCGATCCGGCGAGAAGCACGAACCCGTCATTGGAAATGTCGTCGCGGCGAAACAGCACGTCGCCGGCGCGCAGAATGCGTGTTTCGGCGGAAAAAGCGATCAGCCGCAGCGCTTCCGGCTCAATCCCGGCAAACGCCGGAATGCGCGCCAGTTTGCCGATGTCGTCTTCTAATACCATGCTGGCATTTCCCTCGGCCGCACGGCATTCAAGGGATCAGCTTATAGCCGCCCGCCGATGTGACGAGTAGCTGCGCCTTCGCCGGATCGCGTTCGATTTTCTGGCGAAGCCTGTAAATATGCGTCTCGAGGGTGTGGGTCGTAACATTCGCATTGTAGCCCCAGACTTCGCGCAACAACACTTCCCGGGAGATGACCGCCTGTCCGGAGCGGTAGAGGAACCGCAGAATAGCGGTTTCCTTTTCCGTCAGCCGCAGCTTATTGCCTTTTTCGCCGATCAGATGTTTGGCGCCCGGCTGGAACGTATAAGGGCCGATCCGAAACAGCGCCTCTTCGCTCGTCTCATGCTGGCGCAAATGCGCGCGGATCCGCGCGAGCAGCTCGGCGAAGCGAAACGGCTTGGTCACATAATCGTTGGCTCCGGCATCGAATCCCTCGACCGTATCGGTTTCCGAATCATGCGCGGTCAGCATGATGACCGGGTTACTAAATCCCTCCTGGCGCAATTGCCTGACCGCCGCGCGTCCATCCATATCTGGCATACCGACATCCATGATGATGAGATCGGGCGTCTGTTCGCGCGCCACGTCGAGCGCGCCCCGCGCCGTATCCGCCTGAACGGCCACGAATTCTTCGTGCAAGGCAAGCTGCTCGGCCAAGGCCGCGCGCAAATCGGCGTCGTCGTCGGCGATCAGGATCGTAAGAGCCGGGGTCATGAACCTGTCCTCGATGAAGCAGGCCTCCTTGCGTTCAATAACTGGCACGGACTGAAACTGGTTCCTCCGGCCGCGCGGCGCCGCCTCGTCTCATATTGCATCGGCGCGTCTACGCAAAACTTCTTGCTTTCCCGCGCGAGGCAGGTCCAAGATCTCGCATTTTGCGCGAAACCCGGAGCATTTTCAACCAGGTTACATTCGCCGCGCGGCAGGAAAATGCACTAAAACGGAACGGTTCGATCGCTCCGGCGAATCAGTTTCGATCAATTGGAAGCATAGGCTTGCATGAAATTGGTTGCAAAAGAACCGGCGAAATATTTTGCGCGCGGGCAAGGCGAGGTCAAGCGTGGGCTAAGCCGCCTGGTGGCAACCCTTTTGCCGCGCGAGTCTCAAGCGCGAGAAATTCCTCTTGGCAGGTTTCACGCCGGGCCTGTCGTGGTTCGCTGCGCAATTGGGCGCGCGGGGATCAGGCAAGACAAGCGGGAGGGCGATCGCGCGACGCCTGGCGGAACCTTTCGCTTGCTCGGCGGCTTTTTCCGCCCGGACAGGGTTTTGCGCAAAGCTTGGGTTTCGCCGATGCGCCCGGTCAGGCCAAGCGACGGCTGGTGCGACGATCCGCGCAGCGCGCTTTACAACCGGAGCGTCGTGTTGCCTTGCCGGGCAAGCCACGAAAAACTCTGGCGCGCGGATCGCCTCTACGATCTTGTAATTATCCTAGATTACAATTTCCAACCGCGCCGCAAAAACCGCGGCAGCGCGATCTTTCTGCATTGCGCGCCGCCGGATTTCGCGCCGACCGGGGGCTGTATCGCGCTTCGCCTCGACGATCTGCGCCGGCTGCTGCCGCGTCTCGCGGGCAAGGCGGTGCTGACGGTCAGGTGAGGGTCCGCGCGAGCCCCGATCTCAACGTCCTGGCGTCTTGCCGCGGGCGGTATGCGCGATCGTCCAGAGTGCCCGCGCGGCTAGCGATGGCCCAAGTTTCGGCTCCCGCCGCGCCATGGCAACCGTCTCGGCGAGGGTGTCGATCGCCCGGCCGAGACTAGGCCGCGTCCACACGCGCAGATGCCGCTCGAAAGCCTCTTTCTGCCTATACCCCGCGCTGGCGAAACCCGAGCCTTCGCGAGGCCCTTCCTCCGCGTCGCGCCGGGCGCGGTGCAGGTCCAGCGCGTGACGCAGCGCCGCCGCCAGCAGCGCATGATAATCGCTGGCCCCAGCGAAGATATGACGCAGGCGCACGTCGAGCGCCGCGAAGCCGCCATCGAAGGCCGCGTTCACCGCCTCGCCGGCAATGAGGTTCGATGCGTCGCAGACAATGGCCGCGACATGATCAAGGGTAATTTCGCCCGCGCCATGTGCGTAAAGTACGAGCTTTTCAAGTTCCGAGCGCGTCGAAAGCCGGTCCTGGCCGAGCTGGGAAACGAGAAACGTCTTGGCGTCCGGCGCGATCGACAGGCCTGCCGCGCCAACCTCGGCATCGATCAATTGCGCGATGTCCTTGTCGGAATCGGGATAGCATTGGATCGCCGCGGCGATTCTTTCGCGTTCGCAAAGTGTCCGCAAAGGCGCGTCCTTCTTCAACGCGCCGGCTTCGATGACGATCGTGCAATCGCGCGGGGGCGCCCCGAGAACCGGCTCGAACGCGGCAACGAATGCCTTGCCCTGCGCTTCGATCAAAATCGCCCGCCGGCCGCCGAACAGAGGAATCGTATTGGCCTCGTCGGCGAGCCGCGCGGGATCATTGGCAAGCTCGTCGCCGCCGATCCTGACAAGTTGAAAAGGGTCCTTCGGATCGTCGACCGCGCGCGAGACGATTTTCCGCGCCCGCTCGGCGACAAGCCCGGCGTCGGTGCCAAAGACGAGGTACAAAAAAATATGCGGGGGCGGGCGGGCAATTAATCGCTCGGCTTCTTGACCTTTGACGGCGACCACCGCCGGCTATCCCCGCGCGGCTATCGCGGCCGCGACGCGGACGCGGATTTCATCGGCGAGCCTTTTCGCGTCGCGGATCTCGGCATCGCGCGCGGCACGAAGATTGGAGAACCTTTGGCTCGTCCGGTCGTAACTTGCAACGACGGTCGCCTGACCCTTCGTAATCGGCTCGGTACCCCCAACCGGCATCAGCCGGTAATCCGCGTTCACCACGACGTTCGCGGCGCTCGGATAGCCGCTCACCGTATCGAGCAAGGGAGTCTGCACATTTTCCGTCACGGTCACGATAAGCCGGTATTTCGAAGGCACCTGCGACCCGGTGCCATTGAACCCGAAGATGAGCTCATTGCCAAGGTAATGGCCGAGCCGGTTCGGGATCGGCTCGACCGCGATGGCCTGCAATTCGGAGGCGACGTCGCCGCCCGCGCTGAGCGGCCCATAGAGCGGCTGGATGCAGCCGGAGAGGGCGAGGCCCAATAGGAGCGCGGCGAACGCGCGCGGGAGCGCCGGGCCATGCGGCCGTTCAACCAACGACATTGACGATCCTTTGCGGAACGATGACGATCCTTTTCACGGGCCTGCCGTCGAGCGCGCGGCGGACCGGGTCGAGCGCGAGCGCGGCGGCCTCGATCGTGGCCGTGCCGGCGTCTCGCGGGACAACCAGATCCGCGCGCTTTCGCCCATTGACCTGGACCGGCAACGCAATCGTGTCCTCGACAACAAGAGCCCGGTCCGCGATTGGCCAGGCCGTCTCGGCCGCCAAATCCGAATGGCCGAGAGCCGCCCAGCATTCCTCGGCAAGATGCGGCATCATCGGCGCGAACATCAGCACCAGGATTTCGGCGGCCTCGCGAAAAGCCGCGCGGATATCCGGCTCCACATTCTCGCTTTCGACCGCGCCGATCGCCGCTGAAAGTTTGTTTGCCAAATCGTGCACTTGCGCGACGGCGCGGTTGAACCGCAGCCGTTCAATATCCTCCTCGACCTTGATCAGGCTCATGTGGACCGCCCTGCGGATGTCTATCGCGGAGGCAGAGAAATTTCCGGGCGGGGGCGTGCCGGCGGGCGCCGCGAGCCGCGCGAGCTCGCCCGAAAGCCGCCACAGACGCTGGACGAATTTCGCGGCGCCTTGCACGCCCTCCTCGGTCCAGATGACATCCCGCTCGGGCGGCGAGTCCGAAAGCACGAACCAGCGCGCGGTATCGGCGCCAAAGGCCGAAATAATGTCGTCCGGATCGACCGTATTCTTCTTCGATTTCGACATTTTTTCGATCGCGCCGATCGCGGCTTCCTCGCCGCTATCGATGTGGAA
>JBOHJT010000158.1:0-7815 GCA_050728715.1 Methylocella sp.
CGATGCCGAGGAAGGCGCCAGCAAAAATCTGGCCGGTCAGGACAAGTGCCAGCCAGGCCCGCTCGAATGCTGGCGGGGCTTTCCCGGCAGGCATGAAACGGAGGAGCACGGACGCTAGTCCCGGTATCCCGCGCAGCAGCGATGTCCCGCCAATCATGAGATTGATCAAACTCGGGATCATCGACGAAAGCAACAGCGCGTAGACCCACCAATATTCCGGCGCCGCCGGATTTTTGGCGATGCCGTCGAAGAGTGCGTCCAGAGGCAGCACAGCGGCTTTCTCGCCGCCGCCATGTACCGCCAATTCGTCGAAGGCCTGCACGCCGACTACCATGATCAGCGCGAGCAGCGCGACGATGACGCCGGCTAGACACGCGTCCACGAGCGCCAGCACGTAGGGCCACCAGCCTTTGAGTTCGAGCCCGCGCCGGAGCAGCGCCCGCGTCAGCCCCAGCGACGCCCAATCAAACGGCGCATTGAGCAGCGTGAGCAGGCCCAAGAATAGCAGCAAGGGACCAGTATAGGGCCACGTAGTCCCCAGATGCGACAAAACCTTCACGGCGGCGAGGCAGGCCGGGATCATCGCGGGCATAAAGAACAACAAGAAAATGCCTTGCGCCTGGTGTTTGATCGCGAACGCGCAGAGCAGAAGAGTGCCGATAGAGGCAGCGCCAACAATAAAGAAAACCCATGCGACGGTGCTCATGCTCGCCCCAGCCAAGCCGAAAACCAAGCCAAAGACAGTGGGGATCGCGGCGGCGACGGCAACCGCGCCGGCTGCGCGGCCGGCGCTCGCGACTGACGCGGCGACGGCGACGCCGAAAGCGACAGCGCCCGCGCCACTGGAGCCGAACGCGAAGGCAAGGGCAGCCGCGCCCGCCACAGCACACAGGGCAACAACCGCGTAGGTGAAGATCGATTTCGGCCTTTTGCCCCGGAAGAGGGTCCACGTCACGAACCCCTGAAGCGCGGCAGTAGCCACAATAAGACCTCTCGACCAGCCGGGCACATCAGGTTTCAGGCCGAGCGCCATTTCCGCCGGGCCAGCATGACCGGAGACGGTCCAGATGATAAGGATCGTCGCGACGGGATAGATCAAGGCGAGAAACAGGCAGCGGTCGAAGGCGGGCGCCGTCCATAGCGGCGCCGCTTTCTTCAGCCCAAACGCGTGTGGAAACAGCGTCCGGTCCGCCATGCCGGTGTCGCCAAAGAAGCGCTCTATCCAGTTGAGGAACCGCGTTAGCTGTTCCGGGTAGAGGCGCGCCGCCAGATTGCCCCGGGCGAGGCTTTGGCGTAGCGCGTTATAGGCCCGCCGCTCGGGCGATGTTTCCGGCTCGGCCCCAGCGCTGAGGATTCCGGTATAGCGCCCGTATATGAGCGAAAGAGCCAGGGACGAAATGCCGCCGAGGAGCGAAAGGAGCGCCGTCGGCGCCGGCCCAAGCGCGGCCGCCGGTCCCGCGATTAGCCATGTCACGAACGCGCCGAGCGCCGTCATGGCCAGATAGCTGAAGGTCTTGGCGAAGTCGCTTCCGTAAAACCGGTCGCTCGCGTCCACGTTTTTTCTCAACGCGGGCGATCGAGGCGCAAGCGCGGCCTCTTGGAGAAACGCCAACACGCCCTGATAGACTTGATCGGTTGGGCCAGGCGGTTTGCAGATTTCCGAGTGATTCCGGCCAATTGCCACAGGTCTTACGCCGGTTATTCCGGGATCGGCGCTCGTTGCATCGACAACTAACTTTCCGTCAGTCTTTTCGGTTTCGTAGTAGACGAGGTGGCGAATGCGGGCGCCGTCAGCGGCGACGCAGCTCCGGTAGGAGACCGAAAGATCTTCCAGGTGGAGGTCATGCGCCTTCAATTCCCGCGTCGAATCCTGTGCGCCAAGGACATGACTGACCACCGTCGCTAGGCCGGAGCCGCCATGCGGCGTGGCGAGAAACACAACGCCAACGATGCGATCGAGAAAAGCTCGTTTGCGCGAATCAAATTCGCGATCGAGTTGCGCGGTGTGGATGAGCTTCTTGACGACGAGCCCGCCAAGGCTATGGCAGACAAAGACGATAGGCGCTCCCGAAGCGTTCAATGCGGGGTCGGAAATGAGCCGGTCAAGGACCGCGTCCGCCGATTGCGGTATGGGCCAACCGGAGTGGGAGAACAAGGCGAATGTTTCGGCGGGATAGCCGATCGAATAGACCGCGAGACCTTTCACGTTCAAGTCCCTGGCTAGTTCCAGCGGCCAGAAAAAGTCGTTCTTATCGTTCTCACCGCTCTCATCGTTCTTATCATGCTTATCGTTCTCATCGTGCTTATGATGCCAAGGCCGGAAAAGGTTGTTCTTATCGTGCTTATGAACCCAAGTCGTGTCCCAACCGCCACCCAGCCCATGCACAAACACGGCATTGAGGCGAGGCGAAACGCCACCCTCGGGGTGCTCGGGGATTCTGTGCACTGCGACTTCTGTTTCCACCATCCACGCAACGCCATTCTTGCAGCAATAAGTAGACAGTACTGAATGCCGATCGCATGCTCCTTGAGCCCGGTGCTTTGATATCACTTTAGTCTACACGGCGCGACAGCGGAAACGGGGCAAAATGATTTTCGCGGCAGACGCGGGACATGGCTCGGTCCGGCGGCGAGCGAAACGCAAGGCGTGGCCGGCGGCCGGATCGCGTTCGCGACAACATTTTCCGAAATTTGCTTGGCAACGTCCGCCCCCGGCGCCATTTCAAGAGAAGGATTATCGCGCGGCTTTACCGCTTGGTCCCGGCCCTGTAGAACCGGCGCAACGCAAGCCCCGGCCGTCTCTCCACGCATTCGCCATACGATCGATCACGCATGATTTTGCTCCGCTCGCTTGTCTTTCACACGGCATTCTATCTGTGGACCACCGTGCTCGCGCTCGCCGGGCTGCCTGTTCTTGTCATGGGCCGCCCCAGGGTCCAGGCCTATGCAAAATTTTGGACGGGCTCGTCGGTTTGGCTTCTCGAGAAAATTTGCAAAACCAAAGTCGTGTGGCGCGGCCTCGAAAGTCTTCCGCGCGGCGCCTGCATCATTGCGTCAAAACATCAATCGGCGCTGGAGACCTTGGCGCTCTCGACCAAGGGAGCGGATTTTTCCTACATTCTCAAACGCGAGCTGATGGCGATCCCTGTTTTCGGCTGGTATCTTAAGGGTACTGGGCAAGTTGCCATCGACCGCGCCAAACGGGGAGAAGCGTTGCCCGATCTCACCCGGCAAGTGCACGAGGCGATTGCCGAGGGCCGCCAGATGATTATTTTTCCGGAAGGCACGCGCAAGCCGGCCGGCGCGCCGCCCAAATATAAGTCGGGGGTAGGGTATCTTTATACTGATTCGGGAGCAGTCTGCGTGCCGGTCGCCTTGAACACGGGCCTCTACTGGCCGCGCCGCAGTCTCTCAATCCGTCCCGGCACGGTCACGATCGCCTTCCTCGACGCCATCGGACCGGGCCTCGACAAGCAGAGTTTTCTGCGGTTATTGGAAGAGCGGATCGAAGCAGGAACAGCGGAGCTGATCGCCAAGGCGCTCGCCGCCGATCCTTCGCTAAAGCGCGCGCTAGCCCGACCGGATTCTGTGGTTTCGTAGCGCGAGCGTGGGCGTTTATGTATAATGTCAATCGTACCAAAATGTTTCACGTGAAACATTTTGGTACGATTGACGGGCAAAGTAACGCATGGCCTTTTACGCACGGCCGCTTGCGATAAGTGGGTTTGCGCGGAAAAGGTGTCTTTTTGGCAATGGGAGCCGCTTAGCGTGAAGGAAGTCGCCATGGTGAGAAAGGGCCGGCGGGGAGAGCCGGCCCTTTCTTTGCCGGGCTCGCAAGAGCCCCGGCCGGTTGCAAGCGCTACGGGTTACAGCTGATAATGGCGGCGTCTGTTGCGAAAGGTGGGATAGCTATGGCGCTCGAACAAGCCGGGAACGTTCCATCCACCCGAGCAATTCCCCCGTTGCCGCCGCAATTGGGATTCTGAACGCTCAGGGCACAGCTTGACCACCCGCCGAGCGAATTTACACTCCACCCGCTACCGCCCTGAGTGTGGTCGTTATCGCCAGCCGGCAAGTTCGCGGTCACATTACAAGCGGTATCGCCGAAGCCCGCCGTCGCTCCGGGGCAGAATTCCAGAACGCCCGCGACTACGGCTGCCACGTTTGCCGTAAACGACGCAGCGCCGCACCAGGCAAATGATGTTGCCGCCGGAATTGAAGCCGGTAATCACACCAAACGCGCCACAGCTCTGACCTGCCGCTACGTTGGTCCCAGGGGGGCCTTGCGGGCCTGGTGGACCTATCGGACCTGTCGCACCCGTCGGCCCAGCAGGACCAGTCGGGCCTATTGGCCCGATCGGACCTTGTGGCCCGGTCGCGCCGGTCATGCCCTTGGGACCGGCCGGACCGACCAAAGAAGGAGGACTTGTCAAATCAAAAACAGCAGAGTTTTCGTCGGAGTCGCCACGGCCTTTGACGAACAGCCGGTATTCGCCCGGAATTATAGCTGGCGTAAACGCGCACGTGATAAGCGTTGGGCTTCCTAACGTGCATTTGCTTGTGATGTCGGTTGGCCCTAAAAAGACTTTGTCGCCTGCTCTGAAACCCTGGCCGTTTATCGTCAAACGAGTCTGTGATGAATCGAGTTGCACCGTCAAAATAACAACCTGCGAATCATCGGCGGAAGCCGGAGCCGCGGCCGTTGCAAGCAGCAGGCTCGACCAAACAAAGGATCGCCGACAGGACGTGTGCAGGTTTCATCATTGCCCCCTGAATTACGACAGGCTTTTTGCCTATCCGCCTCTGCCATCCGTATCGATGGCATCGCTGCATTTGGAACCCGCTCCGGGGTTCGCGCCCGTCACTCCCGTCACGTACGACTCCCCCGTTTGCGCGCTCGCCGGTCTTCCCTCGGGAACGGCCGCAAGGCAGGCAGGCGTTAGCTATGCCATAAATGGCGAACAAATAAAAGCTGTTTTTTGACCAATTTTCGCCTTTTTTGCGGGCGCGGCGAAACCAAGAGCGGGGCCAGCGCACATTTGGGACGACCCCTTACTCCCACATGCCGAACCCGACGGGCCGAAGCCAAACGCGTTGGCGAGTGCCAAAATCGGATGAGAAGCAATAACAAACTGCCCGTGCTGTTCCCGGTTCGACCGGCCGCGGCGCCATTGCGGCGGAACCGCAAGGATAGTTCCCCGTTCTCCGTTGGGCTTCGCTTGTGAATCGCCAATATTTTGGGATCAGGGCAGTGCGTTGGGGCTGGAAGGCATGGTTTCTCGCGATCGTCACGACGTTCGCGTTCGCACCGGCCGCGACCGCGAGGGCGCGCTCGCCGTCAAAAGGAACCGTCCATTATTGGCACGTCAGCGGCACGCTGCATCGCAGCTTTATCCGCAGCCTGGGGCATGGAGATCGGCATTTCCATGGGCTTCGCGCGCACGGCGCTTTTGGAGGTCGCTGGACCCGCTTTGTTCCCCTCGTCGGCGATCCCGACAGCGGGCTCGGCTTTTATGCGCTGCCGATCAAATATCGCATTGGCGCTTGGCGCTATCACCTGCGCAACCGGCGCCCGCCGTGGCAAAACCCCGTCCTCTTCGCGATCGCCGCCGACGCCGCGCGCTACAATGACTGGATTCCGGCGAATCAGGGCTATCACTATGGCGTCTTCAACCCGGTCGATGGGGTGGGAACGCCGTTCTTTGGCGGTTATTACGGCCCGGCTGGTGATGACGATGAGCGCCCGTTTCCGTTTGGCGGGCCCTATCCAAACTGAGCTGACTGTTCGGCGCGGCGATGAACAGAGATAGGCCGGCGCGTGGTTCCGGCGTGGCCGCCGGCGCAGCGTCGCTGCCGCTCTACGGCCGGTTTGGCCGGTGTCAGGCGGAAACTCCTCTTATCCGGCTGTCCAAGTTTGTCAGGCCAGCTCTGTGCTGGCGAAATTGGCCGGAACTGGGAGTCGACTGGTGGATTCTTTATTTTTAAGAAGCTTAAGTTTTTTTGCTTTCTGGTGGCGTAGACCACAGACACGGGTTCAATGTTATGACAAATATTTCTTGATAATAAAGAATGGCTTGATTTCAACAAAGCGCACGAGCCAAACCCACCGGCACTTACGGCGATGTCGCCTAGGCGTCAATTTTCCACAGATACTTTGTAATGGCTAACGTCACTTAACCGTCGTATACCAATTGATCATCAAACCCATTTGGGGGATGCGCGCGGCGAGAAAGGGGGTCATATTGCGACTGATAGTTGCGAGGGATCTGAAAATCATGCGCGGTTTAAGTGACATAAAGGAAAAGTATATCCGTCTCCAAACCCATTTGGGGGAAGCGCCGGACCCGCGCGAAGACCATAGTCCCGCCGATGCTCGACGGGATGGTCAAGACATGCGAATCGAACGGACTGCAACGGAACCCACTGAAAAAGAAGCTAAGGGAAAGGATAGTCGTCGCCTGATTGTCGAAGTGGCGGAACGGCTCTTCCGGCAACTTGGCTTCCAAAAGACGACGGTCGCCGATATCGCACGCGAGCTGCGCATGTCTCCGGCGAATGTCTATCGCTTCTTCGGGGCGAAATCCGAAATCAACGCGGCTGTCTGCATGGACCTCCTCGGCAAGATCGAAGCCGAGGCGGAGAAAATCGCCGTCTCTCGCGGCACCGCCCTTCAAAGAATGCGCAACTTGCTCGCGTCCGTCGAAAAGTCGCATCACAAACGGTACACGTTCGACCGCAAGCTGCATGAGTTGATCGAAGCCGCCATGACCGAAAATTGGACAATCATGCGCGAGCACAACCAGCGCATGACCGGGATGCTTGAACAGATAATCTCTAGTGGCATGTCGGCGGGCGAGTTCCATCCGGGAGACGCGGCGCTCGCGGCGCGCCTCGTCAACACCGCTTGCATCCGGTTCTGTCATCCGCGCCTGATGGCGGAATATGAGCAGGAGCCGGAACCGGCTCTCGACCAAATGCTCGATTTTTGCCTGGCCGCGCTCGTCCGGGAGCCCGATTGAAGCGCTAGCCGCACGACAGGGCCGTTCCGTCACATGAGGCTAGCCGGCCGCCGCGGCAGGCGGAGCATGGCGGCGGAACCAATCTTCAATCAAGCCAGCAAATTTTCGCGGATCGAGGAAATCGCTCTTCCACTCGCGCCCGTCCGCTCTATGACGGGTTCAGGAGTGCGAAGAAGCGGTTGTTGCGGTGGAAACCGCGGCGCCCACGGTTGCTGCCAGCGGGCATCCGCGCAATTGCTCCCTCTTTGCTGCATCTCCTCTGGCCATTCGCGGTCGTGTCGAGCCTATAAAAGAGGCCTTCGCTAGATTCGGAGAGAAGCTTGAGACCCGGAAAAGCCGATCGAGCAAAGCCATCTTGGCACAACCGGCGCAATGCTGCGCCTGTAGCCATATTCGGCGGAAACATAACGTGCAGCTATCGAACACATAGCCAATTGATCGTATATTAATTCGCTCACATCGGCCAACCTGTCGCCTGTGTCCTAGCTCTTGTCATGCCGTGGAACCAAAGGGGAGTTTGACCATGACCTATGAGACACTCCTTGCCGTCCTGGGGGCGGCCGTCACTACCGGCGCGCCGCCGCATTCATTGCGTGGCGGGACACGGACTGGCGCCAAACAAAGGCGGCACACGCTTGCCCTCGGCATTGAGCGCATCGGCTTGGTTTCGCTCCGCATTCCCCTCGCGGTCGCCGTTGTGGCGGCCGCGCTCGCGATTGCCGCTGGTTTCGGCGTCGCAAGGCTCAAGGTCGACGATTCGCTCAGCCAATTGTTCCGTTCGGACACGCCGGAATTC
>JBOHJT010000159.1:0-7660 GCA_050728715.1 Methylocella sp.
CTTCAACCAGCTCCCATTCGGAGCCGGTCAGATCGCTCGAATATCGCAACTTGCCGCGGCCGCATCGCCCGCGATTCTTCGCCGTCCACATGGGTGACCCCCTTCGAATCAGGCCACCCCCCTTGAACGTACGGCCCGCCCCGTCCGCAAAGGGTGATTTTTATCCGGCTCTGGCCGGTCTGCTTCAACGTATCCGGTCTCGGGGTCTTGCCCCCGGCCAAGATGGAGATCCGCGCGGCCCGATCCTCATAAGGACGGCGGCCTCCGAGCGGGGCCGTTCAAAGTCTCGGGTTTCAAGCCGCCGTTCGACCGTAAGGCCATCTTCCTTTCACCTCGCGCAGACCTCGCCGGCCGGGCGGCGCGAAGCGACGCCTCGGGCAGGCAATCTTTCCTCTATCCGGCCGCCGCTTCGCGGCCGGCGCCGCAGGTGCCGCCACGCGCCAGGACCGCCCAGGAGATGCGCGCCAGCTTGGTTGGCCAGCGCCACGACGGCGACGTTCTTGCGCGCCCGCGCCAGCAGCCCGCGCGCCCGCTGGCCACGAGCCGTCTCCCGCGCCGCAAGGCAAGGCAGCACGGCGCGCGCGCCATGGATCAGATTCTTGCGAAGATAGCGATTGCCGCGCTTGCCGATGCCTGGCAGGCGCGGCTTGGCGCCGGCCGTCATCCGACGCGCCGCCGGTCCGAGCCACGCCGCCATGTCGCGTCCGCGCCGGAGGGCCCTGGGGTCGCCGGCGGCGGCCGCCAGCGCAGTGGCGTCGATCGCCCCGATCCCAGGCATCGTGCCTCAACGCCGCGCCGTCTCATCCTTCCGCGCCATTCGGACGAACTCCGCGTCAAAGGCCGCGATACGCTCGTCGAGCGCACGCCATTCGGGGCGCGGATCCGCGATCAGAACCCAGATGCGCGGGCTCAGCGCCGCGATCCCATCTTCATCCGCGAAAGTCGAAAGCCGAAAGCCGTTCTTCCAGCTTGCGCCGGCCCCGCGGCGCCACGATCCCGCGCTCCGGCGGCAACGCTCGCCGACGATCGATCGGCGCGGCGCGCTCCGGCACCAAGCGCTCGCGCGCGGCGCAGCGCCGGGACGTCCGGATGAGCCTGGCTCTTGACCTCGACAAACCGCATCGTCGGACGGCTCGCCGCCGCCGCGATCGCTTCGGCGTCCGGATCGCCGTTCTTCCGCGCCCTCACATACAAGCGTACATATACCGGCGACATCGAGCGGACCTCGCGTCCCTGAGCGGCAGACACCCGACCGGGATGGCGCGCGCCACGGCACGCCTCCATCGCCACGACGCAACGCCCGAGGCTCTCGACCAAGCTCTCAAGCGAGCTCCGCCGCATCCGCCGCCTCGGAACAACCCGGCCCGTCGTGTCCAAACCCGCCAAACCGCGGGAGTTCTTGCCAAGATCAATTCCAACGATGAAGATGTCCATCGGCCTGTTCCTCTCTCTCAAACGAACCTCGATCCTAACGGATCGCGGCAACAGCGGCGGGCCATCCCATAATCATAAGGCATTCAAAGGAATCAATATGTTTTCGGACAGACGCTCAACGCCGAATGTGTCCAAAAATAAGTCGCCGCCAAAAAGCCCAGAACGCGGATAATATGACAATGGTAGCGGTCGTGTGAAGATTTTGGACATCGCGGAATTGCGGAATTTAAGACTTTACGCGATCTGCTTTTAGGGAGATATTCTACCGGGAAACACAAGCGTCAAGAAATACATAAGCACCACGTAAGAAAGATACGCCAACATAAGGCAAATGGGGGGCATCGAAATGGAAATCCTGATCACCGGAGGCGCCTTTCTTGGCGCCCTCCTAGGGCGATTTTTCAAGGTCTCGGTTCTTATTCCCGCTGGCGCCCTCGCGATCGCTTTGCTTCTGGTGAAGCGAGACTCTGCCGGTCACTCATTGTCAGACGCTTTCCTTGGAATTGGCCTGCTGATCGCAAGCCTTGAAATCGGTTACGTCACGGGGCTGATTTCGACGGATATTTGCCCGGCGGCGCGAGTTATTCGCGGTATTTTGGCACGCTTTCGCCGCCCGGCGCCGTCGCGCCCAACCCACCTAAGATAATCGACTCCGACTTGGCCGATGCTTCGCGCCGGGAACTTTCGCCGAGCGCCATGCGCGAGAGCGATCCCTTTCGATTGCCTAGGATCGCGCTCAAGGCTTCTTGTTTTCCCGTGATCCTTCTCGCGAAACCGGTTTCCCCTTTCGTGGCTCATGCTCTGCTCTAGCAACACGTCGGCCCCGACACCCGCCGCCAGGGCAAAGTCTCGGTTATTGATTTTTCTTCCATATGAGGGTTGACGCGCCGGGCGGGCGCTATTAAGTTCCGCCCACTTCTGGACAGGCAGTAGGTTTTGCTTTCGGGGCGCCTCGTCCCGGACTTTTCGAACCTAAACGCTGTCGTACCCACCAGCGGCTTGAAAATCACAATAGATCCAAGAGATCGCTTGGATCGATCAAGAGGCAAGAACGCGGTATCCGATGCCGCGATCCTCTGCCAAATCCCGGCGCCGGAAGCCTTGGCGGGTTTAGGGCGCTTTGTCGTTTGCCTTAATGGCATTCCCGGCCGCGAAGCCGGAGGTTTGATTTTAAGGCCGCGCGGGCTGTCCGGCGATGGCTAATTGGAAAGACTGAGAAAGTCCAGGGATGCCCACGATCAGTCAGTTGATCCGCAAGCCGCGGCAGGAAAAGATCTATCGCGAAAAGGCGCGCCATCTCGGCGCTTGCCCGCAGAAGCGGGGCGTCTGCACGCGGGTCTATACGACAACGCCGAAAAAGCCGAATTCGGCGTTGCGCAAGGTCGCCAAGGTCCGCCTGACCAATGGTTTCGAGGTGATCGGCTATATCCCGGGCGAGGGGCATAATCTGCAGGAGCATTCGGTCGTCATGATCCGCGGCGGCCGGGTGAAGGATCTGCCTGGCGTGCGCTATCACATTCTGCGCGGCGTTCTCGACACCCAAGGTGTCAAGAACCGCAAGCAGCGCCGTTCCAAGTACGGCGCCAAGCGGCCGAAGTGAGTTTCAGGTGAATTTACAGGCAGCGAGAGACTGGAGTTTCAGGGTGGCCGCCGCAGTTGACAATCGCGGCCTTTGAACAACCTAATGAGATCCGCCGGAGCCAAACGATGTCGCGCCGCCATCGCGCCGAAAAACGGGAAGTCATTCCGGACGCGAAGTTCGGGGATGTCATTCTCACCAAGTTCATGAACTCGATCATGTACGACGGCAAGAAGTCGATCGCCGAGGCGATCGTCTATGACGCCTTCGACATCATCGAGCAGAAGACGCGGTCGGAGCCGCTTCCGGTCTTCAAGCAAGCCTTGGATAATGTCGCTCCGGCGATCGAGGTTCGCTCTCGCCGGGTCGGCGGCGCAACCTATCAGGTGCCGGTCGAGGTCCGCGCGGAGCGCCGCCAGGCGCTCGCCATTCGCTGGATCATCAACGCCGCGCGCGGCCGCAACGACAAGACGATGGTCGATCGTCTGTCGGCGGAGTTGATGGACGCCGCCAATAATCGCGGCAACGCGGTCAAGAAGCGGGAAGACACGCATCGCATGGCGGAAGCCAACCGCGCGTTTTCGCATTATCGTTGGTAGAAGACTTGAGGGTTAGCGGTTTTCCGCCTGAAGGGATTGTGTCGTGCCCCGCAGCCATCCGATCGAGGATTACCGGAACTTCGGCATCATGGCCCATATCGACGCGGGCAAGACGACGACGACGGAGCGGATTCTCTATTATTCCGGCAAATCGCATAAGATAGGCGAGGTCCATGACGGCGCGGCCACCATGGATTGGATGGAGCAGGAGCAGGAACGTGGCATCACGATCACGTCCGCCGCGACGACGACGTATTGGAGCGGCAAGCGCCTAAACATCATCGACACGCCCGGCCATGTCGATTTCACGATCGAAGTCGAGCGCTCGCTCCGGGTGCTTGACGGCGCCGTCTGCGTCCTCGACGGCAACCAGGGCGTGGAGCCGCAGACCGAGACTGTCTGGCGCCAAGCCGAGAAATACAATGTGCCGCGCATCGTCTTCGTCAATAAGATGGACAAGACCGGCGCCGATTTCCAGCGCTGCGTCGAGGACATCAAAACCAAGGTCGGCGGCCGCCCGGTGTGTATTCAACTGCCGCTTGGATCGGAAGCCGATTTCAAGGGCATCGTCGATCTCGTGCGGATGAAAGCCGTGGTTTGGGAAGACGAGGCGCTCGGGGCCAAATATGCCGACGCGGAAATCCCGGAAGATCTGAAAGCCAAGGCGGCGCAATACAGGCATATCCTCATCGAGGCGGCGGTCGAACTCGACGACGATGTCATGGCCGCCTATCTCGATGGCAGGGAACCGGACGCCGCGACTTTGAGGCGTCTCTTGCGCAAGGCGGTCCGCGACATCGCCTTCATCCCGGTTCTGTGCGGCGCGGCATTCAAGAACAAGGGCGTGCAGCCGTTGCTCGACGCCGTGGTGGATTTGCTTCCCTCGCCCCTCGACCGCGAGGCGATCAGGGGCGTCGACATGAAGACGGGCGCCGATGTGGTCCGGCTGCCGCGCGACGAAGACCCTTTTTCCATGCTTGCTTTCAAGATCATGGACGATCCCTTTGTCGGCACGATTACTTTCGGGCGTGTCTATTCGGGCCACGTCGAGTCGGGCACCACTGTCTTGAACTCGACCAAGGACAAGAAGGAGCGGATCGGGCGCATGCTTCTCATGCACGCGAATAACCGCGAGGATATTAAAGAAGCCTATTCGGGAGACATTGTCGCGCTGGCCGGCTTGAAGGATACTCGGACCGGAGATACGCTCTGCGATCAGAACAAGCCTGTTATCCTGGAGCGCATGGAATTCCCGGACCCGGTGATCGAGATCGCCATCGAGCCGAAATCCAAGGCCGATCAGGAAAAGCTCGGTGTCGCCTTGGCCAAGCTCGCCGCGGAAGATCCATCATTCCGGGTTTCGACGGACCAGGAATCCGGGCAAACGATCTTGAAGGGCATGGGCGAGCTTCATCTCGACATTAAGGTCGACATTTTGCGGCGCACCTATAAGGTCGACGCCAATATTGGCGCGCCGCAAGTCGCCTACCGCGAGAAACTGGCTCGGCGTATCGAGATCCCTTGGACCCATAAAAAGCAGACCGGCGGCTCCGGCCAATTCGCCCAGGTCAGGATTGTCTTCGAGCCGAACGAGGCGGGCATGGGCTCGAGCTTCGAGAGCAAGGTCGTCGGCGGCACGGTGCCGAAGGAATTTATCCCGGGCGTCGAAAAGGGCATCAACAGCGTCATGGGATCGGGCGTTCTCGCCGGGTACCCGGTTGTCGACGTCAAGGCGACCTTGGTCGACGGCGCCTATCACGACGTCGATTCGTCGGTCCTTGCGTTCGAGATCGCCGCGCGCGCGGCATTTCGCGAAGCGCTGCGAAAAGGAGGCTCCGTCTTGCTCGAACCGATCATGAAGGTCGAGGTAACCACACCCGAGGACTACACGGGCTCGGTCATGGGCGACCTCCTCGGCAGGCGCGGGCAGGTCCAGGGGCAGACCATGCGCGGCAACGCGGCCGTCATCAATGCGATGGTGCCGCTCGCGAATATGTTTGGCTACGTCAATCAGCTGCGATCCTTCAGCCAAGGCCGCGCCACCTACACGATGCAATTCGATCATTATGAACAGGTCCCGGCTGGCGAAGCCGGGAAGATTCAGGCCAAATACGCCTGATCTCCAGAGGCAGCACGTGCGAACATTCTAGAGGAGCCGGACGATGGGCAAGGAAAAATTCCAGCGGACAAAGCCGCATTGCAATATCGGGACAATTGGTCACGTCGATCATGGCAAGACGACGCTAACGGCGGCGATCACCAAGGTTTTGGCCGAGACGGGCGGGGCGACCTTCACCTCCTACGATCAGATCGACAAGGCGCCGGAAGAAAAAGCGCGCGGGATCACGATCTCGACGGCGCATGTCGAATACGAGACCAAGAAGCGGCATTACGCCCATGTCGATTGCCCGGGCCACGCCGACTATATAAAAAACATGATCACCGGCGCCGCGCAGATGGACGGCGCGATTTTGGTGGTCTCGGCGGCGGATGGCCCTATGCCGCAAACCCGCGAGCATATTCTACTGGCCCGCCAGGTCGGCGTCCCGGCGCTGGTCGTGTACATGAATAAGGTCGACATGGTCGACGACCCCGAGCTCTTGGAGCTCGTCGAACTCGAGGTTCGCGAGCTTTTGTCGAAGTACGATTTTCCCGGCGACGATATTCCGATCACCCAAGGTTCGGCGTTGTGCGCGCTCGAGGGCCGCAATCCGGAGATCGGACACGATTCGGTGCTGAAGCTGATGGATGCGGTGGACGCCTATATTCCGCAGCCCGAGCGTCCGGTCGATCAGCCGTTCCTGATGCCGGTCGAGGACGTGTTCTCGATTTCTGGCCGCGGCACCGTCGCGACGGGCAGGGTCGAGCGCGGGGCCGTCAAGGTCGGCGAGGAGGTCGAGATCGTCGGCCTGCGGCCGACGGTGAAGACGGTGGTGACCGGGGTCGAGATGTTCCGTAAGCTCCTCGATCAGGGTCAAGCTGGCGACAACATCGGCGCGCTTTTGCGGGGCACTAAGCGCGACGACGTCGAGCGCGGCCAGGTCTTGTGCAAGCCGGGTTCAGTAAAGCCGCACACGAAGTTCAAGGCGGAAGCCTATATCCTGACCAAGGACGAGGGTGGCCGTCATACCCCGTTCTTCACCGACTACCGGCCGCAGTTCTATTTCCGCACCACCGACGTGACCGGCGTCGTGGCCTTGCCGGAAGGCACTGAAATGGTGATGCCCGGCGACAACGTGACGATGGATGTAGAGTTGATCGTTCCGATCGCCATGGAGGAGAAGCTGCGTTTCGCCATCCGCGAAGGCGGCCGCACCGTCGGCGCCGGCGTCGTCGCTGCGATTACGGAATAACGCGGACGCACGCGTTCGCGTGGTTGGATATGCGGGTCTCCCTGCGGGCGCCTATCGATTAAGGCATACCGGAGAACGAGGAACAGCGTTAGCCGTTGGGGCAAGGGCCGCAGCTGGCAGGCAGGATTTCATGCGATGAACGGCCAGAATATTCGCATTCGCCTCAAGGCGTTCGATCATCGAATCCTCGATTCCTCGACGAAGGAGATCGTCTCGACGGCGAAGCGGACGGGAGCCCAGGTGCGGGGCCCTATTCCGCTCCCGACGAAGATCGAGAAATTCACCATCAACCGTTCGCCGCATGTCGATAAGAAATCGCGCGAACAATTCGAGATAAGGACTCATAAAAGGGTTCTCGACATCGTCGATCCGACGCCGCAGACGGTTGACGCTTTGATGAAGCTCGATCTGGCCGCGGGTGTCGATGTGGAGATCAAGCTTTAACGAATGCCGGGCTTTCTGAATTGAGATGAACCTCGCGCGGCCCCGCGCGACGGCGATAAGGGAATTCAACAATGCGATCAGGTGTCATCGCGCAAAAGCTCGGCATGACCCGTGTCTTCACCGGCGCCGGAGAACACGTGCCGGTTACGGTGTTGAGGCTCGATGGCTGTCAGGTCGTGGCGCATAGGACCAAGGACCGCAATGGTTATACCGCGGTCCAGCTCGGCATAGGCCGCGCCAAGGTCAAGAAT
>JBOHJT010000160.1:0-7631 GCA_050728715.1 Methylocella sp.
GGGCGCGCCACGCCGTATTGATCGGCGGGTTTATGGTTAACCGAGGAGGCCCAACCCGCCGAGGAAGGCCAGTGTGATGACAGTGACCAGGAACCCAATGCCACACGTAACGTAACCTGCTGTGCCATACAAGCGGCCGGTAAAATACGTCGCTGCGCCAAAGAGAATGCACATCGCGATCAGAACCACCATGGTGCCGCCGCCGCCTTCAATTCGATCTATAGTGCCGACTCCTATAGGTTGCACAATAGCCATCGTCCATCTCCCTTTTTATCTCGATCCGGTGCCCGGCCGGCCCGCGCCACGAGCGAAATCCTTCCGCGTACGAACCGACGCAGTCAGAAGCCAGCCGGCCCCACAGGGCTCAAGGCTCGTGGCGTGCCCCGTCATTTGCCGGGGCTTCCGGTGGTTTACCATTTAAGAACCGTTCGGGAAAGCGGTTTCCGCTTTTCGTGAAAAAATGCGGAGATCAAGCATTCTAAGCAGATGGCTGGCAAATCTTTGCCTGCGGCCGCCCGCCGCGCATTTTCAAAGCGCGACACCAGCAACGCCCCAGCTACGACAGCTCTGGATTCGGCCCGCTCGCCTCGTACGCTACGGCAAGGCTCCCGCGGATTCGAGTCGAAGTTCCATTCACAGGATATTGCCGCCGCGAGGAACGGCACCGGCTGGACGATCTGCACGATATTCGGGCTCGCAACGCGACCCGGACATCGGCGGCGTTTGGCACCTCACCGGAATCGTCCGGATGCCGGTCCCGAAGAGGGCGGGCACCCGATTTTTGTCCGCGATGAACCGATTGCCGCATCGCCCGACGGTCTTCCTGTTGAAAATCTCCGCGCCTCGTGGACGGCCTGCGAGCCGATGATCCCGAAGGGCTTGCCGGCACGTATGCGGTAGCTCAGCGCGAGCACGCCACCGAGATCGCGTCGCGCATCATCCACGGCGACCTCAACCACTGCGAGCCGCCGCCCGTCCCGGCCGCTCTTGTAAGGCCTGTTCCGGCCTACGCACGGCGACGCCGGAGGACCCACTCCTTGCCGGCCTCATTCAACCAAGCCAGTCCGAATTTAAACTTCCCGGCCACCTTTTTCGCGAATGTTGCTATCATGCGCGGGGCCTGACCGGATCAAACATTGGCCGAATGAGGATTCGCGTTGAAAATCTGTTTCGCTCTCCTCTTCGCGGCACTTGCTCTGGTAACAACCCCCGCGCTTGCCCTCGACAAGGTCACTTTCGCTACGAACTGGCTTGCCGAAGCCGAGCATGGCGGGTTCTATCAGGCCAAGGCCGACGGAACTTATGAAAAATACGGGCTCGATGTGACGATCCTGCAAGGCGGCCCCAATGCCAACAACAGGCTCTTGCTGGCGGCGGGAACAATCGAATTCGATCTCGGCGCCAATCTCATTCAAGCTTTCGACGCGGTGGCGCAAAATATTCCCATCGTCGCGGTGGCCGCGCTGTTTCAAAAGGACCCTTTCATATTGATGTCGCACCCAGGCGTTGGCCTCGACCGGATCGAGGATCTGCCGAAGGCTACCGCCTTCATCGGCAAGGACGGTTTTGTCTCGGTCTACCAATGGCTGAAGAAGGCCTATGGTTTCCGGGACGAAAACGTCAAGCCCTATACGTTCAACTCGGCGCCATTCATCGCCGACAAAAATTCGATCGAGCAGGGCTATGCGACGTCGGAACCTTACGAGGTCGAGCGGCAAGGCAAGTTCAAGCCGAATGTGTTTCTGATCGCCGACTACGGCTACGATTCCTATTCGACCACGATCGAGACGACGCGCGGCCTCGTCGCCAAGAATCCGGACCTCGTCCAGCGTTTCGTCGATGCCTCGATCATTGGCTGGTATAATTATATTTATGGCGACAACCGCGCGGCCAACGCTCTCATCAAGAAGGATAACCCGGATATAAGCGACGGCCAGCTTGCCTATTCGGTTGCCAAGATGAAGGAATACGGCATTGTCGATTCGGGCGATTCCTTGACGCTCGGCATCGGCGCCATGCGCGACGCAAGGGTCAAGAGCTTTTTTGCCAAGATGGTGGAAGCGGGGCTTTTCAAGCCGGACCTCGATTATAGGCGCGCCTATACCCTGCAATTCGTCAACAAGGGCGTGGGTCTCGAGTTGCGGCCGCGCCAATGAAACGGCGGGGTTTTGCCAAGCTCCTTTATTGCCGCCGATGACAAAGCCTCTCGTCTCCTTCCAAAATGCCGGCAAGATCTACAACAACGGCACCGTCGCGCTCGCTGGCCTCGATCTTGAGGTGCGGGCCGGTGAGGTCTTGACCCTGCTTGGTCCTTCCGGGTGCGGCAAATCCACGATATTGCGGCTCATCGCCGGTCTCGATACGGTTTCATCCGGCTCGCTCGCCCGAGGTTTTTCGCTCGATCGCGGAAAAATCGGCTTTGTGTTTCAGGACCCAACCTTGATGCCCTGGGCGAGCGTGTTCGATAATGTTTTCTTGCCGTTGCGATTGCGGGGGTTCGCGCGGAGCGACGCAAGCCCCGCGGTTAACGGCGCCTTGGCGCTAGTTGGGCTTGTCCCTTCCGGCCGGGCTTTTCCGCGCGAGCTTTCCGGCGGGATGCGCATGCGCGCCTCGATCGCCCGCGCGCTCGTCCTGCGCCCTTTGGTTCTACTGATGGACGAGCCTTTCGCGGCGCTCGACGAGATCACGCGATTCAAGCTCAACGATGATTTATTGGCCTTGCGGGGCGAGCTTGGGACGACAATCGTCTTCGTTACGCATTCGGTTTTCGAGAGCGTTTTTCTTTCGAGCCGGATCGCGGTGATGGCGGGGGGACCCGGCCGCGTCGCCGCGGAGATTGCAATCGACGCCCCCTCAGTGCGCGGAACGGACTTCCGCGCGAGCACTGTCTATGCGCATTATTGCGCGCAAGCCTCGCGGGCGCTGCAAGGCGCGATGGGTGAGGATTTTACATGAAATCCTTTGGCGTGACCCCGCCGCAATGGGCCGTGCGCTACGCGCCCCCGGTCTTGGTCTTCGCGGCCGTTCTCGCGGCCTGGGAAGCCTATGTTCGGTTGCGGAATGTGCCAGCCTATATTTTGCCTTCGCCTTCGCTCGTGGTTGAGACGCTTTTCACCGACCGGGCCACGCTGTTCCCCGCCTTGCTCGTGACCCTGAAAACCACATTCGGCGCGCTCGCGGCAGCCGTCAGCGGCGGGGTTGGCCTCGCGATATTGTTCACTCAATGGAAATGGGTGGAGCGCTCGTTTTTGCCGTTTGCGATCGTGCTGCAGGTGACGCCGATCGTTGCCATCGCGCCCTTGCTTTTGATCTATCTTGAAGCGCCGGCGGCGGTGCTCTTCTGCGCCTTTCTCGTCGCCTTTTTTCCCATTTTATCGAATACCGCTCTAGGGCTCGCCTCGGCGGACCGCAATCTCGTCGATCTCTTCAAGCTCTATCGCGCTACGCGCTGGCAAACGCTCTTGCATTTGCGGCTGCCCGCCGCCTTGCCTTATTTTCTTGGAGGGTTGCGGATCGGCGGCGGTCTCGCGCTCATCGGCGCGATCGTCGCCGAGCTCGCGGCGGGCAACGCGGGCAAAGGGGCTGGCCTCGCGTTCCGAATCTCGGAAGCAGGTTATCGCTTGAACATCCCGCGCATGTTCGCGGCGCTCGCCTTGATCTCGGCGGCCGGCATCGCGATCTTCACGGCGCTGTCCGCCTTGTCGTCTTATCTCCTCGGCCGCTGGCACGAAAGCGCGGCCGGTCCCGAGCGATGACGCTTTCGCGGTCATGGGTCAGTTTGAATTTCTGTTCAAGACTCTATACAGACGTTCGGAATGTCCAGTTTCGGGTGCCGAAGATGCGATCTCGCGGTACTTGGCACACCAATATAGACGCCCGGGTTCCGCGTTGCGCGCAAAACCGGATCGCGCCGAAATGGTGAACGGTGGCGTGGCGCGGATCACCCGCGCGTCGCCTTTCGCAACTGGCTTTATCCCAGTTAATGCTCCTCGCAGCGGAATCATGTTCAATGTCTCGCTCGGCCATACGCGACTCGATCGTCCGGGCTGCCCACGAGATCAACGCCCTCGGAATCAATCAGGGAACGGCAGGCAACATCTCCGTGCGCGACGGAGACGCCATGCTGATCACGCCGAGTGGCATCCCTTACACGACGATGACGCCGGAAATGATCGCTATCGTCTCGCTCAATGAATCCGATCTGGCGTTTGAGGGGCCACTTCAGCCTTCCACGGAATGGCGCTTCCATCGCGACATCTTGCGGGCGCGAAGGGACGTGAATGCAGTGGTGCATACGCATCCGCTTTACGCGACGACTCTTTCCGTATTGCGGCGCGATATTCCCGCCGCGCACTACATGATCGCGGCGTTCGGCGACAACCAGATCCGTTGTACAGATTACGCGCCGTTTGGTACCGCTGAATTGTCCCAACTCGCCGTGGCGGGTCTTGGGAGAGCGCATGGCGTTTTGCTCGGCAATCATGGAGCGATCGTCACGGGCTCCGACCTGGACAAAGCGCTGTGGCGCGCCGTCGAGCTGGAGGCGCTCGCCAAAATCTATTATCTTGCCTCGCTGGCCGGAACGCCCGTCGTGTTGCCGGACGATGAGATTGCGCGGACGATTGAGAGATTTAAGAATTACGGATTGAAGCCGCCGCGCGACTGTTAAGATGGCGTCACGCGGAATTCGCGAGGTCGGGGAACAGGCTCCGCAGCGCTGCTTCGTTCGCGGCGCAGGCGCCCCGTTCGGTGATGAGGGCGGAAACCATACGCGCGGGCGTCACATCGAAGCCGAAATTACGCGCCGGCGAGCCATGTGGCGTCAAGCGCACGCGAGCGGTCTCGCCGTGTTCCGTGCGTCCACAAATATGGGTCACTTCACTTTGATCCCGTTCTTCAATCCGAATTTCCCTTAGGCCATCATTTATGCGCCAATCGATCGTTGAACTCGGCAGGGCGACATAGAACGGCACGCTATTGTCGCGCGCGGCCAGCGCCTTCAGGTAAGTGCCTATTTTGTTGCAGACGTCTCCCGCGCGCGTTGTGCGGTCGCTGCCGACGATGCACAAATCAACGAGACCATGCTGCATCAAATGACCGCCGGTATTATCGGCGATAACCGTGTGCGGGATCGCCTCGCCGAGAAGCTCAAACGCGGTTAGGCTAGCACCTTGGTTCCGGGGCCGTGTTTCGTCCACCCAGACATGCACGGCGACGCCGGCGCGGGCTGCCTTGTATACCGGCGCGAGCGCGGTTCCCCAGTCGACCGCGGCAAGCCAGCCGGCGTTGCAGTGAGTGAGAATATTCACCGGACGACCAGGACACCGTGACGCCGCCGCGCTTATGAGCGCCGCGCCATATTCGCCGATCGCGTGACAACACCGTATGTCCTCATCGGCGATCGCCGCAGCTTCGCTATAACCAACCGGGCGCCGCATTGGCGGCGGCGTGGAAAAGAGACGATCGCGCAAGCGGTCCAGCGCCCAACGTAAATTGACGGCGGTAGGCCGTGCTCCAAGCAGTTCGGCATAGGCGGTCTCGATGGCCTTGTCAGCCGGGTCTTCGGCGACGGCCAGCGCCAAGCCATAGGCCCCCGTCACCCCGATCAACGGCGCGCCGCGCACGATCATGTTCTTGATCGCCACTACGGCGTCATCGAAAGAGCTGAGCGTTTGCGTCGCGAAAGTGTGCGGCAACTTGGATTGATCGATGACCTCGACGCTTCGCCCGTCCGCGTTTAGCCAGATTGTTCGGTAATGGCGGCCGTTTATCTTCATGCGCGCAATTTCCAGTTCGAGAGCCGCCGTTCGGTGAATCGCTACCGCTAGAGCGCAGCGCTCGTCTTTGTCTCGGCGACCGGCATCGCGATCTTCGCGGCACTTTCCGCACTGTCCTTCTATCTGCTTGGCCGCTGGCACGACAGCGCGGCCGGTCCCGAGCGGTGATGTTTCCCGGTAGTGTCTTAATTTGAATCTTGGCCCGCGCCGTTCCTGAGTGGCGCTTCCAATTGAACTCGTATTTCTGCCGCGTCTTTATCTGCCTCTGCCATAAGTGTTTTGATATCCTCAAGTCTCTGCCAATATCTATCCCACAACTTAGGCGCTACAGCATCGCGTCGTTCAGTCTGATACTCGCCGACTATTTTGCCAGCCTCCTGTTCGAAGCGGACTAACCGTTCAATCCGTTCATGTATGTCAGGAACGTTTCTGGTGGTCGGTGAGCCATTCGCAGTTCCCCGCATCCAGGATTGCCAATTTTGCCCCCCTTTGGATTGATTGCAGGGTCCACACGAAGGAACGAGGTCGTCTATCGTGTGATAATGCCCGGACGGACGACCATTTTTTACGATTGCCCAAAGGTAATCTTTGTCGGTCGCCCTGTCTCCACAATAGACGCACTCATTGTCATTAATTCCGACTTGTTTAAACAGATTGGCTTGTGCGGCCACATTGACACGCATAGGGATAATGGCGTGAACAAAAGCAGCAGCGAGAGATGTTCTTCTTCCCGTAATTCTTGGACGTGATGACATGGCGATCGATCCCAATATTTGACGATTATATTGTACGTGTGCGATTAGGTCATCGGGCCAAAATCCCGCAATCCGGCTAAATTTCAAACCGAGACCATACCGGATTTCCACGCGGCTTGCCCGAATGATCCGCGCGGCCTATATTCCTGGACTCGCCATGGGGTGCTGCCAAGACGGCGGCTGAGATCAAACCCGTAGAACCTGAATCTGGGTAATGCCAGCGCAGGGATAAGGCAAAGCGAAGACGAGCCCCGCCTTGGGCCGCTAAGCATCCGCCTCCCGCCTCGCTGGAACAAGCCCCGAGCGGAGGATCGCGATGAATATTTTGGACAAGCCGCAAAACCTCGTTCCGCGAAGCGTGACGAGCGGGCCGTTGCCAGGCTCGAAAAAGATTTATCATCATCCGCGAGGCCGCGCGGAGATCGCGGTCCCGTTTCGTGAAATCGCGCTCGATCCGTCCGCGAACGAGCCACCGGTCAGGGTCTATGACCCCTCGGGGCCCTACACGGATGACGATGTTGCGATCGATCTCTCGCAAGGTCTTGCCCCCATTCGTGAGCCGTGGCTTTCGGCGCGGCAAGGACTCGACTCCTATGCCGGGCGCGCCGTTCGCCCGGAGGATAATGGCGGTGCCGCGCGCGGCCGTCTCGTGCCGCCCTGCCCCGCGAACCGGCCGCCACGCAAGGGCCTTGGCGGCGGCCCCGTCACCCAATATGAATTTGCCCGCGCCGGCATCATAACGGAGGAGATGATTTTTGCCGCGGCGCGGGAAAATCTCGGCCGCGAACAGATGTGCGACGACGCGGAGGCGCGGCTCAAGGATGGCGAAAATTTTGGCGCCGCGATCCCTTCCTTCGTGACGCCGGAATTCGTGCGCGAGGAAATCGCGCGGGGCCGCGCGATCATCCCCGCCAACATCAATCATCCGGAATTGGAGCCGATGATCATCGGCCGCAATTTCCTCGTCAAGGTCAATGCCAATATCGGCAATTCGGCGGTGACCTCTTCCGTCGCCGAGGAAGTCGAGAAAATGGTCTGGGCGATCCGCTGGGGCGCCGACACCGTCATGGATTTGTCGACCGGGCGCAATATCCACAAT
>JBOHJT010000161.1:0-7598 GCA_050728715.1 Methylocella sp.
GTATAAGTCTGCTACCCTGCCGGGTTCCGACGACGCCGGCCAAATTACCGTTTTGTTTGAAGAATTCCCAGCGGACGCCGAGATTGCGCGCCGCTTCGCGATTGGCCTCGACGAAGCGGACCTTCAGCATGACCTGCTGCGGAGTCGTGACCTTCAGCGCGTTGACGACGCCGGCGGGCGCGAGACCGGCCGCGACGCTCATCGCCCGCTCGACCGTCTGGGAATCCCCTCCATTGCCGCTCAATACGAGCTTGCCATAGACATCGTTCACCCGAATGCCCTTGCCGCCGGACCCCTCGCGGATCTTCGAACCAAGGCCGCGGGTGTCCAATTTGACCTCGACATCCACCACGCCGATCAGCTGTCTCTTTGTGTCGTAGAGCAGGATATTGGTGGCGCCGATCTTCTTGCCCAAAACGAAGAGTTGCCGGTCGCTGATCGCGCGCGCATCGGCGATGTCCGGATCGGCAACCTCAATGACCGCGAACGGAACGTCGAGCCGAAGGTTCCTGGATTTGTGCTGAACAAGCGTCACACTCGTAAGCAGGCCGACGTTGCCAGTCCGGAGGCGGGCATCGTTTGTTTGAGCCGCCGCCCGCCCCAAAAGCTGCGGCATGGCGAAAATCGCAAGTATTACGGCTAGGACAATCAGCGGCCGCAGCCGTCCCCCAAGGGGTATGATCCGTGCGCTCGGGCAGCCGGCGGGCCCAGGTCCCCCTTCCGGCATGTCGAACTCACCCACCCCTCGCGCCTCCTCGACCAAGGTGCATTGGCCAAATAATAATTCGCGATTGGCCAAGAAACGGTTCGGACGCGGCGGTCTCTCGATTGGTGGCGAAAGCCGGAACCGCAACTAATAATTAACCAAATGCGGCCAACATGTCCCTCCTCGCAAGTGAAACATCGCAATATCCGGTGATTGTCCACAAGCGATGTGGTTCGATTGCGACGGCAGGATGCCGCGCGCCGGCGACGGGTGGATTTCCGGCCGAGCCGCCTTGCCAAAGACAATCAATCATATTTCCAAGAGTCTGCCCCCGAAGCAGGGCACTATCGCGCTCAGGAGCATATCCCGAAAAAGTTGCTCGGGTTTTCGATCAAGGCATACTCTAACTCTTTGATCGTGAGCGGTTCCTTGTCGATGACGCGAGTCCACGCGATCGGGAAACGTTTTAGTGATGCGGTTCGCGATATACGTCGCGATATATTTGTGGTTCCGTGTCGCCGCGGTAGATCCACACTTCGGCCACCCGCGAAGGCGCGGGCGCCGCGGCCGGTTCAGATTCGCCAAGATCCGCCAAGGTTATGCGCCGGGCGGCTTCGGGATTCGCGTCGCCGGCTTGCCGCAGCACGAGCGACAGTATTCCCACGCTCTCGGCAAGGATGAGCTTTTGCGCCTGCTCCGTCGAAACCTCGACGGTCACGGTCTGCACCACGGTCGGGTGATCTTGGCGGTCGTTGGCGATCTGGCCCGTCGCGAGAACCTTGACGCCCTGCAGCAGGACGTCGGCGTGGGAACTGCCGGGCTCGTTCTTGGAGTTGCTCCTGGTCAAAATGACATCCACCCGGTCTCCCATCCGGATAAAGCCAGCGACCCCGCGCGCCTCATCGACCCGGACGGAAACCGCGCGCATGCCTGGCTCGGTGAGCGCGGCCAGGGAAGCCGGCTGGTTGGGGCCGGTAATCCGCGAGCTAAGAACCGGTTCATTCCTTTTCATCGAAGTCAGAGCCTCCCGCTCGCCGTCCTTCAAAAGATCCGCTTTCGACTTGAACGCGCCTTCGGGAACGATCGATGATTCCCACGGAACCTCGCTGACATTGTCGCCGGTGAGCGTGGTGCCATACTCCAAGGGCCCCGCCGCGACAACGATCGTGCTTAAGGAACTCTTGGCAATTATCACAGGGGGTTTCGAGCCGCTGGCTAGGACCGCGGCGCCGATTCCGGCCGCGAGGGATATGCCAACAACCACGAGACGAGCTGGTGGCAATCTGCGAGCTGTTTTCATTCTCATGGGTTGCCTGTCATATATGCATCGAGTATCATCGAGCTTCGAGCGGTTGCCTCTTCGTTCTCCAATGCAACGCACAGAAAACTGGACACGGATTGCAACATTCGAACGCCAATGTAGGCTCAAAAGGGTTATTTCAATTTATTTTGTTACTACAAAACAATATAACTGTGTTTGCAAATTAACAGGTTATAGCTCCTATGAATACAGTTATATCTATGTTATAAAGAATATATTGTAATTGCTCACCTCCCAACTACTGCGCGGTGGCAAGAGGCTTTCCGGCGGGGCGGAGGCGTTGTTCGGCGCCGGGATGCCGCGATGGGCGGCGAAGACGAACATGTGGCGGCGGATTTTCTTGATCACGCGCTGGAGTTGGACTCCCTCCTTAGGTGTTGGCGCGCGTCGAGTGCTTGACCGCAATTCTATATGGGGGGCGATAGGCGAAGCCCCCATCGTCCAAGCGCCGGCTCCAAAACGATCCCGGGTAAAGTCTTTCCTTTTTCCACAGCCCCTCTCAAAGCCGGTTGTTGAGAAAACCAGGTCGAGCGAGACCGTGCGATCGGCGGGAGGGCAGTCACGGCCTCGCGTCTCTAGCGAAAAGCGGCGCTTCGCCGCACTGAACGATGCCGGCTGTTCCCGTGCGATTCCGCCATATACGATTGCGCGGAATTGCGAAAATCCGCGCAGCGTGCGCGCGTAGCGTGCTATGGCCGGACATGAACAGGGCAAAATCAATTCCTTTAATCGCGAACGGAACCTATCGTTTTTGCGTCGCGCCGATGATGGAGTTAACGGACCGGCATTGCCGGTTTTTCCATCGCCTATTGTCGCGGCGGACGCGGCTCTACACCGAGATGTTGGCGGCCCGCGCGGTCCTGCGTGGCGAGCCCGACCGTCTTCTGCGCTTCGACGCGGCGGAGCATCCCGTCGCGCTTCAACTTGGAGGCTCCGAGCCCGCTGAATTGGCGGCGGCGGCGCGAATTGGCGCCGATTACGGTTTTGACGAAATCAATCTCAATATTGGGTGTCCGTCCGAGCGCGTGCAAAGCGGCGCTTTCGGCGCTTGTCTAATGCGCGAGCCGGATCTTGTCGGCGACTGTGTCGCCGCGATGAAGGCGCGGGTCAAAATTCCAGTGACGGTCAAGTGCCGCACGGGCGTCGACGAACAGGATCCGGAAGCGGCACTTGGTCTTTTGGCCGGGCGCGTCATCGCGGCTGGTTGCGACGCATTGATCGTGCATGCGCGCAAAGCTTGGCTTAAAGGCCTGTCGCCAAATGAGAACCGCGATATTCCGCCGCTCGATTACGGTCTCGTCCATGCCCTGAAACAGCGTTTTCCCAATGTCCCGGTCGTGCTCAACGGCGGCCTTGCGGCACTCGCGGAGATGCGCGCGGAACTCGATCACGTCGATGGTGTGATGGTGGGTCGCGCTGCCTACCAGAACCCGGCGCTGCTCCTCGATGCCGATCTGTTTTTCTTCAACGAGTCGGCTCCATTTGCGGGCGCGGTGGCGGCGGTCGGAGCTTTGATTCCCTATGTCGAGGCGCGTCTTGCCGAAGGCGTTCCGCTTCACGCGATGACACGGCATCTCCTGGGGCTTTTCAATGGCTTCCCAGGTGCCCGCGCGTGGCGGCGCCATCTCGCGGTGCAGGCGGTGAAACCGGGCGCCAATACGAGAGTTTTGCGCGCGGCCTTGGCGCATGTGGATCGCCCGTGCGGCATCGGCGCGGCGGCATGAGCGCTCTTGAAAAATCGACCGCGTGTGTCGATCTCTGGCAGGCGAAGCCGCCATCTTGCAAATCTCCGGCGCGCGCCCCGCGGATGTCTACTAAGGAGATCGAACGATGAAAAAACTTTCCTTCGTCCGGCGCAACCACGAACGCCATTGGGTCGGCGACGGGTTTCCCGTTCGCAGCATTTTTTCCTACAACGACCTCGGCAATGAAATATCGCCGTTTCTGCTGCTGGATTACGCTGGGCCGGAGAATTTTCCGGCTTCGGAACAAAGGCGCGGGGTCGGCGCCCACCCGCATCGCGGATTCGAGACGGTCACGATTGCCTATAGCGGCGAGGTCGAGCATCGCGACTCCTCGGGCGGGGGCGGCATCGTCCGTCCCGGCGACGTCCAATGGATGACGGCGGCCTCCGGAATCGTGCATGAAGAGTTTCACGGTTCCGAATATGCCAAGCGCGGCGGGCCGTTCGAGATGATCCAGTTATGGGTCAATCTCGCCGCGAAAGATAAGAAAGCCCCGCCTGGCTATCAAAACATTACAGACGACCAAATCCCCCGCGCGGAGCTGCCGGAAGGCGCGGGGACCGTGCGCGTGATCGCGGGCAATTACCAAGGAACGCGGGGCCCAGCGCATACTTTTAGTCCGATGAACGTTTGGGATGTGCGCCTGAAAGGCGGCGCGCGCGTGGAATTTCCTGTTCCGGCGGATTGGACAACCGCGCTCTTTGTGCTCAAGGGCCGGATCCGGCTGGGGTCTGGCGAAACCGTTGGCGCGGCCGAATTGGCCGTCTTTGAGCGCGAGGATGAAACGTTTGCGATCGAGGCGCTGGACGACACCACGCTCTTGTTCCTCAATGGGCAGCCGATCGAGGAGCCGATCGTTGGCCAGGGGCCCTTTGTGATGAACACGCGGGCCGAGATAGACCAAGCGATGGACGACTACCGCAACGGACGCATGGGCCGTCTTGCGGCGCATGCCTAAGTGACTCGGCGTCCACCGGTGCGCGATCCGTGAAATTGAACGGGCCGGGTCACACCGCCACCTTGCCCGATCGGCCGGCGAGATCCTGGAGATTTTTCGAGACCGTCAGCGGCGCCGCCGCAATCCGAACGGCCATTCGTCGCGGCACAACTTGTCGTGGTGGCGGCGACATTGGTTGCGCTTGACGTTATGGCACTCAAGTCGTATCACCCGTAGTCGAAAGCGTTGGCTTAAGGGGAGTTCAAGTTTGAGCAACGGCCGCCAGCGTGCAAGTTGCCGGTGAGCGACCACGAAGGAGATGCAAGTGATGAATCCCAGCGACGCAAAATCACGGAAAACAGCGTCGCTTAGCACGCCAACAAATCTCACGCCTAACGCCACGAGGGATATTTCCGGCGCTCTCACTACTCTCCTCGCAGATGTGTTCGCGCTTTACATCAAGACTAAGAACTTTCATTGGCACATGTCAGGTCCGCATTTCCGCGACTATCACCTTCTGCTGGACGAGCATGGGGAGCAGATATTTGCAGTGACCGACGCGATTGCCGAACGGGTGCGAAAAATCGGGGGCACGACGCTGCGCTCAATTGGCCATATTGGCCGCTTGCAACGCCTTCTGGACAACGATGCCGTCTACGTTACTCCCCTCGACATGTTGGCCGAACTGCGCGACGACAACAAGCAGCTGGCGGCGAATATGCACGAGGCACATTCGCTGTGTGAAGAGCACGGCGACGTGGCCAGTGCGAGCCTGCTCGAAAACTGGATTGACGAGGCCGAAAGGCGCGTGTGGTTTCTGTTCGAGACTAGCCGCCAAGGCGATTCCAGCGGCCGCTCGTAGGTCGTATATGCGTCATTCTAACGGTCGGGCGGAGCGGAAGCCCACATGTGGCTCCAGCGCCTTGGCCAGGGGCCCGGCGAGATCCTGGATATATTGTCAGGTGGTGCGGCCGGAACGCGAGCCGCGCGTGAGGGGAGCGCGTCGCGCTCGACGGCGGCACGATCTCGGATTAATTAGTAAGAGTCAGCAACGATGATTGTTGAACTTAGTGGAGGCAAGTTATGCCGACAACCGGTAAGACGGCGGATACGGATTATCCAGTCCACGAGTTGATCGCCAGACGGTGGAGTCCCTACGCGTTTGACGACCGGCCTGTATCGCAATCAGACCTGCGCTCCTTGTTTGAAGCCGCGCGTTGGGCGCCCTCTTCCTACAACGAGCAACCGTGGAGCTATATTGTTGCCACAAAGGAGGACCCAGAGGCGTTCGAACGTCTACTGAGCTGTCTGGTCGACGGAAACCAAGCGTGGGCAAATCGGGCGCCCGTCCTCGCGTTGGGTGTAGTGAGCCTGAAATTTCGGCTCAATGGCGAGGACAATCGGGCCGCGATCCACGACCTCGGCTTGGCCTCCGGCACTCTCGTGTTCGAGGCGACGCTGAGAGGCCTCGCCGTGCATCAGATGATCGGCATAGTGCCTGACAAGGCGCGAGAGATGTACGGCATTCCCCAAGGGCACGAAGCCTGGACGGCGCTGGCGATTGGCTATCAGGGCGACGCGGCCAGCCTGCCCGGTCCGCTGCAACAGCGCGATTCCGCCGCGCGGCGGCGCAAGAAGTTGCGCGAGTTTGTATTCACGGGAAGCTGGGGGAGTCCCTCGCCCCTCGTAGCAGAGCGGTGAAGTGGAGGAAGTCACCGAAACGGCCGTCGACCTCGATGCCTATTTTTCGCGCATCGGCTATCTCGGCGGGCGCACGCCGACTCTGGAGACGCTCGAGACTATCGTTGCTCGCCACACGGAAGCCATTCCGTTTGAAAACCTAAATCCCCTGTTGAGATTGCCCGTTCGCCTCGATCTCGCATCGCTCGAAGAGAAAATGGTTCGTGGGGGCCGCGGCGGATACTGTTTTGAACAGAATCTGCTCCTCAAGAGCGTACTGAACGCCCTTGGGTATCGAGTCACGGGCCTGGCGGCGCGCGTCTTGTGGAACGCGCCCGAAGGCGTCATCACTCCTCGCACGCACATGCTGCTCCTGGTCGACATGGGCGAGCCGGCGTTCATCGTCGACGCCGGCTTTGGGGGTCTAACCCTCACCGGAGTCCTGCGCCTCGAACCGGACACCGAGCAACCCACGCCGCATGAGCCTTTTCGCCTCGTCCGGGCCGGTGAAGAATTCATCATGCAAGCCACCGTTGGCAACGTGTGGAAACCGCTCTATCGCTTCGCCTTGCAACCACAATTCCTGCCCGACTACGAAATCGCAAATTGGTATCTTTTGAACCATCCGAACTCGCGCTTCATCCACGGTCTGATCGCTTCCAGGCCAGCCCGAGATCGGCGATACACTCTGCACAACAATGAATTCGCGGTACATCATTTGGGCGGGAAGACCGAACGGCAGATTCTTTCGACCGTCGCCGAAATACGGGAAGCGCTCCGGGATGCGTTTCGTCTGACGCCGCCGGGCGCGCCAGAGCTCGACGTAGCCCTGGACCGCCTGATCCTAGAGGCCGCGTATTGAGTAGGCCGTTCGATGCCGTCTACGTTGCTCCTCCGAACGTGTTGGCCGAGCACGAACGCCGCATCGCGTATTGGCAACGTCCGACTCACTGACAGATGCGGTAGCGGTCGCTCGACCCGTGCTGCAGGATGTCGACGTGCATGTGATCGGCATGCGCCGCATCAGACCCCGGCCCGAGCACCGTCGTGAACCACCCGCATGCGGCGACGCGGATAGCATTGACCGTGGCACGCAGATGCTCATCCCCATTGGGCTTGATGGCCAGCGTTCTGCCATTCGCGAGCTCGAAGCTCGCGACATCGGCCGCGAGGCCGGACGCGTGCGCGCTGATCTTGCCGGCCTCGGCG
>JBOHJT010000162.1:0-7435 GCA_050728715.1 Methylocella sp.
CGAGCTCCCGGCCGTTTCGAGCTTTTGGTCGAAACCTCTCGCCCGGTCGAAATCGATGGCATGGGACGGAATCGACAGCACTGCGATGCTCGCAAGTACCGCGAAGAGTGGCACCACAAGGAAGACGGCGCGTTGTGAGAATACATACCCGACCGCACCCGCCACGACGGCGATAGCAACATTGCCCGCATGGTCAAAAGCTGAGTTCCGCCCCATGCGCCGGGCAAGCCGCGCGCGCGCGTAGAGGCCCAAGGTCAGAGCCGCGACCGCGGGACCGAAAACGTCGCCGACAACCGCAATCAGGCTGTTGGCGATCATCACGGGCCAGAAGGTTGGCAGCGCGAAGATAACGGCCGCCGCCATGGCCAGTACAGCAAGTGCCAGTACAATCGCGCCCCTCTTGGCGCGGGTCTCGTCAATCCAGGCGCCTATCGGCGTCTGGACGGCGAGCCCGAGCAGGCCGCCAACCATCGTTACCAAGCCGACTTCAGACTGGCTCCAGTGCTGCCGGGTGACCAAGAAGACGTTGAGATAAGGTCCAAGGGCGCCGCGCACATCGGCGAGCAAGAAGTTGATAGCGTCGAGTGAGAGCGGGTTGAAACGGCCGCCTTTCAGGTTCGATGTCACAGCCACGGCCAGAACGTCCCAATCGCGGGGGCGTTGATCGTCAGCGGCGCGGCCGGGCGGCTGTTCATCGCGTTCGATTCAAAAGGGGCAAGGATTTGGCTCAGGGACGCGGACCGCGCTCGCCGGGCTGCGGCGCCGGACGCTGCACCCACGTCAACTGCGCCAGCGAGGGGCCGATCGCCTGCACCTCGATAACGCGACCCATCGGCGTCACGAGGCCGTCGCCTTGGACGGCAATCGTTTGGCCAGGAGCGAGCAGCGCCGCCAACCGTTCGGCCTCGGGCGGCGGCAAACGCAGGATCGTGCCGTCGTCCAACATCGCCCCGTTCGCCTCGCCTCGGGGCCCATGCAACGTCGTTTGCACGCGGCCCTGGATGCTCATCATCTGGCCCGGCTGCGGGCGGCCTTTCGGTCCGGCGCCGAAACCGGGGCCATTGTCCATGACGCTCTGACCCGAAGCGTCGTTGGTGATGGAAACCGCGGCAACAAGCGGGACGCTGAGCGCCTTGAGACCGCGCACGGTGACAGAGTCGCCAGGCTTGACGGCATAGACGAGTTGCGTCGAGAGGTGCGGCGGAAAGTGCACCTCGCTTCCATCGGTGAGGATCAGCCCGTCCACGTCCCCGCGCGGGGTCAACGTGTAGCGGGAGACGGTTCCCTTGATCGCCGGCAGCTGTCGGGGATCGTAGAGTGGGGTCGCATTGGCGGCAGCTGCAGGGGGCGGTGGAGGTCCACCAACCGGCCCCGCGGGTGGTTGCGGGGGCGCAGCAGCTGCAGGGGGCGGTGGAGGTCCGCCAACTGGCCAGGCCGGAGGCTGCGGGGGCATTGGTTGCGCTGAGGCAAGATCGGCGGTCGCACAAGACGCCAAGGCGGTTCCGCCGATAAGCAGACGCAGCGATGGTTTCATAGGAGATGCTCCAGTCGCCCGGATTTCAGGGCTTTGGTCTCCCTCGCGCAAAACGCGTGCCAACCATGAAGGTGTTGTTTCACTTGGTGTTGTCGTGAGTCTCCCGGCGCGAATTGTCCGTCTTCGCGACGTCGGCCGTCCGATCTCCGGACGGCTCGCGAGCGTCGATGCCATATTTTTGCGTCTTCGAATACAGCAGCTGTCGATGGATACCGAGGCGTTTGGCGGCTTCGGTTCGATTGCCGCCAGACTCACGCAATGCCCGGGTAATCATGAACGCCTCCAACCGGCCCAGCGCAGTCGCCAGATCGCCTTCCGTCCAATCCTGTGCAGCAGTCCGTTGCCCAGGCGCGTCTACGGCAGCCGACAGAAATTCGAAATCGAGAGCGGCAATGGTGTCGCTGCGGCAGAGGATCGCCACGCGTTCGATCGCATTCTTGAGCTCTCTGACATTCCCTGGCCAGGAATATGCCAACAGGCGCGCAGCGGCTTCGCCGCTCAGCCGTTTTGTCGGGTCCGTAGCCTGACGCAGGAAATATTCCGCAAGCGGCACGATGTCGGCAAGGCGCTCGCGCAGGGGGGCCAATTGGATCGGGACGACGTTCAGTCGATAGAACAGATCCTCGCGAAAACTCCCGTCCCGGACAAGAGCGGCAAGGTCGCGGTTTGTAGCGGCGAGGACGCGCGCATCGATGCGGGCCGGCCGGCCGCCGACCGGTGTCACGGTGCGTTCTTGGAGCGCGCGCAGAATCTTCGCCTGCATCGTGAAGTCCATGTCGCCTACCTCGTCGAGAAACAGCGTCCCGCGGTCCGCATCGCGGAAGGCGCCGCTGCGCTCGGCAACCGCGCCTGTGAACGCGCCACGCACGTGACCGAACAATTCGCTCTCAAGGAGTTCCGAAGGAATAGCTGCGCAGTTCACGGCGACGAAGGGTCCGGAGGAACGCCGCCCGTGCCGGTGGATGGCGCGAGCCACGAGTTCCTTCCCCGTGCCCGTCTCCCCGGTGATCAGCACCGTGGCATCGCTGTCGGTGACGAGGCCGATCATCTTCTGCACCTCGCGCATTGCGTCGCTCGGTCCGACAAGCTCATCGTCAGGTTCAGGCGAGGTTGCCGGCGCGACATCGTCGCCGGCCCGCGACCGCAACATTCGAGAGATCAGCGATATGAGGTCATCGCGCCCAATCGGCTTGGTCAGGTGATCGAAGGCACCAAGGCGCATCGCCTCGATCGTGTTGCTTGCGCTAGCATAGGCCGTCAGGACCGCGACGGGTGGCGCGCCGGCCGCAACTGCTCGCAAGCGTCGAAGAATCTCGAGACCGTCCATCCCAGGTATTCGCAGATCGAGCAGCACGGCATCTATGCGCTCGCGTGCGGCGACTTCGAGCGCGATGCGCCCGTGGGGCGCGGCTATTGGGCGATGACCGAGGTCGGTGAGCGTCTCGGCCAACCCTTCGCGCAGCGCGGCGTCATCATCGACAATCAGGACGGTTGCCAAGGCAGCTCCACGACGACCGTGGTCCCATCTCCACGGTGAATAGCTCGTGCAGTTCCACAATGCGCCTCGGCGATCTCACGCACAACGGCGAGGCCGAGGCCAGTGCCCTCGGGCCGGGCCGTCACGAACGGTTCGAATAGATGCGCCCGCACATGTTCGGGAACTCCGTGGCCTGTATCGACAACTGAAAAAGCTAGCCGATCGGCCGACCGTTCGGCGCAAATCGTCACCCGTCCGCCCGGCGGCGTGTTCTGGATCGCGTTAAGTATCAAGTTGTCGATCGCCTGGGCGATTCGCGCGGCGTCGAAGACGGCTTCGCCGTGGCTGCCCCGCACCTCGAGCACCAGCCCATTTGCCGCCGCGTGCTCGCGAAATAGCTCGACTCGTTCTTCGAGAAAGGCGATCACGTCCGTGACCAGAGTCGCTGCAGGCGCCGCTGGCTGGACCGAGTTGAGAAGATTGCGCAACAAATCTTCGAGGCGGCCAATCTGCTCGACGATGGCTCGCAACGCCTGATCCTTGCGCGCCAAGTCGGGACCAGCAGCCACCGCGTTCTCAGCCTTGAGGCGCATGGCCGCAATCGGGTTGCGGATCTCGTGTGCAACCCCCGCGACAACCCGGCCGAGCGATGCGAGGCGCTTGCTTTCGGCCACCTGGCCTGCCAATGCGTCAGCGGTGGAGCGTGCGGCAGCGAGGCGGACAGCAGCGCGGTTTATAGCCTCGACAATCCGATCGAGGTCCAATTGCCCGGTCAGCTCCAGCTTCGGCAGCTCGTCTGTGCTGGTTGCAAGCGTGGTCTCAAGGCGCCGCATGCGGCGCGACCAACTCAGCAACAGCCGGCCGAGCCAAGCGGCGGAGCCCAGCACGACGACGAGCAGAACTCCAAGCCCCGCCATCGCCTGGAGGTAGGCGCGTCCTCCGGCGGTTACGACGCGGGTCATCGTCCAGGCGGAGAGATGCGGGATCGGACCCGGCAAAGGACAGGCATGGAGCAGGAGCGTCTGCGAGCGGCCATCCTGGCGGCGGTCAAAGGGAGCACTATCGAATGCGGCGGCCTCGGCGGCTTCGCGGATGCTCGGCTCCTCGGCCGGCGGAAGATCGGTTTTCTCGGCCGTGCCTTCGTAGGTTGGAAAAGCATAGGCGAGCGAGCCCTGGTCTGTTTGCCAGATGCCACCTTCGATTCCCGAGAGGCCGTGGAGAGCGATCTGGACCACCCCGGCTAAGCCTCGGGCAAGCTCAGGCGCGCGAAGGTTGTCTGGCGGGCGTGTCGCGCCCGCGACAAAGAACTGATAATGGCCCACGATAGCATCGCACCCGTGGGCGATTGCGGCCGATGCGCGGCGCAGCTGATCGGTCGTCGACTGGCTGTAGAGTGACAGCAGTAGCATGCCGACCAAGACAGAAGCCAGGAGGAAGGCACACCAGCAGATAACAAACCAGCCAACGATCGAGCGTGGGCGCCCGATCGAAGGCAGTCTGGACGCGGATTCGCGAGAGTCCTGCTCGCCGATTGGATTTTGGCCACGTGGCGTTTCAACCGATGACATGATGTCACCCCGCGTTACTGCTGCACGGTCGGACACCGCCGGGCGCCGGCGCGCCTCGGCTTCCCGCGCCTTCGCCTCAGGCTCCGGCGGGCCCCCGCGGCGGACCGGCCTCGGCGAGCCGGGTTAGATAATTGCCGTAGCCAGATTTGCCGTAGCGGCCGGCGTTCGCGACCAAGAGGTCACGATCGATAAAACCTTTGTAATATGCGACTTCCTCCGGGCACGAGATTTTCAAACCCTGACGCCGCTCGAGAATTTCGACATATTTGCCGGCCTCGAGAAGGCTCTCGTGGGTTCCCGTGTCGAGCCAGGCGAACCCGCGGCCCATGATCTCGACTGCGAGTTGACGGCGCTCCATATAGACCCTGTTGACATCGGTGATTTCGAGTTCGCCGCGCGCCGAAGGTTTCAAGGAGGCGGCGATGTCGAGCACGCTGTTATCGTAAAAATAAAGCCCGGTAACCGCCAGTGCCGAGCGCGGCCGCGCGGGTTTTTCTTCAATCGAAATGGCCCGCCCCTTGGCGTCGATTTCGACGACACCGTATCTTTCCGGGTCCGCCACGACGTAGCCAAAAACCGTAGCGCCCGTGGGTCTCGCCGCCGCCGAGGCCAAAAGGTCTGGCAGGCCATGGCCATAGAAAATGTTGTCGCCAAGGATCAGCGCGACACGATCGCCGCCTACGAAATCGCGCCCGATGGTGAAGGCTTCCGCGAGCCCGCGCGGCTTATCCTGCTTCGCGAAGCTGAGGCGGATCCCAAACTTGCCGCCGTCGCCAAGCAATTCCTTGAATAGACTCTGATCCTGGGGCGCCGTGATAATTAAAATGTCGCGGATTTCCGCCGTCATGAGGATGGACAGCGGATAATAGATCATCGGCTTGTCGTAGACCGGCAATAATTGCTTGGAAATCACTAATGTCAGTGGATAAAGCCTGGTGCCGGAACCGCCCGCGAGAATGATGCCCTTCATGCTTCGGCTCGCGTTTCCTTGAGAAGCATTTCGACCGTCTCCCGCGCACGTGTTTGCCAATCGCGCGCGCGATAGCCGAAGATGGAAGCAAACAGGCTGCTGTCGAGTTCGGAATTGGCGGGCCGCCGGGCGGGGGTTGGATAGTCCGCGGTCGCGATCGGCGAAACCTTCGGCCGCCGCCCAGTCGCTTGCGCCTGGGCGTCAACGATGGCGCTGGCGAACCCGTGCCAGGTCGTGGCGCCATCGCCCGCGAAATGATAGGTTCCAGGGGCCCCGATGCCGCGGGCCAATGCGCGATCGATAGCAAAGACGGCTTCCGCGAGGTCTTGCGTCGCGGTCGGGCAACCGTGCTGATCGGCGACGATCCGCAGTTCCTCGCGCGTGCGGGAGAGGCGGAGGATCGTTTTGAGAAAATTCGCACCGAACCGGCCATAGACCCAGGCAGTGCGCAGGATGAAATGGCGAGGGTATGCTTGCCGGACCATGGCTTCGCCCGCGGCCTTCGTCTTACCGTAAACGCCAAGCGGCGCGATCGGATCGGTCTCTACGTAGGCGCCGGTTTTCGTGCCGTCGAAGACATAATCCGTCGATATTTGGATGACCGGCACCTGTTGCAGCGCCGCGGCCCGCGCGACCGTTTCCGCTCCCGCGGCATTGGCGGCGTGTGCCGCCTCCGGCTCGGTTTCCGCGCGATCCACGGCGGTATAGGCGGCCGCATTGAGAACAAGGCGCGGTTTAACGGCGAGGATCGCGGCCTGAACGGCGGCGAAGTCCGTGACATCGGCCTCGGCGCGATTATAGCCGGCCGCCTCGATATCGCGAGCTCCGGCGAGCGCCATCACTTCTTGCCCGAGCTGCCCTGCGGCGCCAAATACGAGGATCGGCCCGTTCATGCCACGGTTCCAAGCCGTTCGCCCCGATAGACGCCGGAACGTATCCGTTGCCACCAATGTGGATTGTCGAGATACCACCGAACCGTCTTGCGTAAACCGGTGGCGAAGGTTTCGCGCGGCTCCCACCCGAGTTCGCGTTTAATCTTGCCCGCATCGATTGCATAGCGCCGGTCGTGCCCCGGCCGGTCGGTCACATGGACGATCAAGCGCTCGTGCGATCCCCGCGCCTTGTCCGGCGCCATTTCATCCATCAGCCGGCAGATGTGGCGCACGGCTTCGAGATTGGTTGTTTCACTCGCGCCGCCGACATTATAACTTTCGCCCGGCTGCCCGAGGAGAGCGATTTGGACCAGCGCCCTGGCATGATCCTCGACATAGAGCCAATCGCGAACATTGCCGCCGTCCCCGTAAACGGGGATGGGCTTGCCCTCAAGCGCGTTCAGAATGGCCAGCGGGATGAGCTTTTCGGGAAAATGATAGGGCCCATAATTGTTGGAACAATTCGAGATGACCGCTGGCAGGCCATATGTATGATGCCACGCCCGCGCCAAATGGTCGGAGGCGGCCTTTGACGCGGAATACGGCGAATTCGGCTGGTAGGGACTAGTTTCATGAAACAACCCGTCCGGTCCAAGCGACCCGAAAACTTCGTCGGTCGAGACATGGTGGAAGCGAAACCGCGCCTGTTCTGTCAAACTAAGGTTTTGCCAATGGTCACGTGCGCTTTGGAGCAGCACGTAAGTGCCCATGACATTGGTTTCGATGAAGGCGCCGGGCCCGTCGATGGACCGGTCGACATGGCTTTCCGCCGCAAGATGCATGATGGTATCAGGGCGAAAACTCTCGCAGATTTGCCGCATTGCGCGCGCGTCGCAAATGTCCGCCTGCTTGAATTGATAGCGCGGATCGCCAGCAACGCCTGCGAGATTATCGAGATTTCCGGCGTAAGTCAGCTTGTCGACGACGCAGACTTCGTGCGCACTCGTCTCGATC
>JBOHJT010000163.1:0-7426 GCA_050728715.1 Methylocella sp.
GGAGGCCTGGCGGCCAAGGCGCGCTTATGCCGCTCTACATCTCTGGGCGTCCGACGCGCCGCCCGCAGCCCGAGAGAAAGCCCATGACCGGCAAGCCGCCTGACGCCCTGCGCCTGGATCACTTGCCGACCCCGATCGGGACCGCGCTCTTGGTCACCGATGAGGCGGGCGTCCTGCGCGCCTTCGACTTCGAGGATTTCGAGGGGCGGATGGCGCGCCTGTTGCGCCGGCACTACGGCGCGGCCAACCTCGAGGCGGGCGCGGCGCCACGGGCAATAAAAGATCCAGTTTTGCGCTATTTCGATGGTGATCTTCATGCGCTGGATGAAGTGGCTTGGGCCACGGCCGGCACGATGTTCCAGCGCAGTGTCTGGGCCGCGTTGACCACGATCCCGGCGGGCGAGACCCTCAGCTACGGCGGTCTAGCCGGGCGTATCGGCAAGCCCAAGGCCGCTCGCGCGGCCGGTCTGGCCACCGGCGCCAACCCGGTGGCGATCATCGTGCCCTGCCACCGCGTGATCGGCGCCGACGGCTCCCTGACCGGCTATGGCGGCGGCCTGCCGCGCAAGCAATGGCTGCTGGACCATGAAGGCGCGCGGCTGAGACGGTTTAATTGAGGCGAGCGCGGGCGCGGATCGCGGAAGGTGTGCAGTTTTCCGCCGCCGGCGGCGAATTTGAACGGTGCTTTTGAACGCGTGGCATGAGTGCGGATTTAGGCGATCCCGCCCGGCGTGAAAGGGCTCGAACACAATGCGGCGCTGGCGCGACTGCTCAAAACAATCGCAATTGTTCGCCCGGGCGCGCCGGCGGCCGGAATAGATCGCGACGCAACGGCACGCGGTTTCGCCCAAGCCCAAGCCGTGCCGCCGCCGCCTCGAACCTGCGCCCGATCATCCAGGCATAGGGGCCAGACCCGGTCATCCGCGCGCCAAACCTCGAATCGTAAAGCTTGCCCGCGCGGGTTGAGCGCAGTAATGACAGAACATGGTCGGGCTTGCCCGGATAATGCGCGCGCAGCCATTCGGCAAAGAGTTCGCGGACTTCAAGCGGCAGCCGCAACAGGACATAACCGGCGTCGCGCGCGCCCATGGCTTGCGCGCGGGCGAGAATCGCCTCGATCTCCGCGTCGTTGATCGCGGGGATAACCGGTGCAACCATGACGGCGGTTGGAACATTCGCCGCCGCCAGCCGCCGGATCGCGTCGAGCCGCCGCTCCGGGCTGCTCGCGCGGGGTTCCATCCTGCGGGCAAGGGCGGGATCGAGCGTCGTCACCGACAACGCCACTTTCACAAGGCCTTTTTTTGCCATCGGGGCGAGGAGATCGAGATCGCGCAAGACAAGCGCCGATTTGGTGAGGATGCCAACCGGGTGATTGGTCCGCGCCAGCACTTCGAGGACCTTGCGCATCACAAGCTCGTTGCGCTCGATCGGCTGATAGGGGTCGGTATTGGTTCCAATCGCGATGGTTTTGGCGGCATAGCCCGGCGCCGCCAATTCGCGCTCGAGGAGGCTTGCCGCATTGGTCTTGGCAAAAAGCCTTGTCTCGAAATCGAGACCCGGCGACAAGCCGAGATAGGCGTGGGTCGGCCGCGCGAAACAGTAGACGCAGCCATGCTCGCAGCCGCGATAGGGATTGATCGAGCGTTCGAAGGAAAGATCGGGCGAATCGTTCCGCGTGAGGATCGTTTTGGCGGTCTCGTGCGTCACTTGCGACCGCACTGGCGGCAAATCCTCGGGCAGGTCCCATCCATCGTCTTCGAGACATCGGTTCGCTTTCTCGAAGCGTCCACTCGCGTTCGACAAGACGCCGCGGCCCCGCCGGGGGAGAGCCGGCGCGCCGTCCGCGGTTGTCGCGCGAGCCAGAGCCGGCTCGATTAGCGCACCCCCCGCGAGGCGCGTGGGCGGATGGGCGGGCGCTCTTGCCGGGGCTTTGTCGAGCCCCGCAGCCGTCGCGACGCGGTTTTGCCCCGCGGCGTCCATCGCCACTGTTTCCGGCTTTGTTGGCATGGCCGCATTGCCCCTTCTCGTCATTATCGAGCCGCCAGCGTGATGCTGCAAACTTCCATAGTCACGGAATGTTCCATGTTCATAAAGAGAACATATATGGAACAATCTGCTTGAGGTCAAATGTTCTTGTGGATAAGCGTGGATAACTCTTGCCGGAAATTGCGATCTGGAACCCCAAAACGCCGATTCGTTTGTAGAAGCGATGGGACCGCGCGCCGCGCGTCCGGACCTCGGCCAAGGTTGTCGCGCAAACGCAAATGATCCGGATCGAGACGCGCATCGATCACGCTTCCCAGGAGATAATTGCCTGGCAAGCCGATCGAACAGGCACGGCGATGACCGGCAGCGGCATAGATTGCAGCTTCTCTGGCCAGCCCGTCTCGCCCCCTTTGTTCCTCGGCCGCAAGCCCGAGCGAAATTACCCCTTGCGGCGGGACTGGGCAGCGACATGGGGTTCGTGGAAAATCCCTGGCGCGGCTTGGTCATGGCCTTCGATCGCGAGGAGCCGGGATTTCGTCAAGACACCGCCTGTCGCGGAGAAACCGCCGATCCTGCCGCCGGCCGCGACCACCCGATGGCACGGCACGATGATCGCGAATGGGTTTCGTGCGAGTGCTTGCCCAACGGCGCGAGCCCAACCCGCGGCGCCGGCCCGCGCCGCGAGGGCGCCGTAGGTCATCGTCGCGCCCCGCGGAATGCCACGCGCGGCTGCGTAGACGCGGCGATGGAACGGCGGAACGAGGTCCATGTCCAGCAGAACGGATGAAAGATCGCCCGGCTCGCCGCGCAAATACGCGACGATACTGTCCCGCACGCGCTCTACCTCCGATGGCGGGGCCGCCACTCTGGCGCGCGGAAATCGCTGGAGCACGCGCGCGCGGGTCGTTCGTTCGTTGGCCTCTGGAAGTTGCACGCAAGCGATCCCCCGCGCGCCCCATGCGATCGCGCATCGGCCGATCGCCGTATCGAAGAGTGCAAAAAACACTGTCATGAGAACCCAATCGTAGCACTCGCCGCGAAATGCGCATGCGAAAATAGATAGGATTGTGCGGCACCTAGACGTTGTGGAAGATGACCTCTTTGGCGAATGGGTCCAAGCGAAAGTAGCTCAGGCCGTCTCCAGCCGCGCCATTTCCGCCTCGAACTCGAAGCGCAATTGGGCGGCTTCGTCCTCGGGCAGAAAGAGCGTCATTTGCGGGAAAATAGCGCGATATAGTGAAACACGCGTCGGCTCCCAGGGCGGTGTTCGCGCCGCTCGCGCCTCGGCAAGTATTTTGTGCGGCCGCGCGCGCACCTTGCCGGGATCGGGGCGATAGGCGGGAGCGGCCTCCGCGCCGGACAGGCCGGGCTGCGATTCCGTTACAAACAGGTCCGGTTGACCCGTGTGAGCCGTGAATTCACCGCGCTTGAAGATACGAACCGCGAGCATAATGCACCAATGCACCCGCCCGCGCGAGCCTTGCGTGGAGTTGTCTCCGATCGGGAAAAGCGGCCCGGTATGCCGCGTCGATTCTCGCCAGCTGCGCGATGGTGAAGGCGAGGCTGCCGACGATAGACGACACATGATTCATTTCGTCAAGCGGTAGCGCGCGGCCCTTGCGCGACTTCAGATATTTGTCGAGCACCTGATAGCCGCCGATGTGGAAATCCCACACGGCTTGCGGCACCGAGCTGAAGAACTGGGTCTTGTTGATCCAGATCGTCTGTTCCTCGGGCGAATAGCGCGCGGCCTCGACGGTGAAGCCGCCCTGCACGCGATAGGCGGCCTTGCCGGCGATCATGAACCGCATTTTTTCGCGCGGCGGGCTCGCCGAAATCTGGCTCATGCCATGGCGGCCATCGATCGGATCGGTCTTGGCGCGCTGGCCAAGCGCCTTGGCGAAGGCACGAACCCGCGCCGGATCGACGACGGTGACCGGCGGCCCCTCCGCCGCCAAGCTCGCCGCAGCTTCGAAACTCTCCCGCCGCCGCCACCGCCACGGACCGTGGCGCGAGAGGCTATAGGCGCGCGCCAAAACTTTGATCTTCGGGTATTCTGGTGAGCCCGCCGAATCACAGAGCCATTGCTGGGCCAGCGCCTCGTCGCGTTCGCGCGCGCGATGCAGAGGGGTCTCGAGGTGACGCCGGTCCGCGCCAACAACCGGCCAGCGGAATTAGGGGCCAGCGTGATGTTGAATTTGCTCTCGATCGGCGCCGCCACCATCTCGTGCGTCCACAACGCGAACGGGAATTTGAGCTGCAACTGGTCCTTTGCGGCACCATATCGCAAATCCTATTGCAGCGCGCGCGTTCAACTCCCGTAAGGCCGCCATGGCATCGCCGTGAACCAAAGCTTGCCTCTTGCCGGAGGCGCCGCGACGCGAGAACCAAAATGTTTCACGAGAATCATTTTGGTGCGATCAAACGCGGAATCACGCGACGACATCGAGAAAGCAGCGGCCCTGCCGGTCCTCCGTCTCGACGACCCAAACGTCCGGATCGAAGTGAATTTGGCGGGCGAGTTTTTGTTCGGCTTCGGCCGGATCGATCCAGGGGTCGCGATGGAGCCTCGAGAACTGACGTTCGTGGCCATCCTTCGCTTGGCTCTGCGGCGCCGGTCCGAACAAAGCGGCGAAACCGTCGAGCCTATCGATCTTGACAAAAATCGCGCCGGCTTCTGGGGCACCCCGGCGGCGCAGCACGGCAAATGCACCTTCACGCGCGCAACGTCTGAGATAGGCCGCCACCCAAAAATCGGCGCGTAACCGCATGCCTTATGACCGGCTATCGCGGGACGTGCGGCCGGTTACGGGAGCAAGAGCCGCGAAGGCGGTGGCACGGGCGGGCCGCGCCGCGCCGATGCGGGCGATCACATCATCGAGGAGTCCGCGGACATCCTGATGCGGCTGATTTCCGATTACGATCCGGGTTCCCTTGCTGAGCGGTCCCATCGGCTGGCCGCCCGCCGGCGCGGGTGCCCCGCGGACGACCTCGCCGGGATTGATGGCGACCGGGGAACCGCCGAGGCGCGTCAATCGCACGAAGGACATGAACACGAATGACATGAAGACGTCCGGTCTTGCGTGGCAGCCAAGGGGTCGGCCGGGAGATACAGAAATCAATTGTTAGGACGGAAGCGTGGTATGATCAAGCATGACTATCCCTCGCACCATCAGGGCGGCAAGCGCCTTGCCGGATGTTTTGCCCGCCGATCCTGAACTTGCGGCGCAGGCGCGAGAGTGGCTCGAGAATCTTGCGGGCGAGCGCCGCGTTTCGCCGCATACGGCCACCTCATACGCGCGCGATCTGCGGCAATTCTTGCACTTCGCGGCGGCGCATTTCGGCGAGCCTCCCTCGCTTGCCACATTCGCGGGCCTCGCTCCGGCGGATCTGCGCGCCTTTTTGGCGGCGCGGCGGGGGGTTGGCGCGGGCAGCCGGTCGCTTCTGCGCCAGCTCGCGGGCCTGCGCTCCTTCGCGCGCTATCTTGAACGCAATGGCAAGGGCAAGGCCCTGGCCTTCGCGGCGCTGCGCCCGCCAAGGATCAAGCGCGGCCTGCCAATGCCATTGAGCATCGATGCGGCACGCCAGGTGGTTCGCGTCGACGCACGGGCCGGAGAAAACCGGCCGCAATGGATCATCGCGCGCGATGCCGCCGTCTTGAGCCTGCTCTATGGCGCGGGCCTGCGCATTTCGGAAGCCTTGGCGATCAAGCGCTCCGAGGCGCCGGTTGGCGCGCGCGACGTTCTGACGGTCACCGGCAAGGGCCAAAAGACCCGCGGCGTGCCCATCATCGCGCCGGTCGGCCAAACAATCGAAGCCTACATAGCACTTTGCCCTTATGCGCTCGCGCCGCAGAAACCTTTGTTCCTCGGCGCCAAGGGCGGACCGCTTCGCCCACGCATCATCCAGCTCGCGGTCGCGCGCCTGCGCGGCGCGCTCGGGCTTCCCGATGGCGCTACGCCGCATGCGCTGCGCCATTCCTTCGCCACCCATCTTTTGGAGCGCGGCGGCGATCTCCGAGCGATCCAGGAGCTTTTGGGCCATGCCTCGCTCTCGGCGACCCAAATCTACACCGCCGTGGATAGCGCGAGGCTTCTCGAAGCCTACCGCTCCGCGCACCCGCGCGGCCGGTGAGATATCCGCTTCCGGCGATAGTGCCAAGGCGCCGGCGCATTTGATTAGCATGGGGGTTGCGTGAAGAGCGCGCGGGCTGTGCTCCACTGATACATTCCGCGCGCTAATACAGATTCTGTCAAGGAGGGAGATGTCATGAGTAAAAGCAGTTTGGCGCTTATTGCAGTGTGCGTCACGTTGCTGTGGGCGGGCGCTGGATACACCCAATCTGACCGGGGTGGGGCGGGGGCTGGACTTGCCCAGACCGTCGAGAGCGGGGCAGAGGCAGGATTTCCCAAACTCGCCAAAGGTTGCCAATTCTTTTTCAAACCGCAGAGGTTTCCCGCTACGGGGCAGACGACTGCCTACGTGGCGGGCGATGACGGCGACATCAGGGCCGGGGCACCGCTCAGATACCGGGACAACGGCGACGGTACGATCACGGACGAGAACACCAACCTCATGTGGGAGAAGAAGGACCAGGCCAGCCGTGGTCTCCACAACTGGAACAACACCTACCCGTGGGAGGGGACGTGCTCGAACAGTTCCACCACGTTGTGCGGCACCGACGCGGATTGCTCAAGCCACGGGACGTGCCACGTCTCAGGCGGCGAGATGACGATCTTCCAGTGGGTTGCCCAACTCAACACCGCGCCGTGCTTCGCCCGCCACTGCGACTGGCGGATACCCAACGTCAAGGAGCTGCAGAGCATCGTGGACTACGATACCTACCTGCCGCCGGTGAATGCGGCGTTCAACAACAACTGCACGTCAGGTTGTACTGTGGATGGCGCCAAAAACACTACGGAGTGCAGTTGCACGCAGTCGGTCGGCTCGTCGAAAGGCTATTACTGGTCGGGTTCGACCTACGCCCCCAGTCCGCTCGTTCCTCCGCCGGGTTCGATGCTCGCGTGGGGCGTGCTCTTCGGCGACGGCGACGTGCTTAGCGCGGGTAAGACCGACCACGACTACGTGCGCGCAGTGCGTTGCGGCTTTGTGAGGTCGGACATTCGATGATTTGTCTATTTGATTGGTGCTCGGTTGCTGTCTTCGATCAGGCGCTCGTAGTCGAGCAGGCATTGCCGAAGATACCGCGACAGCGAGACTTTGCTTGCGGCAGCCGGGCCTTTAAAGCGGGTGGCTTCCTCGATGCTTAAATAGCAAGAGACCTCACGCGCATTATTTCTCACTTGAATATCCCGCCACCGCTTGAGCAGGCTCGCCGCCGTCGCAATTCCGGCGGATCCGCCTCCGACAATCACGACATCATGAAGTTCGCCGCCTACCTTCGCCGATTCGTTAGAGCATGTCGCATCGTGATTGAATC
>JBOHJT010000164.1:0-7416 GCA_050728715.1 Methylocella sp.
CTGGAGGGTTGCCCAATAGTCCTTGGGATTTTGAACGGCCATTCGCGAGTAGAGATTGCCAGCTTCGGCAAACTTCCCAGCCTGGAACAGCCGATTGGCGGAATCGATTTCTGATTGCTTAGGTTGGGATGTTGCTTGTCCTAAGAAACTACAAGGCGCGAGAATCACGGCAAGTGCGATGCAAATCCCGGCAGATTTCATTTGGGATTCCGCGATCAGGGTTACGGTGCAACGCTCGAAGTGTATCAGAAGCGGAGCACGTGAGCGAGGTGAACACCCTAGGCTGATTCGCACAATTCCCACAAGAAAGCCTAGGCCATGCGTCTGTAACCGAGATCAGCACCGTGACGGAGCGGCCGGGCGGGCGCGTTCTCGAACATTCCAGCATAGAGCTTAGGCTAGCTTGACTATCGGACCGGTTGCGCTGCGCCACGGGTGGTGAGCTTCGGCCCTTCTTCCGCTCAGGGTCACAAGCGGAACGCAAATGGATCCACTACCCGCCGCGATGATTTGAATCGGGGACCAGTTAACGTCCGGCGGCCGGCATGTTCGCGATCTCGACCCGCTCGCTCAAGCCCGGCGCGGTGAAGCCAAACACGCGGCCGTAAAAATCGAGTTCCAGTTCGAGCGCGCGGCGCAGGGTTTCGGCCTTGCGAAAGCCATGTCCCTCGCCCGCGAAGGAATAATAGGCGACGGGCAAGCCCCGCGCGGTCAAGGCCTCAACCATGGCTTGTGCCTGATTGGGAGGAACGGTCTTGTCGTCCTCGCCTTGAAAAAAGATCACCGGGCAGGCGAGCCTGTCGATATGGTGGACCGGCGAACGCTCGCGATAGACGGCTTGCGCTTGCGGCAAGGGGCCGATCAGCCGGTCGAGGTAGCGGGATTCGAATTTGTGCGTCTCCTTGGCGAGCAGCATGAGATCGCCGACGCCGTAAAAGCTCGCTCCCGCCTTGAATAGGTTCAGGGACGTCAGCGCGGCAAGCGAGGTAAAACCCCCGGCGCTGCCGCCGCGAATGACGAGGCGGGCGGCGTCGGCGAGCCCGCGTTCGACAAGATAGTTCGCGGCGGCGGCGCAATCCTCGACATCGACGATACCCCATTGACCGTAGAGCCTCTCGCGATAGGCACGGCCATAGCCGGTCGAGCCGCCGTAATTGACATCGACGACGCCAAAGCCGCGACTCGTCCACCATTGGATGTTCAATGAAAAACTGTTGGTTGTCATGCTGGTCGGCCCGCCGTGCGACAAGACGACGAGCGGGGGCAATTCTCCGGATGGGCCTTCATAGTCGCGGTTTTTTGGCGGATACCAGAAGGCATGCGCGACGCCGCTTCGGCTCGGAAATTCGATCGGCTCGCCCTGCGAGATGGTTTCCTCCGGCACCACGACGGGAGCCGCGCTGCGAATGACGAGTGGCTCGCTGCCCTCAAGTCTCGGTAACAAATTCACCGAGGGCGGCGCGGCCGGAGGCGTCGCGATATAGGCAAGCCCATCGCCGAGCGGGCGCGGACAGCCATGTACTTGGCCGATGCCAAGTGGCGCGATCTTGCCGTCCGCGATCAACACGGCGGTCCTAATCCCGTCGCGGACGATCGCGGCCACGGTCCGCCCATCGGCGAGAAAATCGTAATAGCGCTGGCGGAAAACCCATTGCGGACCGCCGATCTCGGCTTCGACCGGCGCCAAGGCTTCGATTGCCGTCCCGCGCAGAGCGTAGAGGTTCCACCACCCGGTCCGGTCGGAGCAGAAATGCAGCGTCCCCTTGGCCGACCACTCCGGCTGAACGATCGCTTCAGGGGTTGCGCCCGCCACAAGCCGCGCGGCTTCGACCACGCCTTCCCTCGTCACACCGGCGACGAAAACCCTTGTGCCGTCCCAAGGCATGCCGGGATGATCCCATGCGATCCAAGCGAGTCGTTCGCCGCCGGGGGAAAGTCGCGGCGAACTCAAAAAATCCGGCCCCTCGACCAAAATCGTTTCGGCCCCGTCCGGATCGAGCGGCAAAGCAACAATTGCGGCCTGGGGATCGGTCGGCGGCCGGCCGCGATGATCCTCGCGCACGGCGAGCACCCGGCGGCGCGGCACGTCGAATTCGAAATCGGCGTAGCGGCAGTCTTCCGGCGTTTCGATCCGGCGCGGCCGGCTGCCCGCCTCGATGAGCCAGACGCTCCCGTCGTTGCGCTCGCTGAAAACCACAACGCCTGCCACAACCGCATAGGCGCCGCCGCCATATTCATGCACGCGGCCGCCGACATTGAAGGGCGGCGGCGTGAGGTCCGCGATCTCGCCATCCGCCCGGCGGCGGCACAAAACCGTGCGCCCATTCTCGCTTGGCCGGGATTCAACCCAATAGAGGTCGTGGCCATCGACGCTCACGCCGCTAAGACCGATCGCCGCCTCGGTCATGAGCTCGACGCTCACCGGCGAGACCCAGGCGCCATAAGGGGCAATTATCCTGGTCATCGGCGAACCGGGCTATGTGAGCCGGGGACTCGATTTGCTTGAGAATGACGGGCGCCACGCTGTTTCACGGGTCCATTATGGCTCGTAGCGAAGCACAAGCCAAGCCAGAACACACGATGACCGGCCGAAGAGGCGCCACGCCGTGACGTGCCCTCGAGCACGCGCGGCTAGGCGGGCGACCGATCGCCGAGACCTGTCCGAAATCCATCTCGCCAACTCGGCCATATTAAGTTCACGCCGAAGGCGCGCTTGGCCTTTGCGTTGGATGCGCCCCGCGTATTGGTCATGACCACGACGGCATCGCCGATCATGAATCGGGCGAGCCAGGCCGGGATCCGTCACGGCGGCTTGGCGCCAAGAGCTTCGGCCAGGGCGGGCAGCCATTGCGACACGGAGGCAGAATCGTCATCGACGATATTATAAACCCCGGGCGCGCCGCGGTCGATCGCGGCAAGCGTAAATCGGGCAACGTCGTCAATGTGAATGAAGGACCAAACGCCCGTGCCGCCCCGGATATTCGGGATACGGCGCTTGCGTACATCGTTCACCATCGAGCCATTTTCGCCGATGGCGGTGCCCGGACCATAGAAAAACCCGTAGCGCAAGACCAGCCCCGCCAACGCAGTCTGGCCAGTAACCGCGGTTTCGAGGCGGCAGATCGCATCGAGCGTGCGGCGAAACGCCGGCGGCGGATTTGGATCAAGCGGGTCCTCCTCCGTCTTTACCGGGCCTCCCTCTCGCGCGTAGGACCAACCCGCAAAGCTCTGCGCGATGAACCGGCCTACTCCAGCCGCGCGCGCGGCGGCCAGCAAATTATCCGTGCCTTCTTTTCGCAACCGGTTGGTCAAGGCGAACTCCCGGTCGAAATTGCGATAATCGAGGTTACTGGGAATTGACGTGAGCTGATGAATTACGATTTCTGGCTTCGCTTTCCGCGGCGCGCTCAACACGGCGGGCGGATCAAGCGCGTCGGCGATGACCGGCTCGCCGCCCATGCTCCGCAAAAGGTCAGCCTTGGCAGGAGTGCGCGTCAGTCCGGCGACCTCATGCCCCGCCGCCCTCAATAGGGGAACAAGGCGGCGTCCAACCGCGCCCGTCGCTCCCGCGAGGAGAATTTTCATTGATGCGAACGTCCTCCGATGAAATTCCAGGGGACACCAGCAAAACCAACGGCGGCGGACGCGAACGGTTCCAAGGCCAGCCCGGCCCCCCCGGCCGATAAATGTTTAGCGGTGCGGCTTGCCAATTCGCGATGGATTAGCGCCGGTCTTTCGCGATAATGCAAAATGGACAGGTGTGGCTGCGGGGCCTGGCCGTGGCGGCCACGGGAGAACCTTACCATCATGGTCAAGATTCATACCGGTATTAGCAATCTTGGCCGCGCGGTCGCTGCGCCGCGAACACCGGGCGAGGCGATGCTCGACCGTGTGCCAAATCCGCATCTGGGCGAAAACTATATCGCCCGCTTCACCGCGCCGGAATTTACCGCCCTCTGTCCAATCACCGGTCAGCCGGATTTCGCGCTGCTCGTGATCGACTACCTGCCGGGCGCGTGGATTATCGAGTCGAAATCCCTAAAACTCTACCTCACGTCGTTTCGCAATCATGGCGCTTTCCACGAGGACTGCACCTTGCGGATCGGCAAGGATCTCGCCCTTTGCTTAGAGCCGCGCTGGCTGCGGATCGGCGGCTATTGGTATCCGCGCGGCGGCATCCCGATCGACGTGTTTTGGGCAACCGGGGAGCTGCCGGCCAGAACCTGGGTGCCCGATCAAGGCGTGCCGCCGTATCGCGGAAGGGGATAGGCCGAAAAGATCACACCAGCCGCGATTGCTCCACCGCGGCGGCGATGAAACTCGCAAACAGCGGGTGCGGCTCGAAAGGCCGCGATTTGAGCTCGGGGTGGAATTGCACGCCGATGAACCAGGGATGATCGGAAAATTCGATCGTCTCCGGCAACAGGCCGTCCGGCGACATGCCGGCGAAGACGAGACCTTTTTGGGCGAGCCTTTCGCGGTAGGCGGTGTTGACCTCGAAGCGATGCCGGTGGCGTTCGGATATGCTGGTCGCGCCATATATGGCGGCGATCCTTGACCCCGGCATCAGTTCCGCGCGATAGGCGCCAAGCCGCATCGTTCCGCCAAGATCGGTCCCGGCGGCGCGGATTTCCAGCTCGTTGCCGCGCAGCCATTCAGTCATCAGCCCGACGACAGGCTCCTTCGCTGGACCGAATTCACTCGAATTGGCGTTCGGCACGCCGGTCAAGGATCGCACCGCCTCGATCACCGCCATCTGCATCCCGAAACAGATGCCAAAGTAGGGAAGCTTGCGTTCCCGGGCGAAACGCGCGGCGAGAATTTTGCCTTCCGCGCCGCGCTGGCCGAAGCCGCCCGGAACCAGAATGCCATGCACATGCTCGAGGTACGGCGCGGGATCGCTGGTTTCGAAAATTTCCGATTCGATCCAATCGAGGTGGACCTTGACCCGGTTGGCCATGCCGCCGTGGCACAACGCTTCGGTCAAGGATTTATAGGCGTCCCTAAGCCCGGTGTATTTGCCGACGATTGCGATCGTGACTTCCCCTTCCGGGTTGGCGAGCCGCTCCATTACCGCGTTCCAGCGGCCCATGTTGGGTTTTGGCGCGGGCTCGATCCCGAAAGCCGCCAAAACCTCTTGGTCGAGCCCCGCCGCATAATAGGCGTGCGGCACCTCGTAGATCGAGGCAACCTCGCGGGCCTCGATCACGGCGCTTTCGCGCACGTTGCAGAACAGCCCGATCTTGCGCCGCTCCTCGCGCGGGATCTCGCGATCGGTGCGGCAGAGAAGGATGTGCGGCTGGATGCCGATCGAGCGCAGTTCCTTCACCGAATGCTGGGTCGGCTTGGTTTTCAGCTCGCCGGCGCTCGGGATGAACGGCAGAAGCGTGAGGTGAATGTAGATCGCATGTCCGCGCGGCAAATCATTGCCGAGCTGGCGGATCGCCTCGAAGAACGGCAGGCCTTCGATATCGCCGACGGTGCCGCCGATCTCGACGAGGACGAAATCGACGCCCTCGTTGCCGCTGAGCACGAAAGCCTTGATTGCATTGGTGACATGCGGAATGACCTGGACGGTCGCGCCAAGGTAATCGCCGCGGCGTTCCTTGGCGATGATCTCCTGATAGACCCGGCCGGTCGTGATATTGTCTTCCCGCATCGCGGGCCGGCCGGTGAAGCGCTCGTAATGACCAAGATCGAGATCGGTTTCCGCGCCGTCCTCGGTGACGAAGACCTCGCCGTGCTGATAGGGGCTCATCGTCCCCGGATCGACGTTGAGATAGGGGTCGAGCTTGCGCAGCCGGACGCTATAACCGCGCGCCTGGAGAAGCGCCCCAAGCGCCGCCGCCGCTAGTCCCTTGCCAAGCGATGACACCACGCCGCCGGTGATGAAGATAAACCGCGCCATGGGCCTCGGGATTTATCCTGTTTCCGCCCGCTTGGGGAGGCAAATTATGAACCGCTTCCCCTTTTGCACATAAACCCTGAGGTTACGGGCACCGGAATCATTTCGACCACGGCAAATCATAGTCCCTGGGCTTAGACTTGACTGGGCCGGGCTGAGCCGGAGGGACGGGTTGCGCCGGGGCGTCAGGCGCGGTTTGCGGGGGCGTCGCCGGAACCACGGGCGTGGCAGGCAGAGCAGGCAACGGCAAATTCAGACCTTGCGGCGCGGCGGGGCCTGGGTGCGGCGCGGCGGGTCCATTCTGGCCCGGCAAGCTCACACCCGGCGGAAGCGCGGGCGGCTTTGCCGCCTGATCTTCCATTCGTCTCAATTGGTCGAGCAAACTTCCCTTGCCCTCCCCCTCTTTTGGCGCGCCGCCCTGAGGTTCGACCGGCGTGAGGCTTTGGAAGGTCATTTCCGGGGCTTGATTTAGCCGGGCAAGAACCGTCAAGCCTATGCTGGTCGCGAAAAATAGCGCCGCCAAAATGGCCGTCGCGCGGGTCAGCGCATTGGCCTGGCCGCGTCCGGTCATGAAGCCGCCGCCGCCGCCCATGCCAATGGCTCCTCCCTCGGAGCGCTGCAAGAGCACGGTCACGACGAGGACGACGACGATCATGAGATGAACAACGATCAGGACCGACTGCATGGAAAGCGCCTTTATAATCCACAGGAGATGCTCTTTATCGGCAAGCGGCCGTGACAGCAAGAGTCAGTGCGGTTGACCTAATCGCTCGAAATGCGCCATTTCCGATCGATATTGCACTGTTCGCGTTCGTCAAATATGTCAACAATAATGACAGTCGTTGTTTTTAAGTTTGTAAAATGGGCCAGAAAGAGGTCACCGGCGAGGTCCTGGCGCGGCACATGGTGGCCTTGCTGCCGCAGGATGGGACGCCCGTCCTCAACCGCGTCATGCGGGTGATGTTATCGCGCCAATTGGAGGTTCAGGTCGAACCCGATCTTTATTTCGCGGCCCGCGACCAGCTTCTCCAAAGTGGCAAGATCGGAAGATTGCGTGGCCAAAGCGGCCAGATTTTTTTGGCCGCGCTCAACGGCTCCCAGCCCGCCGCCGCCGGCCCCAAAAGAGCTCAGCGCGTCCAGCCGTGCGGAGTAATCTCGTGCAGCACGGGCGTCATCGCGATCATCGCGCTCTCGGGGTTGAGCCCAAGGCATTACAAGATCTTGAGATGCTCGACCGCCCCCATCGCTCCCGCCGGCGTCGCCGCAGATATGAATAAGCGCGATGTCAACCCCTGAACAGCGGTTGCGGGGGCAGGAATTTTTGCTTTTGAAAGTCTTGTTAAAGATGTCCAACAGGTCGGGATTCAAACTGAGAGGAGAACTAATACGGTTTCCGGCTGATTGACTCGATAGTGAAAGGGGGATTCACACGGCCTTGCGAAGCAGATAAGCTTGAGCGCCATGAGTCGGAGGTGACACATGGCAATGGTCTGCAAGCATTTGAGCGTGGA
>JBOHJT010000165.1:0-7402 GCA_050728715.1 Methylocella sp.
GGTCAAGGATCTGCCCGAGGCTTGGCGCGCCCGCATGCAGGCCAATCTCGGTGTTGCTCCGGCCAGCGACCGCGATGGCTGCCTGCAAGACGTGCATTGGTACGCTGGCGCCGTCGGCGGCGGATTTCAGAGCTACACTATTGGCAATATTCTCAGCGCGCAGTTTTTTGCCGCCGCCGTCAAGGCTCGTCCCGGCATCCCGCTCGAGATCGCAAAGGGGGAGTTCGGAACGCTTCACGGCTGGCTGCGCGAGCAGCTCTACCAGCATGGGAGGAAGTTTCGGCCGAGTGAGCTCGTCATGCGGGCGACCGGCGGGCCCATGAGCACCAAGCCCTACCTCGCTTATCTTCGTGCGAAATATGGCGAGCTTTACGGCCTGCCGGCCATCGGCAAACTTGGTCAGCCGGCCACGGACAGCGCGGGCGCTGCGTTGGAACCGCTATAGGCGCGAAATTGCCAGATATACCCCGCCTGCCCTCCGCGAGGCGGGGAGCACGGCCAAACTTGAAGAAAACGAGATTTGGCTCCCTGAGCAGGACTCGAACCTGCGACCGATCGATTAACAGTCGATTGCTCTACCAGCTGAGCTATCAGGGATCGGGTTTTTCGCGCGCGCATATAACAAGCCCGCGCCGCCTTTGCAAAGCGCTAAACCGCACGGCTCCGGCCTTGCGCCGGACACTGGAGTAATGACCAAAGCCAGTGCGCCCCTGACGCGTTGGAAGCTTGCCTTGCGATAAAACCCTATCCTTTGTATAGGCGGGAGCCCGCCGGGCGAGTCGCTGCAGAGGCCTCGTGGCGGAATGGTTACGCAGAGGACTGCAAATCCTTCTATCCCGGTTCGATTCCGGGCGAGGCCTCCAGCTGGCGCCCGCCAACGCCGTGCGGCTACCCACGAACGGCTCCTTGATCCATGGCGGACGTGCCCGCGGCCATGCCACCGGACATGATGGCTCACGCCGTGGCCGTGCGAATGGCGGTGGGCGTTCAGCCTGTCGATGGCTTTTGAAGATGTCCGGTTTAGGCAGCACATTAAATGTCCGCCTCGCTCAGCTGGCTGTCGCCATTGGTCCACCGCCATATTCCAACATCACCAGCGATAGTGGTTCTTCACTCAAAAAACGGCCGCAAAGGAGATACCCAGTTGGTACGATTGATCCGCGCAAGCCCGAGCCGGTTTTTTAAAAAGGAGACCATTATGGGGATCCCGTGGAGCCGGGCGCTGTTGTTTTCCGGCCACTCACGCGCGTGTCGACATAGGCGCTGACGCGGGCGCGTTCGACCGGCGAGAGGTGCAGGCCCCGTTTCGACCTCCGCCACAAAATGTCCTCGGCGGTCAGCGCGAATTCCTGGCCGATGAGATAATCGATCTCGGCTTGAAAGAATCCGGCGCCAAACTCCACACCGAGATCGTTGACATTACACGCTTTGCCGAGAATCATCTCTACCCGCGTGCCATACGCGCGGGCCAAGCGCGCCACAGCAGCCGCGTCGAGCCACAAATATTTGCCACGGAGCGTGCGCAGAAACCGGTCGAAATCGCCGTCTTCCATGTCGCCGCCGGGCAGTGGCGCGGTCGCGGTCCAAGCTCTCCCACGCGGGGGCTTGAGATGCGGCGCAAGCCGCTCGATCGCATCCTCCGCCAAGCGCCGGTAGGTGGTGATCTTGCCGCCAAATACCGAAAGTAGCGGCGCGCCGCCCTCTGGCGCATCGAGATCGAGCACATAATCGCGCGTGGCGGCGGAAGCATTTTTCGCGCCGTCGTCATAAAGCGGCCGCACGCCGGAAAAGCTTCCCACGACATCGCGCGGGTCTGAAGGCTCGCGGAAATAACGCGACACCACGGCGCAGAGATAGACGATTTCGTCCTCGCTTATCCTGGCCTTCAAAGGATCTCCGGCGAAAGGAATCTCGGTCGTGCCGATGAGCGAATAGTCCATTTCGTAAGGCATCACGAAGATGACGCGGCGATCCTCGTTTTGCAGGACATAGCTTTGGTCTCCTTCGTAAATGCGGGGCACGATGATGTGGCTACCCTTGACGAGACGGAGTTTTTTGCCGGCATCGCGGCCGCTTGCGATGTTGAACACCTCGGCCGCCCAGGGTCCCGCCGCATTGACGAGCGCGCGTGCCCTCACGATCGTTGTTGCCGCTTCCCGCAAATCGAGGAGCGTTGCTCGCCAGATCCCTTGCTCACGCTTCGCCGAAACGCAGCGCGTTCTTGGGTGGATACAAGCGCCGCGTTCCCGCGCGTCGACGGCGTTCAGCACGACAAGTCTGGCATCGTCCACGCGGCAGTCCGAATAAGCAAAGCCTTTCGTCAGATGGTCCTTGAGCGGGGCGCCCTCCTTGGCCGTGCGGAGATCGAGGCGGCGCGAGCGGCCCAAGCGGTTGCGGGGGCTAAGCCAATCGTAAAGAAAGAGACCTGCCTCGATCACCAATGCAGGGCGCAATCCCTTGTCGTGCGGCAGGATGAAACGCGCCGGCCAAACGATATGCGGCGCGATTGCAAGCAGCACTTCTCGCTCTCTCAGCGCCTCGCGAACGAAGCCGAATCGGTAATATTCGAGATAACGCAGCCCGCCGTGAATGAGCTTGCTCGACGCCGCCGACGTCGCGCCGGCAAGATCGCCCTGCTCGCAGAGCATCACCGCAAGGCCGCGCCCGGCGGCGTCGCGCGCGATCCCGGCTCCGTTGACGCCGCCGCCGATTATGAGGAGATCGACGTTAATTTGCTTTTCCATCAGAGCGCCCAGGGGCATCACGGTGACTGATTGTCAACCGCCGCGCGGATTTGAGCGGGACGGCTCCGCGCCGGTCCACGCGCAAAAGCCATGTCAAAAATCAAGCCGGATGATCCGGCATAAATCGCCGGCCGCCGCGGGCCGCGCGTGGGGCTCACGAACAACCAGGCATTGCGCTTGCGCGAGAACCCGCAGAAGCGAGGAGTCCTGTATCTCGAAAGGGGTCGCCACCGGCAGGCCAGTTTCGCTAGGGCTCAAAGTGGCGCGCAAAAAATCTTGGCGGCTGTCGTTGCCGCGCAGCGCCTTGCCGAGGATCGCCGGCTCGCTTTGGTCGCTGCCCGCGTCCGGATCGCCGCAAAGCGCGCGCACCAGGGGCACAAGAAAAACAATTCCCGCGACGAACGCGGCAACCGGATTTCCCGGCAAGCCAAGGATAATCATTGGCCCAAGGTGGCCATGGATCACTGGTTTTCCGGGGCGCATCGCGATCCGCCAGAAGCTCAGTTGCATGCCCTGTTTGGCGAGCGCCGGTTTGACCAGATCGTAATCGCCGACCGAGGCTCCGCCGAGCGTCACCAAAACATCGGCCGCGCGCGCTGCGGCGATGCCTTCCTCAAGCGCGCCCAATTCGTCCCCGGCAATACCCAGATCAAATGGTTCGCCACCCGCGGCCTCGACGAGCGCCGCGATCGCGAAGGAATTCGAGGCAACGATTTGATCGGCGCCAACGGTCTTGCCAGGCCGCACCAATTCGTCGCCGGTCGCGAGAATTCCCACGCGCGGGCGCCGGGTGACCGTAACCTCGGCGAAATTCATCGCGGCGGCGAGCGCGATATTCGAAGCGCGAAGCCGTGTTCCGGGGCGAAGCAAAACCTCGCCCTCGGCAAAGTCGATCCCCTTGGCGCGAATGTGGCGGCCGCTCGCCACCGTTTCCAGAGGCTCGACGAAATCTGCATCCACGCGGGCGTTTTCCTGAATCAAAATCGTGTCGCAGCCATCCGGCACCGGCGCGCCGGTGAAAATCCGCACGGTTTCCTTGGGGCCAAGGGAACTCGGAAAACCATGCCCGGCCGTGCTTTCGCCGATTTGTTTCAATTTGACGGGCAGCTCTGCGAGGTCGCGGGCGCGCACCGCGTAACCATCCATAGCGGACACCGCCCTGGGGGGCTGGGTCCGCTTGGCGGCGAGAGCCACAGCAAGTGTTCGTCCCGTCGCGCGTTCCAGGGCGACGGCCTCGACCGGAAGATCTTTTGAAACCTTCGCCAGAATGCGCGCGCGGGCCTGCGCCACTGTCAACGGCGGTTCGCCATTCATGTTTCCGCTCAGTTTTGCTAGAGTTTTGTACCCTTCTCTTTAACTCGGGAAAAAAGCGAGGAGGAACTTGTTATGAATTTTAAGCTGAGCTTCGCGAGCTTCGGATTGATTCTAATGCTTATGATGACAATGGCCGCGCCAGTGAGTGCAAAAGGCTGTAGCCGCAAAATGGGTCCTTTCCACACCTTCGACGAGGCCGAATTAGCCACGCAACAAGCAGTGGAAGCTGGATACGAGACGTCCGGCGTATATGGAGACCGCGCCGTGTATTCAGATCCGTCTAACCGCGGATACCGTAGATACTTTTTCAACGTATTCTTCCCGTGCTAAGCTATTTCAGGGCGTTTCGATGATTTTGCAGGGCCTCCGCGATATCCGCGCGGCGTTCGAGGATTTGGCGTCCTAGTTACGTTTCAATAGCGGGACCAGTTCGCGCTCGATGCACGCTCTTGCGCCGAGGTAATAAACGGCGCGCGGTCTGCCCGGGGTCATGTCCGAAGGGTCATGCCGGAAACGCCTCCTCGCGCGAAAAATCTCCGGACTTGCCGCCGCTTTTGCGCAGCAGCGCTATTCCCTCGATCCGCATCGAGCGGTCGGCTGCTTTTAACATGTCGTAGATCGTAAGGCAGGCGATGGAGACGGCGGTCAAGGCTTCCATTTCGACGCCGGTCTGGCCCAACACCTTGGCCGCCACGCGGACCCTTATTCCAGGCAAGGTTTGATCTGGTTCAAGATCGACTGAAACCTTGGTCAAGGCCAGCGGATGGCAGAGCGGGATCAGATCGTGCGTCTTCTTGGCCGCCATGATCGCGGCGATCCGGGCCGCGGCAAAGACATCGCCTTTCTTGGCAGTGCCCGACAAGGCAAGATCAAGGGTCGCCTTTCGCATGACGATCCTGCCTTCCGCGATCGCGACGCGTTCGGTCGCGGCCTTGCCCGAAACATCGACCATATGGGCCTGCCCAGATGCGGAAAGATGCGTGAGGCCTGGCATGGCGGTCGTTTCATCCAAATGGAGGTGATGGGGACAAGAATTATCCCCGTTGGGGTTTGTTGCCGCGCGCGTGCAGTTCGCCGCAAAGAAGCGCCCGTGCCGCCGCCGCGACGTTTTTTTGGCGCATAAGACTCTCGCCGACAAGGATGGCCGGAATGCCATGCGCTTGCAGGCGCAGACAATCCTGATGCGTGACGATGCCGCTTTCGCCGACCACGATCCGGTCCGGCGGGATTTTCGCGGCGAGCCGTTCGCCCACGTCGAGCGATACCTTGAAGGTTCGTAAATCGCGGTTGTTGACCCCGACAAGCCGTGTTTCCAGCGGCAACGCGCGGGCAAGCTCGGCTTCCTCGTGAACCTCGACAAGAATGTCCATGCCAAGTTCACGGGCCACGCGGGTCAAGCCGCGGGCCTCCGCGTCGGTGACGCAGGCCATGACGATCAAAATGCAGTCCGCGCCATTCGCCCGTGCTTCATATACTTGATAAGGATCGAACAAGAAGTCCTTGCGAAGACAAGGTAAATGCGTTGCTTGCCGTGCCTCGGAGAGATCACTGAAACTGCCCTGAAAGGAGGGCCCGTCGGTGAGCACCGAGAGACATGCCGCCCCCCCCGATTCATAGGCGCGGGCGAGTGCAGGCGGGTCGAAATCGGCGCGGATCAACCCTTTCGAGGGGCTCGCCTTTTTGATTTCCGCGATCAAAGCCATATGGCCGGTCTCGCACCTGGCCTCAATTGCCTTGACGAAGCCGCGCGGCGGATCCTGGTCATACGCCTTGCGCGCCAAGGTCTCGAACGGCATGCGCACCTTGGCCGCCGCGATTTCGCGCCGCTTATAGGCCTCGATCGTCTTCAAAATGTCGGGCATCGAATTCCTTTGGCGGCTTCAACGGCAACACCGTCCGGCGGAGGCGAGGCGCGGTTCGAGACTTGCACGAGTTTGGCGAGTGTATCGGCGGCACGACCCTCGTCGAGCGCCGCCGCCGCCAAAGCCGCGCCATGTTTCAAATCGTCCGCCTTTCGGGCAAGGACGAGAGCGACCGCCGCGTTCAAAACGGCGATGTCGCGATAGGCGTTCTTGGCGCCGCCGAGCACGCCGTGAAGCGCCGCCGCGTTGGCGGCTGGATCGCCTCCCGCGAGATCGGCGAGCGATGCGCGCGATATTCCCGCATTCTCGGGCGCGATTTCAAAGGAGCGAATGTGGCCGTCCTCAAGCGCGGTGACGAACGTGGGGCCGGTGGTCGTTGCCTCGTCGAGGCCGTCGGAGCCATGCACTAGCCACGCTCTCTTGGAGCCAAGATTGCGCAGCACCTGCGCGAGAGGTTCGAGCCAGCCTCGTGCGAAAACGCCCAGCACCTGGAATTTGACGCCGGCCGGATTGGCGAGCGGGCCGATGAGATTGAAAATGGTGCGCGTGCCGAGGTCGGCCCGGACCTGGGCGGCATGACGCATCGCCGCATGATGCGTCGACGCCGCCATGAAGCCGATGCCCGCCTCGTTGATGCAGGCTTCGATTTCGCGGGGTTTTAGTTCCAAGCCAACGCCGAGCGCGCTTAAGACGTCGCTCGCGCCGGATTTCGACGAGGCCGCGCGATTGCCGTGCTTGGCGACCGGAACGCCGCAGGCGGCGGCGATCAGCGCCGCGAGCGTCGAGATATTGCGCGTCCCCTGCCCGTCGCCGCCGGTGCCGACGATGTCGATCGTCCCGGACGGCGCCGCGACCCGCAGCATCCGCTCCCGCATGGCGGCAACCGCGCCAGTGATTTCGGCGACCGTTTCGCCGCGCGCGCTCAGTGCCATCAGGAGCCCGCCTAGCTGGGCCGGGGTTGCACTTCCCGCGAAAATAAGATCGAACGCGGCCCTGGCTTCGGCCTCGGTCAGGCTCGACCCGGTCGCGACCTTGGCGATCAGCGGCTTGAACGCATCCATTTCCGGCCTTTAAAAATCTCAAACCCGCGAAATGGCGGAGCCTGAAATCCGGGTCCGCCGCTCATTGTGGTTCCATTGTGCCGCGAGGTCGAGAAAATTCTCAAAAATGCGCAAGCCATGTTCGGAAGCGATGCTTTCGGGATGAAACTGGACGCCATGCGCGGGAAGCCGCTTGTGTGAAAGCCCCATGACAAGACCATCGGCTCTTGCCGTCACCGTCAAGGAATCCGGCATGGTGTCGCCGTGCACGACAAGCGAATGGTAGCGCGCCGCCACGAACGGGCCATTGAGGCCGCGAAAAACCGTTTCGCCCTGGTGTTCAATCGATGCGAGCTTGCCGTGCACGGGTTTTGGCGCGCGGACGATCTCGCCGCCAAAGGCCTCGCCGATCGCCTGATGGCCGAGGCAAACCCCAAAAATT
>JBOHJT010000166.1:0-7398 GCA_050728715.1 Methylocella sp.
GATACGATGCCCTACCACACCAACATCGACTCGACGATGCTGACCAGGGTCTCGAAATTCGTCTCTGCGGTGAGTTCGTTTCCGGTGCAATACAATAAGGCGATCGTCGGGCGGAATGCCTTCGCGCATGAGAGCGGCATTCACCAGGACGGCATGCTGAAGAACGCGGGAACGTACGAAATCATGACTCCCGAGAGCGTCGGCGTGGCCAAGACATCGCTCGTCATGGGCAAGCATTCCGGCCGCCACGCCTTCAAGGAGAAACTCAAGGAATTGGGCTACGAACTCGGCGAAAACGCCCTAGAGGACGCTTTCGCCCGCTTCAAGGATCTCGCCGATCGCAAGAAGATCGTCTACGACGAAGATCTGGCCGCCCTTGTCGACGACGAGATCGCCCATGCGCACGATCGCATCAAGCTTGTCGCCCTGACCGTGATCGCGGGCACCAAGGGGCCGCAATCGGCGGCCTTGACGCTCGATATCGACGGCGAACAGAAGACCCATATGGCCACGGGCAATGGCCCGGTCGATGCGATTTTCAACGCGATCCTAGCGCTCGTGCCGCACAAAGCCGTGCTTGAACTATTTCAGGTGCACGCGGTCACGCAAGGAACCGACGCGCAAGCCGAAGTTTCCGTGCGGCTCGCCGAGGACGGCAAATCGGTCACCGCCAAAGGCGCCGATCCCGACACCCTGGTGGCATCGGCGAGGGCCTATATCGCCTCCCTGAACAAGCTAATCGTCAAGCGGGGAAAGCAGCGTCCTGAGGTTTTGACGGGGTGAGGAACAAGAGCGGCGCTCCGGCAAGCGAGGCCGAAGGCGTGGAATCCGTAGCGGCGGCGAGACTCGCGGTGATACGGCCGTCCCAGGCGGGGGCGCGGTCCTGGTGGATACACTCCTGAAGCTCATGAGTCGTCCGCCGCGATGACGTGAAAAAAACTTCCCGACACTTTTCCGCGCCGATTGCCTTCCGCTTGCTCGCCGCCGCCTTGGGCATCCTGGACAAAGGCGAAAGGCGAGTCACACTGGCTTCTCGCCTCGACCGTGGCATAATGAAATTCATGGCCGCGCAGGTGCGTGTCTTTCCCGCCCAAGGGATGCGCCGCGGCGAGGCGCGCGTGCCGATAGCCGAGATGGAGCTTGCGTTTGGCAAAACTGAACGACGCGCCAAGGAGGCCAGCCATGTGATGGGCATCGCCCGCTTCATCGGTCAGGCTTTGCCCCAAAACCATATAGCCGCCGCATTCGCCGTGGATGGGCCGCGTTTCCGCGAACCGGCGCAGGCCGGCAAGAAACCGTTCTGCCCCCGCGATTGGCCCCGCGTGAAGTTCGGGATAGCCGCCTGGCAGCCAGCAAAGATCGCAATTCCCAGGCGGCGGCTCATTGGCGAGCGGCGAAAAGAAAGCGATCTCCGCGCCAGAATTTCGCCAACCCGCCAGAATATGCGGATAGAGAAACGAGAACGCTTCATCCTTCGCGATCGCGATGCGCTGTGCTGGTGGCGGCAACGCGCGGGATGCAACGCCCGCCAACACCTGGGCCTCACGCGCGCAAGCCAAAATGCCGCCGGTATCGGCGTGTTCCTCGATAAACCCCGCGATCCGATCGAGTAGCCCATCGAGCCCGGCGGTTTCGCCCGCCTGCACGAGGCCGAGATGGCGTTCTGGCAGACTGATTTTTTCGCCGCGCGGCAAGGCCCCCAGAACCGGCATTCCGAGCGCCTCGATGGCTTTGGCCACGAGGTGGCGATGGCGCGGGCTAGCCACCCGGTTCAAGACCACCCCGGCGATCTTTATGCGCTTGTCAAAGCTGACGCAGCCGTGGACAATGGCACCCGCCGTCTGTGATTGTCCGGTGGCGTCGATCACGAGCAGGACCGGCCAGCCGAGCGCCGCCGCGACATCGGCGGTTGAGCCGGTCCGGCCAGGCTCTCCCGCCGCGCCGTCGAAAAGCCCCATAACCCCTTCGCAGAGGATAAGCTCGCAAGCCTCGCCCGCCGCAACGCCCAGTCCGCCAAGCAGCGCCGGAGACATCGCCCAACTGTCGAGATTAGAACTTGGTTTGCCCATCGCGGCGGCATGAAAGGCCGGGTCGATATAGTCCGGCCCGCATTTGGCGCCCGCCACGGTGAGGCCCGCGTTCCGGTAAGAGCGCATGAGCCCAAGGGTCAGCATGGTCTTGCCGCTGCCCGAGCGCGGCGCGGCGATGACGAGACCGCGTGCTAGAATATTGCGGTCATGGCCGGCGAGTTTCACGAGAAGGCGTTTCCTTGCCAATGAGCGAAGCCGAGGAGCATTTTTCCCGGAAGGCGAATTTGCGCAAGGGATGGACAACCGGCGCCTGCGCCGCCGCCGCCGCGCGTGCGGCCTATGAGGCGCTCGTTCGCGGCCAATTTCCCGCTACCGTCGTGATCACCTTGGCGGGCGGCGCGCGGCCGTCTTTTGCGCTGGCATTGGAAGAACTTGGCGAGGGGTTCGCGCGCGCCGGAATCATCAAGGACGCGGGCGACGATCCCGACGTGACGCATGGCGCGCTGGTGATCGCGCGCGTGGCCCACGGCCCACCTGGATCGGGCGTGGTGTTTCGCGCCGGAGAGGGAGTAGGCACCGTTACCCGCGCGGGCCTGCCGCTGCCGCCGGGAGAACCGGCGATCAATCCGGCGCCCCGCCGGATGATCAAAGCCGCGATCGGCGAGGTGGCGCGCATGTATGGTCTTGGTGGAGACGCGACCGTTGAAATCTCGATCCCAGGCGGCGAAAAAATCGCCGAGCGAACGCTTAACGGGCGGCTCGGTATCGTCGGCGGCCTCTCGATCCTGGGCACGACGGGGATTGTCGTGCCGTTTTCCTGCGCCGCGTGGATTGACACGATTCATCGCGGGATCGATGTCGCCCGCGCCGCCGGGCTTTCCAATATCGCTGGATCGACCGGCTCGACTTCGGAAGCCGCCGTCAAGGCGCTGCATGGTCTGCCGGAAATTGCATTGATCGAGATGGGCGATTTTGCCGGCGGCATGCTGAAATATCTGCGCACGCACTGCATCGCCAAGGTGACGATAGCCGGCGGCTTCGCCAAAATGACAAAGCTCGGCCAAGGCCTTCTCGATCTGCATTCGGGGCGTGGCGAAGTCGATTTTTCCTGGCTCGCGGCGCGCTGCGCGGAGGCCGGCGCCGGCCAGGATCTCATCGCGAGCGTAAAAGCCGCCAATAGCGCCGCGCAAGTTTACAATCTCGCCCGCGCGGGGGGCATCGAGGCCGACACCGGGGCCGCGGTCGCGGAGGCCGCGTGGCGCACGGCGGCGAAGGTTCTGCGCGGCAGCGGTATTTCGCTCGAAATCGCGATTTTCGACCGCGACGGCCGCCTTCTCGCGCGAACGCCGTTTTTGCCGGTTCATTGAGGTGTTCCCCGGAACCGGCGCTGGTAGTCTTTGTCATAGAGCGCGCTTGGGCGAAAATCGCCGCGCGCCAAAACATGACCGACGAGGATCAGCGCGGTGCGCTCCATCGGCGTCGCCGCGACCATTCCGGCGATGGTCGCGAGCGTTCCCCGGAGAATCGTTTGATCCGGCCAGGACGCGCGAAACACGATCGCCACCGGGCAACCGGCGCCATAATGCGGCATCAATTCGGCCGCGATCCGCTCGATCGCATGGATCGAGAGATGAATGGCGAGCGTCGTCCGCGTGCTGGCGAATGTTGCAAGCTGCTCATTCGCCGGCATCGAGGAGGCGCGTCCCTGCGTGCGCGTCAGAACCAGGGATTGCGCTACTTCCGGCAGAGTGAGCTCGACGCCCAAGGCGGCGGCGGCGGCCGCGAAAGCCGGGACGCCGGGCGTGATCGTATAGGGAATGGAGAGCTGGTCGAGCGCGCGGATTTGTTCCCCCAACGCGCTCCATATGGAGAGATCTCCCGAATGCAGGCGCGCGACATCCTCTCCATCGCGAAACGCGCGCAAGAATTCGGCGCCGATCTCGTCGAGGTTCATCGGGGCCGTATCGATGATGCGGGCGCCCTTGGGACAATGTTCGAGGAGCGCCCGGGGCACGAGAGAGCCGGCGAACAAGCAAACGGGAGAACGCGCGATGAGATCGCGGCCGCGCAAGGTGATGAGATCGGGAGCGCCAGGCCCCGCGCCGATGAAGTGAACCGTCATGGCTGTCTGGTCATTGCTCTCTCTTGCCGGCGATCGCGCGGCTTGCGCCCCCATCGCTTATCCGCGCGACGAGCAGGACGGAGGACGGCCAGGCGCCGGCGAGCGCTGCGGCCTCCGCGATCGATGGAAGTCCGAACTTCGCCATCACTCTTGGCGAGTTCGTGGCGGCGCGTAAAGAGGCTTGCCGCAAAACCTCTGCTTCGAGAAAGACGAGCGGCAGGTCAAGCACTTTGCCGCGCTAGCAATCCCCGCCTCGCACTTCTTGGCCTCGTGCGTGAAAAGGGTCGCTGGCGCGCCCGCGCAGGCCGCCGCTGCCATGGTGCGTTCGACGAGCGCGGCGATTGCTACGCCGCGGGCAGCGGCTCAATAGCCCATTCCCAAATAATGCCGATTGCAGATCACTGAACGCGTGGACGGTTATGCGCAGGCTGCGGCGTGGTGCTGAGGATCACACCACCTCGGTTTGCAAGAATTGACAAACGGCGTGTGGCGGAGGCCCTTCACAACACCTTGATTCGAGGGTTCAGCTCTAATCGTTGGTATTTGACCTGACAGACAGTGCCTTTGAAGTGGTCTGGTTTTGCTGTCTGATTGTGCCCAACCCGCAAAAAACCGCTACCCCATCCCCTCGACGGTCTTGATGAGTCTCGCCAAATCCTCCTGCCGCGAGAGACAGTGACCGCCGTCCTTGGTGAGCGTGAGGCTCACGGGATCGGATTCCAAATGGTCGACCAATGCCACGGCGCGCCGCCGGGGGACATTCTCGTCCTGCAAGCCTTGCGGCGGGCGGAGCCATGGGCACGCGTTCGCTCGCGTTCACCCAATTTTACTCAAAACCCATCGCGCAACATGGTGCGCTTTGCTAAGAGAGGCAAGCTTCCCTTAGCTTTTGGGGCAGGGCATTGTCTATCGCCGATCAGCGCGCCGAACTCATCATCGCCCATCTCACCGGCGCCGGATACGCGCGTTGTGAACCGCCAATCCTGCAACCGGCTTCGATCTTCTTTGATTCCGGCGAGGATCTGCGCGGCCAGCTTTATCTAACGAGCGATCTTTCCGGCGCCGATTATTGCTTGCGTCCGGAATATACGATTCCTGTCCTGGTCGCCTATCTCGCCGCGGAGTGCGCGGGAGAGCGCGCGCGCTTCTCCTATTGCGGGCCTGTTTTCCGGTTTCGCCCAGGCCGCCCAAGCGAATTCACGCAAGCCGGAATTGAGAGTTTTGGCCGCCCCGACCGGGAGGCGGCGGACGCGGAAATCCTCGCCCTCGCGCTCGAAGCGGCGGGCGCCGCCAAACAACACCAGGCCGCCCCTTCGCACCTCATTGTGCGGATCGGCGACGCCGGGCTGTTTTCCCGGCTTCTCGAAGCGCTCGATCTCCCGCCCCAATGGCGCCGCCGCATCGAGCGCGGCCACGGTCAAGGCAAATCCCTCGACACGATCCTAAGCCCAGGCTTGAACGGCACCGATCATTCCGGCGTCCTCGGTGTTCTCGAAGGCGCCGGCAAGCAGGGCGCGCGCGCGCTGGTCGAGGATCTTCTCTCCATCGCGGGCGTGGCCCCGGCGGGTGGCCGCAGCCCCGGTGAGATCGCCGATCGTTTCCTCGAACAGGCGGCGCTCAAGGCGGGCTCGGGATTTTCCGCGGAAAAGCGCGCGGTCATCGAGCAATTCTTGGGCGTGGAGGGCGACCCTGATAACGCTTCCACGCAATTGCGCGCGGTTGCCGCCGGCGCGAACCTCGATCTTTCCGCCGTCCTCGACCGTTTCGACAAACGGCTTGGGTTTATCGCCGCGCAGGGGCTCGATACCGCAAGACTCCATTTTGCCGCGCGCTTCACCGGCAATCTCGACTATTACACAGGTTTTGTATTCGAGGCGCATGAGCATGGCGCGGCGGAGCCTGCTATTGCCGGCGGGCGCTACGACCAGCTTCCACAAACGCTTGGCGCGGAAAAACCCATTGCCGCCGTCGGCGCGGCGATCTGGATCGGCCGCCTGAGCGCGGAACCGGGGGCGCCATGAGTTTAGGTGGCGCCAAAAAACCTCTGGTGCTCGCGGTGCCCTCCAAGGGGCGGCTACAGGAAAACGCCGCGGCATTTTTCGCCCGCGCGGGGCTCGACATCGCGCAGAGCCGCGGCGCGCGCGACTATCGCGCAAGTTTGGCGGGCATGGAGAATGTGGAGATCGCGTTTCTTTCCGCCGCTGACATTGTCGCGCAATTGGCCGCCGGCCATGTGCATCTCGGCGTCACCGGCGAGGATCTCGTTCGCGAAACCATTGCCGATGCGGAAGCGAAAGTCGAACTCTTGGCGCCGCTCGGCTTCGGCCATGCCCATGTGGTGGTCGCAGTGCCCCGCGCGTGGATCGACGTGAAGACCATGGCGGATCTGGAGGATGTCGCGGCGGCCTTCCGGGCGCGGCGCGGCGAGCGGATGCGCGTCGCGACCAAATACGTCCATCTGACCCGGCGCTTTTTCGCCGAGCGGCATGTCGCCGATTACCGCATCGTCGAGAGCCTTGGGGCGACCGAGGGCGCACCGGCGGCGGGCAAGGCCGAGCTCGTCGTCGATATTACGACGACCGGCGCGACGCTTGCCGCCAATGCGCTCAAGATTCTCGACGACGGGACGATTTTGCGCTCGCAGGCCAATCTCGTGGCGTCGGTTGGCGCCGATTGGAGTCCTGGTCCCCGCGAAACCGCCCGCATCATTCTCTCGCGCATCGCGGCGGAAGAGGAGGCGCGCACCACGCGCGAGGTCTCGGCCTTCGTTGTGAAGTTGGAAGACCATCTCCTCGCGGAAGCGAAGGCGGCGTTTTCGGCCCACGCGCGCTTCCACGCGGCCGACGGACGCCTGACCCTGAACTGCCCGAAAGACAAGGCCGCGCCGCTCGCCGATTGGATGATCGCGCAGGGCGCGACCCATGTCTGCGTCGCGGCGCAGGACTATGTGTTTTCGGCGGGAAACCCACTGTACCAGAAGCTAACCGCAAGGCTGCCGCGCTGAGAAAGGCTGAAAGGCAGTCTCGAAGGAAGGGGGGTAAGGCTTTGCCTAGGCGCAAGCCTATTGGGGTTTTCCGGCCCCAAAATCAGACGTCGCTTGGGGCCGGTTGGAACGGATGATACCAACCGCCCTAAGTCTTGACCTGTGCCCAATCTCTGGTTCCAATTGAGGTAATGATCTCGGATTTGGCCATCAGGGCGTTCCAGGCGTCGCAACACGCGTCAAGGATGGCCTCATAGGTGTCC
>JBOHJT010000167.1:0-7360 GCA_050728715.1 Methylocella sp.
TTCAAGCGCGGGCAGCAAGGCGGCACAATCATTCGGCAAGCTCATGAGCAACACGCGTCCGGGCCGGGCCAGCCAGCCGGTGACGAGCCTCGCGTGATGATAGCGCGCGTTGCCGGGAAAAACATGGCAGGTTGAAATGCGGGATGGCGCCGATTTCGGCGGCGATCGAACTATCGAGGCCGCTCAAGCCAAAAATGCGGAATCGCAATTTCCGCCGCGCCAAGGCCCAAGACACCGTCTTGGCTAGCGTGTAACCATGCCCTGCCTTGTTCACCAATCCGCTGTCGATGAGGATGTGCTCCATTGAGGCTTTCTCCCGCATTCGCACTATGATAGCAATGAGTCGTTCGGTCCCACCCCGTGAAATCGCCGGAAACTAATCAAAGCGGCGCACGTCAAACACGAAACAAGCGAAGCGGAGTTGAATGTGCTATTGGGACAAAGACGCATCCTGGTCACCGGTGGCGCGGGCTTTCTCGGGACGCATCTTTGCCGGCGCCTGCTTGACGATGGCCACGAGGTTCTTTGCGCCGATAATTTCTCCACGGGAACCCGGCGCAACATCGACGATCTTCTCGGCAACAAGCGCTTCGAGGTTCTCCGCCACAACGTGACGTTTCCGCTTTTTGTCGAAGTGGACGAGATTTATAACCTCGCTTGTCCGGCCTCGCCGGTCCATTATCAGTTCGATCCGGTTCAGACGACGAAGACGAGCGTCTCTGGTGCGATCAACATGCTCGGCCTCGCCAAGCGTCTCAAGGTCCGAATCTTGCAAGCCTCCACGTCGGAAGTTTATGGCGATCCCGCCGTCCAACCGCAGACCGAGGACTATTGGGGCAATGTCAATCCGATCGGCAGCAGATCATGCTACGACGAGGGCAAGCGCTGCGCCGAGACTCTATTTTTCGACTATCGCCGTCAGCATGGATTGAGCATCAAGGTCGCGCGAATTTTTAATACCTATGGCCCCAATATGCGCCCCGACGACGGGCGTGTCGTGTCGAATTTCATCTGCCAGGCCCTGCTTGGAAAAGACATCACCATCTTCGGCGAGGGCCTGCAGACGCGATCCTTCTGCTATGTGACCGATTTGATCGACGGATTGGACCGCCTCATGAATTCCCCGGAAGAGATCGCCGGACCGATCAACATCGGAAACCCCAATGAATTCACGATTCGCGATTTGGCGGAAAAGATCCTCGCGATCACCGGCTCGAAATCGGATATCGTCGCGAGGCCCTTGCCCGAAGACGATCCAAGACAGCGCCAACCCGATATCGCCCTTGCCGAAAAGCTGCTCCGTTGGCGCCCCGCGGTCGAACTGGACGAGGGTTTGCGATACACAATCGCCTATTTCGAGACGCTACTGCGCGAGCATGGCAAGAGCGCCGCCGGCAGCATGAAACTTTGGCGCTCCGCCGCCCGATGATCAAAGGAACGGGCGGGGAATTGAGGCAAGTTCAGCTTCGCTTTGCCGTCTTGTGCTTGAGGCAGGCCTTCAGGATGACATGCGGGGCCACCTTGAGCCGGTTCAACAAGCCTATGAACTTGGATAATCCAAGCGCGGGCGCGAGCGCTCTAGCTTCCATCACAATCTTGCCGGCGAGATAAGCGTGGCAGCCTGGGACAGGAGAAGGAAGCCGCGGCCAGGCATCGTCCAAAGCATTCAAGGCATTCATGTGATGATGGGGAGAGCGCAATTTGCACAGGAAAAAGTTGGCGTTCGCGATCAGATGATCGATAACCATCTTCCGGCCCAATTGATCATCGTCGGATGGTCCGCCTCTTGCGTAACTCAATATGCAATGAAGATGAGGATGTTTGGAAAACACATTCATCCCATTCAGCCCGTAAACCGCAAGCGAGCGGTCGATCAGAACGCTTCCCATCAGCACGCTGATTCCGCGAATGAGATAGGTGTCCGTACAACTTCGCAGCGCGCCTAATGCTTCGTTGTTCATGAAAAGTTGAAGCGCGTCCAGGTGGAAGCAACTGCCTGACGTCAGCGCCCACACCCAGGTCTCAACATCGCAAGGCTCCATGAGATGGACCTGATCTTCGATTGCGGCGTCGGGGCGGGGCAGCGGCCAAATTGAAGGTGCGCCTTCATCGGCCCGGCGAATGATGCCGGATCTTTTCCCGCGTCCCGACCGCGCATATTCGCTAAATCCGCAAATTGTCCCCAGTTGAATCTGGTTTGACCGGACAGAAACAGATGAGGGTTGCCTCGGGATAGAGAGCACGGCCTGCCTGCTGGCCTAGCGGCGGTTGGCCGCGTGCCGCCCGCTTCCCTGGCGAGCCGGCCTTCAATGACCGGGCCAGGATGCGGCTTTCCTGTCCCCTCGTCATCGCACGACCACATTCTTGAATTGCCACGGATCTTGCCTGTCGATGTCCTCGGGAAACAGGAGCGCGCGGCCTTCGAGCGGAGTCCAATCCGCATATTGCCCCGTCACTGGGCCGAGGTAAGGCCGCTGCACCTCAAGACAGCGGCGGAAGTCGAGTTCATCGGCCTCGACAATCCCGGCTCGCGGATTTTCCAAGGCCCACACCATTCCGCCAAGCACGGCGGAGGTCACCTGAAGCCCGGTGGCGTTTTGATAGGGCGCGAGCCGCCGGGTCTCCTCGATGGAGAGCTGCGAACCGTACCAATAGGCATTCTTCGCGTGGCCATAAAGCAAAACGCCGAGTTCGTCGATCCCGTCAACAATCTCGTTCTCGTCTAGAATGTGGGACTCTTTCTGCGGCCGCCATTGGCTCCCCGCCATTTCGTCGAGCGACAGCACGGCGGCGTCGGCCGGGCGGTAGGCATAGTGGCAGGTTGGCCGGTAGACGACTTCTCCTCGCTCGCGCAGGGTCAGGAAATCCGCGATCGAGATCGACTCATTATGGGTGATGAGCCAGCCGTGCTGCGCCTTGGCCGACGGTGTCCAGGACCGCACCCGGGTGCCCGCGCCCGGACGCAGCAAATAGATCGCGCAATCCGGTCCGAAGGCGTGCCGTTTGCCTTCCGATGGCATGTGTTTTTCATGCGTTCCCCAGCCGATTTCGGCGGGCTGGAGACCCTCCGAAATAAAGCCCTCGACAGACCAGGTATTGACGAAAACGCCGCGCGGCTTCGGCGTCGCCGCGCGCTGGGTATCGCATTCGGCAATGTGGATGCCCTTGATGCCAGTCCTTTGCGCAAGCCGCGCCCAGTCCTCGCGCGTCGATGGCGGCCCGGAATCGATGCCGCAATCGGCCGCGACATTTAAGAGCGCCTGCTTGACGAGCCAGGAGACCATGCCCGGATTGGCGCCGCAGCAAGAAATAGCGGTCGGGCCTGCCCCTAGCGCGCGGCGCAGATCTAGGACCCCTTCGCGAAGGGCGTAATTCGACCGTTCCGAGGCGGTCAGCCGCGTGTCGGTGTAAAATCCAACCCAAGGCTCGGCGACCGTATCGATATAAAGCGCGCCGAGTTCATGACAAAGCCGCATGATCGCGGCCGAGGACACATCGACGGAGAGATTGACGACAAAGGCCTGGCCGCCGCCTTTTGTCAAAAGCGGTTTTAGCAGCGCGGCGAAATTATCTCGCGTGAGGGCTTTTTCAATAAATTCCATTCCCCGCTCGTCGAGGAGGTGGCGATCCTTTTCCACGGGGTCGATGACCGTGAAGCGCGATTTGTCGAAGTTGAAATGACGTTCGATGAGCGGCAGCGTGCCACGCCCGATCGAGCCAAAACCGATCATGACAATCGGACCTGTAATCGTGCCATGCACGGGCCATCGCGACATTGGTCTTTCTCCAAAAGGGCCGGGCGAATGCGGACCCAGCGGTACAAGAAGGAGCCGCGAGCTTCAAGCCAGCGGCTCCTTGAGACTTCAACGCTGTCCAAATGCCCAGCCGGACCCGACGGGACCGCTCAAGCGGCGCGGCGGAACTCGATCGCCACACGATACGCCGGAAGCTCGCGCGCGCCGGCGGGTGTCACGAGGTCGCGCCATTCAACGCCCCGCCTTTGAGTTCGAGCCCGAGAAAGCGCGCTTAATCGATGGGGCCGGGAAGCGTGAGTCCGAGCGTATGGCGGGCGCGTTTCTCGGGTTGAGCACCATTACCGTAACCATGCTGCGGGCCAAGGGTCGTTCGCTCGGATTTGTTGGCCCGCCGCGGGCTCTGTTGCTCGGCGGCGCGGCTGTCTGGTCGATTGTTCTTGCATGGAAGATCGCGGGCCTTGCCACCGCGAGTCACTTGCGCCGCCGCGCGGCAACTGTCTGTGTCGCTCTTGCTGTCTCGACCGGCGCGGTGAGCTGGGTCGTGTTGTTTTGGGACTGGCAGTGACCGGGCCGCGTTTTCAACGTGTCTGCTTCCCGTCTTCGGCGCCCATGGGGCACGGTTTCTCGCGCAGCGCCGTCGAGGACATCGGCGAGCGCGGCCCATGCAGAAACGTGAACCCCGGTAGCGCCGCCGTGGCAAGACAAGGCCCGTCGGTTTCGTCGAGTCGATAAGGCGCCAACGCTGCCGCCGCGCGCCCATGCAGCGCCGTCAGGGTCGAGCCGGGGCGATCGATGATGGCCAATGGAACAAGCCTTGTGATGTCGCGCCAGCGTTGCCAGCGATCGAACAGACGAAAATTATCCGCCCCCATCAACCAGACGAAATGCGCGCCGGGACAGCGCCGTTTCAAATACGAAATCGTCTCGAACGTATAAGTGGCGCCGATCGCGGCCTCAAGCGCCGTCACCGCGATGCGGGGATGCCGGCTGATCTTGCGCGCGGCTTCGACGCGCTCAGCAAGCGGCGCCAACTCACGCCGGTCTTTGAGCGGATTGGCGGGGGAGACAAGCCACCAGACGCGATGGAGTTGGAGACGGCGCAGCGCCAGCAGGCTCGCCTCTCTATGTCCCTCGTGCGGCGGATTGAAACTGCCGCCAAACAAGCCAACCCGCAGGCCAGGCACGAAGGGCGGCGTTTTGGCGGATGGCACAAGACTCAAGGGCGAATCTGCCCGTTGCCGCGAACGCGATATTTGAAGGAGGTCAGCTGCTCTAGTCCTACGGGGCCACGCGCGTGCATCCGGCCCGTCGCAATGCCGATCTCGGCGCCAAACCCAAACTCGCCGCCGTCGGCGAATTGCGTCGAAGCATTATGCATCACGATGGCCGAATCCACCTCTTTCAAGAACCGCTCCGCCGACGCTCGATTTTCGGTCACGATGCAATCGGTATGATGCGAACCAAAGGTTTCGATATGCGCGATGGCCTGATCGAGGCCTTCAACCACACGCACGGAAATGATCGCGTCGAGATATTCGGTGGCCCAATCCGCCTCGCTTGCCGGCGTGACGCGGGGGTCGGCGGCGCGCGTTGCGGCATCCCCCCGCGCCGCGCAGCCGGCATCGAGCAGCATTTTAACGAGCGGCGCGAGATGCGTCGCGGCGCAGGCGCGATCGACGAGCAAAGTCTCGGCCGCGCCGCAAATTCCTGTGCGCCGCATTTTGGCGTTGTAAACAATTGTCTCCGCCTTGTTGAGATCGGCGTCGCGATCGACGAACACATGCACGATGCCTTCGAGGTGCGCGAATACCGGCACTCTTGCCTCGGCCTGGACGCGGGCGACGAGGCTTTTGCCGCCGCGCGGCACGATCACGTCGAGGTTGCCATTCAGTCCCGCGAGCATTTCGCCAACCGCCGCGCGGTCCCTCACCGGCACAAGGGCAATCGCGGCCGCTGGAAGACCGGCGCCGCCGAGGCCGTCGGCGAGACACTCATGGATGCACCGCGCGGAAAAAAAGCTATCCGAGCCGCCGCGCAGGATCACCGCATTGCCGGCCTTGAGGCAGAGCGCGCCGGCGTCGGCCGTCACCGCCGGGCGGCTTTCGTAGATGACGCCGATGACGCCGAGCGGGGTCGCGACGCGCTCGATCGAAAGCCTGTTCGGCCGCTCGAACCGCGCGAGCACGCGGCCTACGGGATCGGGTAGAGCGGCGATGGCGTCGAGGCCGCTCGCCATGGCCTCGACGCGGGAGCTATCGAGAGCCAGCCGGTCGAGGAAGGCGCGTGCGGCGCCCTCCGCTTCGGCGGCTGCCATATCGCGCGCGTTGGCGGCTAGAATGTCTGCCGCGCGCAGACGTATTGTCACCGCGGCGTCGCGCAGCGCCCGGTTCTTTGTCTCGGTCGAAGCAAGCGAAAGCGCGTGCGCGGCGGCGCGGGCCGAGCGCCCGATGTCCGCCATGAGTTCCTTGGTATCGGCCTCGCGAAGGCCATCCTCGATCGTTTCAAGACTTTCCATTACTAACCCGCGCCGTTGCGGCAAATTGGCCGCCGGCGACGACCATGTCGTCGCGATGAATAATCGCCGCACGCCCCGGAGTGCCGAGCAAGCTCAAGATATCGTGCGAATTGCGTCCGGCGATCAAGACCGCCTCGCTCGCGTCGTAGCCGACAAGACCGCGCCCGATCTCGGCCGCGCGGGCATCGCGGATTAACACACAATCGCCGCTCGTGAAATTGCCCTCGACCCGCGTCACGCCGGCGGGCAGCAGGCTCTTGCCGTTCGCGATGGCCTTTGCTGCTCCGGCGTCGACATGCAAGGCACCGCGCGGCTCCAGCGAACCGGCGATCCATTTTTTTCGCGCGGTGACCGGGTTGGAGCTGGACAAGAACCAGGTGCAAGGCACCGAAGCGTGGAGGCGCGACACGGGATGTTCGACCCTTCCGTCGGCGATCAGCATATGGGTGCCGCCGGCCGTCGCGATTTTCGCGGCCTCGATCTTGGTGCGCATGCCGCCGCGCGACAGGGCCGAGCCGCCGCCGCCGGCCATCGCCTCGATCGCCGCGTCCACGCGCGCAACCACCGGAACAAGCTCGGCCTCGGGGCTTTCCGCCGGCGGCGCGGTGTAAAGCCCAGGCACATCGGAGAGCAGAATCAAGAGATCCGCGCTCGCCATGGTCGCGACGCGGGCGGCCAAGCGATCGTTGTCGCCGTAGCGTATTTCGGATGTCGCGACCGTATCGTTCTCGTTAATGACCGGCACGGCGCGGAGATCGAGGAGGCGGCCAATCGTCGCCCGCGCGTTCAGATAGCGATGGCGCTCCTCGGTATCGCCCAGCGTGACCAGAATTTGCCCGGCGGTGATCTTCCTATCCGCGAGCACCTCGGCCCAGATTCGCGCCAAGGCGATCTGGCCCACGGCGGCGGCGGCCTGGCTGTCCTCGAGTTTCAAGTCGCGTCCGGGGAGGCCCAGCACGGTACTCCCGAGCGCGATCGAGCCGGACGAGACGACGAGGAGATCGGTGCCTTGCGCGTGCAAATCCGCGATGTCCTGGGCGAGCGAGACAAGCCAGTTTCGCTTGACACAGCCTTGTTCGCGATCGATCAG
>JBOHJT010000168.1:0-7331 GCA_050728715.1 Methylocella sp.
GCAGTCCGGTAGCTCGTCAGGCTCATAACCTGAAGGTCACAGGTTCAAATCCTGTCCCCGCAACCAAAATTAAGCGGTCAAGTCAATGACGTGGCGGCTTTTTGATTTTGCTCCCGACCGCGCCGATAAGCGCCATGGACAATGCGGGAAGGAAATTCCGCGCAATCCGATCATGAGTTCGCGCTCGTTCGCCGAGCTGCCGCCTCCATAGCCTCGCTGAAAACTGCGAGCGCCGCGTATCAGGTGGCAGCGGCGGCATGAGGCATGATGCGGCCGGACGTTTTCCAACTTCAAGGGGTCAGCACGGCAAGGCCGGTGATGGGACGCGGATTCCGGCCATGCTGGCCATCCTTGCTTATATCACGAACCGCGACTCGTAGGATTACCACAGATGGGATTGTCAATTTCAGGAATGGTGGGTCGGACTTCCCGCCTCCGGCAGGCCTTCGACTATTTGAGCCGGTAGCTCTCGCCGTTCATTTCCAAAATATGGACCACGCCGGCCCTTCCGGTCAGCGCGCGGTGTATGGCTATCGCGGACTTGGCCATTGCCGTCCTGCAGCGAGTGTTCGAGGCGATGCGCAAGTCGCCCTCCTCGTGCGAGCATGAAAAAACATTGCCTAATGGCTTTGGGCGCCGCCCGCCGATTTGCCTTCGCTGGACACGCCTCCCCTTGTTGCGAGAACGCTGTGCCGGCGGCCGTAGGAAAAGTAGAGCAAAAGGCCGAGCCCCATCCAAGCAGCGAACAGTTCCCAGGCGGCGGCAGGGAGCTTTGACTGCAGCCATAGGGAGAATCCGATGCCAGCTAGGGGTATCCAGGGGACGAGGGGCGTCTTAAAGGTGCGCCGGACGCTGGGCTTTGTCCGCCGGAGCACGATGACCGCGAGGCAAACAATCACAAAAGCGGACAGCGTTCCGATGTTCACCAATTCGGCAACCTCCTTGATCGGGAAGAAACCCGCGACGAGGGCGGTCAGTCCTCCCGCAATCAGCGTCGGGCGGTGCGGCGTGCGGAACCGCTTGTGCACCTGCGCGAACCAGGCGGGAAACAGCCCGTCGCGGCTCATCGCGAACCAGATGCGGGCGCAGCCCAAGAGGAAGGCGAGCATGACGCTACTGATGCCCGCCACGGCCGCCGCGGACACGAGGAGCGTGACCCAAGGCAGGCCAATCGCCGTGAACGCGGCCGCAACCGGAGCGGCGCTGTTCAGGGTGTCGTAGCGCACCACGCCGGTGAGCACCAAAGACATCGCGATGTAGAGCACGAGAGAGATGGCGAGCGAGAACAACACGGCGCGGGGAAGCTGGCGCTGCGGGTCGCGCGCCTCTTCGGCGGCGGTGGTCAGCGTATCGTAGCCGAAGACGGCAAAGAAAACGACGGCCGCCCCCTCGGCCACGCCCTTGAAGCCGTAGGGCATGAAGGGATGCCAGTTGGCGGTACGCACATGCGGCAGACCGGCGGCGATGACGAGGACGACCGCAGCGATCTTGACGATCACCATGGCCATGTTGAAGCGCGCGCCCCATTCGATGCGCAGCGTCAGGAGGCCAGCGACCGCAAGGCTCCCCAGCATCGCGGGGAGATCCAAGAGGTGGCCTTCGCCCGTTCCTGACGCGCCCGTTGCCCAGCGCGGGAGCGTCACGCCAAGCTGACTGAGCAGGGCTTGCAAATAGCCCGACCAGCCGATCGATACGACGGCGGCCACCAACGTATATTCGAGCAGCAGATCCCAGCCAATCACCCACGCGACGAGTTCGCCAAGCACGGCGTATCCGTAGGTGTAGGCGCTGCCGGCGACGGGGATCATCCCGGCAAACTCGGCATAGCTTAGGGCAGCAGCCGTGCTGGCGATGCCTGCGATCACGAACGACAGCGACACGGCCGGCCCCGCTTGGGTCGCGGCCACGACACCTGTGAGCACAAAGATACCGGCTCCGATAAGTCCGCCAAGGCCGATAGCAGTGAGTTGCCACAGACCAAGCACGCGGCGAAACTGTCCCGCCCGGCCGATCTCGGATTGGAGTTGCTCGATCGACTTGGTGCGCAAGAGTGCCTGCAGAGACATGGATTCTCCCGATACTGGAGTTGGCGCGGCAAATCGGTTTACCTCACAAAATTGGCTAGCGCGTGTTCCGATTTGATGGAATCGGAACACTCTTTAACGCCGTTGATGAGTTTTCGATGGCCCGCGACGACCTGACCGCAGCATCGAAGTTGCTTCATGCGGTTTTTGAGGCCGCGAATGGGACGCCCAATGATGACGACAGCCGAGGAATGACGGCGCTGCTCGACGCTTTTGAAATGAAGTTAGAGGCCGCCCGGATGCTAATCGACGCCGCATGGTGCGAAATAAGGCCATGTAAGTGCTCTTGACGACGGCGGAAGAGTGGGACGCATGGTTTACGGGCTCGGTCGAGGAAGTGACGGCGTTGCAAAGGCCGTTGCCGAACGATGCCCTCTGGGTCGTCGCGACGGGCGAGAAAAGTGGCCAGGCACGTATTGACGAATAGCGCCGCATCGACTTCATTACCTCAGTCCGATTTCGGACCTAAGGCGGACTCTACTGATGACAGGCGCTACTTCCGAGAGGCGTCAAAAACTGACGTTCGTTTCCACTACCGCCTATTCCTCCTTCCAAAAGGATTCTCTCAAATTCTCCATCCGGAAAAGGATCAGGCCGTTCCCAAATGCCGGTCATCGCAACCGCGATAACCAGAGCGTGGACTACGTCGGCCGATCCGCCATCCGACGCCAACATCCGGTAGCCCAAGAGGCAGACCGCGAAGAGAATTCTGAACCCGGCGAAAGCGCGCCAGTCGCGAAGTAAATGCTTGACCCCGCGATTATAGAACTTTTCAGGGTGCAAGCCACTACCAATGCGCTGATCCGGCGATATCAATAGAGGCGCACCCAACCCAAACCGCCCTCGTGGTGCCAGCACAGGAAAGCAAGCATGAGCAACGACATGCGTATCGGATATAATAGGCCGCTGTACATACTGCCGTTTGACCATCGCAGCTCCTTCGAAAAAGGTCTCTATGGATGGAGCGGGGCGCTAAGCACGGAGCAGACCGAGCGCATCGCCCAGACCAAAGAGGTTATATATGACGGGTTCAAGTTTGCTCTCGGCACGGGTCTGGCGAAGGACCGGGCCGGCATCCTCGTCGATGAGCAGTTTGGCTCGCGTATCCTGCGCGATGCGTCCGCCAATGGTATCATCACCGCGATGCCGGCGGAGAAGAGCGGTCAGGCCGAGTTTCAGTTCGACTTTGGCACGCAGTACGCCGCGCATATCGAGCAATTTAAGCCCACCTTCGTCAAGGTCTTGGTGCGCTACAATGCCGAGGATGACGAGGCGATGAATCGCCGGCAATCCGCGCGTCTCAATGAGCTGTGCAACTACTGTCACAGCCATAACTGCTACTTCATGTTCGAACTGTTGGTGCCCGCTACCCACGCGCAGATGGACGTCGTGGAGGGCGATCAGCACCTCTACGACCGCGACCTGCGGCCCTCGCTGATGGTAGCGGCCTTGGAGCAGCTTCAGAATGCCGGTGTTGAGCCCGATGTTTGGAAAATTGAGGGGCTGGATCGACGCGAGGATTGCCTCAAGATCGCGGAAGCGGCGCGTCGTGATGGCCGCGAGCAGGTCGGATGCATCATCCTTGGGCGCGGTTCCAACGAACAGAAGGTGGTGGAATGGCTGCGCGTTGCGGCCGGCGTGCCGGGATTCATAGGGTTTGCGGTGGGGCGGACTTCATTCTGGGAGCCGTTGATCGCGTGGCGCGATGGCAAAATCCAACGCCAGCAGGCGGTCGAGAACATCGCCTGCAGATATCTGGAATGGGGGAAGGTGTTCGAAGGCTTTGCAGTGTGACAGAGCCCCAATTCGTGCGCTGTAAGAATCAGGAGCGGCAATCATATTGGAACGCAAGCTCGGGAGTGCCGGACCGGCCGTATCCGCCATCAGTCTCGGCTGCATGGGCATGTCCGGCCTTTACGGACCAGCTGACCGTGCCAAGAGGATCGCCACCATCCATGCCGCGCTGGGCCCCGGGGTTACGCTGCTTGATACCGGCGACTTCTGCGGCATGGGCCACAATGTAGCGCTCTGTGACCGGATTTGGATCCTCGATACTGGCGCACGCGAGGGATAGTGGCGGCATGGAGCCTAAGCCGGCGGTTCGGCAAAAGCGGGTGGCTGCTCGGTAAACGCGTGATCCATCCGCCTGTCCCAAAGCCGCACGCCACCGGTGATCCCCGCAATATTGGCCACGATCTTCACGTGGGGAGGTAATGCTTGCTTGATCCATTTTGCATTACCCCCGCCGATGTAAAGCGACTCATAGGCGATGACGGTTTCGAAAATAGCGATAATCCTGTGGACGCGTTTGCTCCAGCGCCGCCTGCCGACAGACTCAAGCGCCGCCTCGCCCACATATTCGTCATAGGTTTTATGCTTGCGAATGGGATGCTGGCTGAGCTCCAGATGCGGTGCGATCTTCCCGTCTTGAAACAAGGCAAAGCCCATTCCCGTGCCCAACGTTATAACACATTCAAGACCTCGCCCGGTGATGACTCCGAGGCCTTGGATGCTGGCATCATTGAGAATGCGAACCGGCTTACCCAAATTTTTTGCCAAGGCCGCGCCGAGCCTGAAGCCATGCCACTCTTTGGTGCCGAGGTTGGGTGCCGTCAAAACGAAATCCTCCCGTACCACTCCCGGGAAGCCGATTGAGACGCGATCAAACTGGCCGAGCCGTTGTGCGAGACCAATCAACGCCGCGACAACCGCGTCTGGCGTCGCCGGCTTTGGCGTCTTCACGCGCGCCGGATCCGCCGACATCTTTCCCGAGGCATCGAGCACAGCTGTCTTGAGATGACTGCCACCGATATCGATGGCAAGAGTCAGCGGTTTCGTCAATCCGGCGCGATCGTTCGTGTGTGCCATTGGTTTGGCCCTTGATTTAATTGCGGGCGGCCGTTCGACCGTAACCTAGATCGGCTCGAAACGGTCCTTTAGCTGTGCGGCTTTCGCTCTCACCTCACACCGTTCCACCAGCTTTGCGTTGCCGTTGAGCACTTCGAACTCGGTTTGCGCGCCCTCGCGCCAGAAGCGGATATCGAATTTGTGGCGGCCTACGCGAAGATCGCGAATCGTTATGTCCGGCAACCAGTCCGGGAGCAACGGATCGACATATAGCCTATTCCGTGGCGCGTCGGGCAGGAAACCTAGCATGGCCTGCGTCAGCATGAATATCGATCCGGCCGCCCAGGCTTGCGGCACATTCGCGCCGATATATTGCACCGGAAACGTTGTCTCGTCGCGTGGAAAAGCAGTGTAAAGCTCAGGCAATTGGTTCAGCAAGAAATAACTGGCTCCGATGCTGATGTCGTGCGCGATCTGCCCTGCCTCCGCGCCGAAGCCATATAGCTTGAAACCCATCGCGATGATCCCATTGTCGTGTGGCCACACCGATCCAGTCTGATAATTGTATGGATTGAATGCCGGATTGCTCGCCGACAGCGTGCGGATGCCCCATCCTGTCCACATGTCCGGCGCCATCAGGCGTTCCACAACAATCTTGGCCCGCTCGCGAGGCACGATGCCAGACCAAAGGCAATGGCCGGCATTCGAGGCGACGGTGAGGACCTTCTTTTTATCGCCGTCGAGCGCATATGCGTAAAAGCCGAGCTCGTCATCCCAAAACGCCGCATTGAACCGTTCAAACAAGGCGGCTGCCTTTGCCCGCAGCTGCGCCGCGCGGTCGCGATTGCCGAGCGCGTCAAACATCTCGGCAATGCGGATCCAAGCGCTGTAAACATAGCCCTGAAGCTCGCACAGCGCCTTCGGTCCCTTCACCAGCGAGCCGTCCGGATAGACCACGGAGTCGCCGGAATCCTTCCAAGCCATGTTCTCGTAACCAGCCGGAGATCGCGTCTGGTATTCTTGGAAGCCATCACCATCGCGGTCGCCATGATTATCGATCCAGGACAGGCAACCCTCGACGGTCTCAAGATGCCGCTCTAGTAAGCCTTTGTCACCAGTCGCGCGCCAAGCCGAGTGCAAGGTAATTAAATAGAGCGGGGTGGCGTCAGCGGTGCCATAATAGGGGGTGTGGGGGATCAGTTTGAAATGTGCCAGCTCACCGTAGCGCAATTCGTGGAATATCTTGCCTGGCTCAGCGTCTCGATAAGGATCGTCTTCTTTTGCCTGAAAAGAGCCGAGTATGTCCAATGAGCCACGCGCAAATTCCGGATGGATCAGGATATTCTGAAGCGAGACGATCAGGCTGTCGCGTCCGAATGGAGCGATGAACCAGGGAAGCCCGGCGGCGGGCAGGAAGAAGGTATGGTCCGCGCCCTCGATTGGAAGGCGGAGCGCGGCCATGTCTTCAAGCGCACGGCGAAAAAGGCGATAGAACTCTTCATTGCTGGTCTGAATGCTTGCCACGGTCCGCAGCCAATCGGCGACGGTTTCGGCGTGGCGGGAGGCAGGATGGTGTCCATAGCAGTAGGACGGCGGAGCCGAATCCTTGTCGCCGTCCGTCAAGGTGTAGAGAAGGCATGTGTGCCAACCCTCGCCGGGTTCGAGCGCCACCTCGAAGCTGAGGCGGCCGTTCGCATAGACGGGCGCCGTGGGAAATCGCCCCGCGGAAATTGTAACCGCCCTGCTGAAATCGCGGTTGCGATAGGTCGTGCAAAGCTGGTGCCGTGCCTGCGACCATTCAGTGGTGATCTGCCCCCGGCGTATGATTTTGCCTGATTTCACCTCGAACATATCCGCGAAGTCGCAGCGGATGGCGATTTCAAGCTGGAATTTTACAGGCTTCATGCCGTAATTGGCGATATCGAGATCTTCATGCATCCCGCCATGAATCGATCGACTGATGGTGAAGCCGAGCGCGCGCGGCGGAATAACGCCGTCTTTCGTCGTGATGGAACGGTTGGCAAGGCAGGTGCGCGCCGCGTAATAGGTGATAGGCCCGCCGTTCAGCAGCTCCCAGGATTCTCCATCGGCATAGACGGACCAGCTGCTGACAACGCGCGTATCGAGGAAGTAGAGCCCCCGTTCGCTTGGCCAATTGATCTGTCCGTCCGGCTCACTGATCAGGACGGTCTGGCCCTGGTGGATGGAGATCTGAGGTGGACCGATCTGAACCTTGAACGGCATGGGGATAAGCTCCCATTGAGGCGCCCTGTCGGAGCCGAAGTAGAATGACGATGCCTGACCGCCCGCCGTATGGCTAAGGCTCCGTCACTATCCTGAAGCCGGAGAGATCGGACAGATTGAAGTGGCCGATCGCGACCCGCCGGCACTGGGCATCGC
>JBOHJT010000169.1:0-7126 GCA_050728715.1 Methylocella sp.
TGCGGCGCGATCTTCGCCCATTGCCCGTCGTCGAACCAAAACAAATGCGATTCCATCGGTTAGCCCCCAAATCGGTTGACCAACCTCTTGAATCAAAACATGATTAATCAGGTCTTAACCCTAGGTAGTAGTAGCCGCCGTGCAATGTGTCGTGCCAGGCTACTTGGCTCTCGGTGATCTCAGCCGCAAACGAGTCGGCGGTGCTCCGGTCGTAGTCGACTTTGAGGTCCCACGTCGTTCCACTTTTCGGGTTGGTGCATCGGAAGGTGATGGCCGCCGCGTGATCGGAGTCCCCGGCGCATGCCGCGGTCGAAATGGCGGCGGCGACGACGGAACTCAATGTTCTAGCAAGCCTCATCGTCGTTCCTTTGCCGGCCCTTTGACCCTGTCCTTCCCGGAAATTCCATCCGGACCGGATTCGCGTGATCCAAGCAATGCTTCCGATCCTGCACTCTCTTCCATCGCCCGGTCCTTCGCACGGGCCGCTGCTTTTGGAAGAAAAAACAAGGAACCCAAGGGGCCAATGGCATTGGCTTGCCGGGGCGATATCGCCTAGCGCGGCGAGCCCATCCACCTGATGTCGAGATCGCGCACTTTCTTGCGCAATGTATTCCGGTTCAGCCCAAGAAGTTCGGCGGCCTTGATCTGATTGCCCCGGGTCGCGGCGAGCGCCGCGGAAATTAACGGATATTCGAGTTCCCGCAAGATCCGATGATAGAGTCCAGGTGGCGGCAGGCTCGCGCCGTGCTCTTGAAAAAGCTCGGAGAGATGCCGCTCCATCGCGCCAGCGAGCGTCGGGCGCCGCTCGGGCTCTGCCGGCCGCTTGGTCCGCGCGTTGGGCACCGCCGTATAACCAGGCACTATCTCCGGCGCATCGACATGAAGTTCCATGTCCACCAATTGCGCCGTGACAACTTCTTGCGGATAGAGCGCGGCGAGCCGGCGAGTGAGATTTTCGAGTTCCCTAATATTGCCCGGCCAGCGATAGCGCTTGAGGCGCTCGAGGGCCTCGGGTTCGATCCGTTTGAGCGGCAAGCCCTCGGCGGCGGCGAGCACGAAGAAATGTTGCGCGAGATCGGCGATATCCTCGAGGCGTTCGCGCAACGGCGGCAGCCGCAAAGGGACAACGTTCAAACGGAAAAACAGATCCTCGCGGAAGAGGCCTTGGCGGATCAGCCGGCCCAAATCCTGATTGGTCGCGGCGATGATTCGCACGTTTGTCTTGATGGCGGCGCGGCCGCCAACCGTGGCATATTCGCCTTGTTGCAGCACGCGCAAGAGCCTGGTCTGCGCCTCCATTGGCATGTCGCCGATCTCATCGAGGAAAAGGGTGCCTCCCTCGGCCTGCTCGAAGCGTCCGGCGGTTCGCTGACTGGCGCCAGTGAACGCCCCTTTTTCATGGCCGAACAATTCGCTCTCGATGAGATCGCGGGGAATTGCCGCCATGTTGATGGCGACGAACGGGCCTTTTTTGCGTTTGCCATAATCATGCAGCGCGCGCGCGACAAGCTCCTTGCCGGTGCCGGATTCGCCGGTGATCATGACCGTGAGATCGGTTTGCATCAGGCGCGCCAAGGCACGGTAGATTTCCTGCATGGCGGGGGAGCGCCCCACGAGAGGCATGCCCTCCAGGTCCGCGCTGGGCGCGGCGTGGCCGCGATTTTTTGGTTCGCTCATCGCGCGCCCGACGATCGCAACCAGTTCCCGCAAGTCGAAGGGCTTTGGCAAATAATCATAGGCGCCACGTTCGGACGCCTTGATCGCGGTCATGAAGGTATTCTGCGCGCTCATGACGATGATCGGCAGATCAGGCCGCAATTTCTTCATCTTCGGCAGCAGCTCGAAGGCATTTTCATCCGGCATGACGACATCGGTAATGACGAGATCGCCCTCGCCCGACTGAACCCATCGCCATAGCGTTGCCGCGTTCCCGGTCGCGCGCACGTCGTAGCCCGCCCGCGACAAAGCCTGACTGAGGACAGTCCGGATGGCAGTGTCATCATCAGCAACGAGGATATTGCCCGTGGCCATCAACCTGCGCCTTCCTGCCGGCGGAAAACCTGCTCATACCTCCCCCGCTTTCCCCGAATTTCAAAGTTTTGCGTGGTTTCCCCCGCTCTGGCGAAGATCCGCGGCCGTGAAAACCGAAGTTTAGCCGTAGCCGTGCTTCACGCCCTGGCCGGCGCGTACGTGGGCATGAGAACCCGGAACGTCGTGCGGCGGGGAAAGGATTCGCATTCTATGGTACCACCGTGATCGCCAACAATCTTCGCAACCAAAGCAAGCCCCAGGCCAGTTCCGGCCGCTTTCGTGGTGACGAAGGGATCGTACAGATAGGGTAACAATTCCGGCGCGACGCCGGGGCCATTGTCACGCACGCAAAATTCAAGCGGCAGGCTCACTGGTGCCTTCGAGCCGGGAAGTTGCAGGCGCACGCCGGGCCGGAAGGCGGTTGTTAATTCGATTTTGCCGTCGCTGCGCGACTCGCCAATCGCTTCGGCGGCGTTTTTGACCAGATTCAGAAAAATCTGGACGAGCTGATCCTTATTGCCAAGAACCGCGGGAAGCGAGGGATCGTAGTTTTCATGAAAGTGGATATGGCGCGCGAACCCGGCCTGGGACACTCTCTTTACGTGGTCGAGCACGGCATGGATGTTGACTTTTTCGCGCTCGACGGGCCGTACGTCGGAAAACGCGCTCATCCGGTCAATAAGTTTTACGATCCGGTCGGTCTCCTCGCAAATCAGCCTGGTCAGGGTGCGATCGGGGTCGGTCGCTTCAGCTTCGAGAAGTTGCGCGGCCCCTCTGATGCCGGACAGCGGGTTCTTGATTTCGTGCGCGAGCACGGACGCCATCGCGGCGACCGAACGCCCGGCGCCTTGATGGGTGAGCTGCCGGTCGATTTTTTCGGAGAGGGAGCGCTCCTGCAACATGATAACGACACCACCCTCTGGTTCCTGCAGCGGCGTCACAAAAATATCGACTAGCCGGCCGCCTCCCGGTTTTGCCAAGCTTAATTCGACCCGGTATTCATTAATCGCCGCGCCACGGGACTTCACCTTTTCAACGAGGGACAGGAGCGGCGAGAAGGCCACGACTAGATTGGCTAGTCTCTGCTGCCAAAGGGAAGTCCGGCTCATCCCAAAAAACGCTTCGGCGGCGGAGTTGGCCTCGGCTATCGAACCGTCCGAGAGGACGGCGACCACCGGATGCGGTAGAGCATTCAAGAGTTTGGCCGCGTTGCATCCGGTGGCGGCCGATCCGGCCGGCGGCGATCCCTGCGATGCGAAAGTCTTGCTCATGCCGCCTCCGCCAACGAAGGAGAGTCGAATAATTGGCAAAGGGCGGATCTCACCGCGCTGGGACACTCGAGCCTGACCAGAGTCTGGCGCAGGGCAACGCCATCTAGGACGCCCGCCCGCTCGGCATAAGCGGCGAGATGCTTGCGCGCATGGCGCAAGCCCTGCCCGGGACCGAACATTTCAAGCAGTGTCTCGAAATGTTCGAGCGCGGCGGTCTTGCGCTCGGCCCGCGGCGTTTCGGCACGGGCTTTGCCATGCGCCAGAAAATAAGCGACATCGCCAACGAACCAGGGCCGCCCAATCGCGGAACGGCCGATCGTCACCGCGTCCGCTCCGGATTGCGCCAATATCGACGCCGCGTCGGCAAGGCTCGCACAATCGCCATTCGCGGCAACCGGAATCGAAACCGCCTGCTTCACCTTGCCGATCGCTGTCCAATCTGCCTGAGCCGAATAGAACTGGCAACGGGTACGGCCGTGAACGGTCAGCATGGCGATCCCCTCCGCTTCAGCCAGCCTGCCGAGTTCCGGAGCATTCAGCGATTGGCCGTCCCAGCCGAGCCGCATTTTGAGCGTCACCGGTATGTGCACTGCCGCGATCGTAGCGCGAATGAGCGAGACCGCAAGGCCAAGGTCGCGCATCAGATGCGATCCAGCATAGCCGCTGGTTACCCTTTTTGCCGGGCAGCCCATGTTGATGTCGATCATCGCGGCACCAGAGTCCTGCGCAAGCCGCGCCGCTTCCGCCATGACACAAGGGTCGCGGCCGGCGATCTGCACCACATGGAACCCCACGCCCACGCCCTCCGCTTTTCGCCGGTTGGCGGCATCGCCGCGGCTGTAATGACCGGCGGCGACCATTTCCGAAACTGTAAGAGAGGCGCCGAAACGGCGCGCCAGACGGCGCATGCCGAGGTCGGTAACCCCCGCCATGGGCGCGAGAAACGCGCGCCCATCGAGGCGGAGTCCGCCAATTTGGATGGGGCCGCCGCGAGCGCAGCCTAAATTATTAACAATATCGGTCATGCCCATATCATAGTCATCTTGTGCAACGCGGTAACGAGTAAATTGCTTTTTTTGGCATCAAGAGGGAAGAAATTGACGCCATAGGTGAAATGAAGGAGGCTCATTGTCCTCGCAACCGGTGCAAGCCGAGAATTTATGAATGCAGCGTCAGAATTGGCGATAGTCGTTGTGGCGGCCGGACGAGGCACGCGCGCGGGGGGAGGAATTCCCAAGCAATACAAGAGCCTGGCAGGCCGGCCGCTGCTCGCGCGGACAGTGGGCGCACTTGCGCGCGCAGCTCCTGAAGCAACGGTTCTTCCAGTTGTTCACAAGGACGACCTCGACCTATATCGCGCCAGCGCGACCCATTTCGAGGCAGATTCCCGCCTCGCTGACCCGGTGTTTGGCGGGAGCACGCGGCAAGCAAGTGCCCGCCTCGGGCTGGAGGCGCTTTCCACGAATCAATTTCCCCCAACAATCGTTTTAATCCATGATGCCGCACGCTTATTTGTAAGCGCTACATTAGTTCAGCGCGCTGTCGCGGCCGCAAAAACTCACGGTGCTGCCATCCCCGGCGTGGCGCTAACCGATACAATTAAAGAGATCGATTCGCAAGCATCGGTCATCGCGACCGCGCCGCGCACGCGGTTGCGGGCGGTGCAGACGCCGCAGGCGTTCCGTTTCGATCTGATCTTGGCCGCGCATCGAAAAGCGGCCTCACTGGGCGTCTTTGATCTCGCCGACGATGCCGCGGTCGCGGAGTGGGCCGGGCATCGCGTCCATGTATTCGCCGGGGAAGCGTCGAACATGAAGGTTACCACCAGCGAGGACCTCGCCGTGGCCGAGGCAAGGCTGATGGGCAATCTGGCCGATGTCCGCATCGGGCAAGGCTACGACGTGCATGCGTTCGGGCCGGGCGGCCACATCTGCCTTGGAGGACTAGAAATAGAGCATGTTCATGGCCTTGTTGGCTATTCCGATGCCGACGTATTAAGTCATGCGATCACCGATGCCTTGCTTGGTGCCTTGGCGGACGGCGATATCGGCAGCCATTTTCCGCCGGGCGATCCTCGATGGCGCGGCGCGGCGTCACGGATTTTCCTTGCCGCCGCGGCCGCGAAGGTGCGCGCGCGCGGCGGCGTCATTGCCCACATCGACGCCACCCTGGTCTGCGAAAGACCGAAGATTGGACCGCACCGGGACGCGATCCGGGCCAGCATCGCGGGAATCGTGGAAATTCCGCTTGACCGTGTCGCGATCAAGGCAACGACATCCGAGGGTTTGGGATTTACCGGGCGCGAGGAAGGCATCGCGTCGCTTGCCGTCGCAACCATCCGCTTGCCGCTTTAAAGCATGCCTCACAAGGAATCGGTCACCTTTTATAAAACCTTTTATGCACCAAGAGTCGAGCTGGCGCGGTTTGTTGCCGGCGTTCGCACGCGGCCGGGAAATACGCCGGACGGAGAGCGGCGGCCCGGGGCACGATGCACAAATTGCCTGACAAATTCATTCGAGTCCGTTGCGCAATTCCTTGCGCTAGGTTCGTTCTGTTTCCGGCGCGTGAAACTTGCCGGCCAAAGCCTTGCCAGGCAATCGCTTCCGTCCGGACCTTTTACTCGCCCGCCGGATAATTCGGGCTCTCTCTGATGATCGCTACATCATGCATGGCGCCAAGGAGTTTGCTTCAAGGTGATATCCTGCCGGCGCATTTCATTGCATGCAAGAAAACGTCGCGGCGCTCCTTCACCATCCAGAGGGATAGAAATTAGGTGAGGCCGAACTGACCAAAAACCGGCGATAGTATCGCTTGAAGGGTCATTTTGTATCCGTCATCTCGGACTGAAACTGGCGGCTGACACCAAGTCTCAGGGGGAATGACTCTTGCTGCCGGAACTCGTCTACGACTCTGGGCGATTTCAAATTTCAAACCAAAAAATACGTCATAACACTCCGGGCATAAAATAAAGTACCTAGGATCGTTGATCCTCATTGTTCAAAACGGTTGATCTCATGGGTTGTATGCTTTCAGAATTGGATCTACTATCCAGTCAGTACAACGGTCGTGTTCGCTGGTGTGCCCTTGACATGCCGGATTCGCGCAGCGTTTCCCTGCTCGTTTTTTCTGTTCTTCTGCGGGTAGTCGAACGATCTTGCCCCCATAAGCCCATTTCGCATAATCACACCATGGGGTGAGGCGAGGTGTGCCTCTAGGAGGAATTTTCGCTGTTGGCGCAGCCGCAACATTTCCCGGATCGTTTGGAGCAGGCATAATATCGACTAAGCCCCACACGCTGAACCCTACGATTACCCGATAAGGGAGTTGTCTTGAAACGGCACTCAGGAAAGCGCTTCCAGCATCATCAGCCCCGGCGATGCAAGCGACAAACATCATCATCCCTTTGTGTTGAAGAAAGGGTGCCAGAACTATCAGTTTGTCTGCAGCGATAGGTGAAAGTCCTTCATCCATGAACACCTGACCGGCATAGTCACCGTGGGCGACAATTGCCAGCCTTTCAACGCTAGCACGAAGCCTTTGGCTGTCCAGCTTCTTTACTATTAATTAGTCCATAAGTATTTTCATATTTTCCTTGATTGTGTAAGGTGGATGTGATTCATTTTGGGCATGAGAAAAGACGATGCTCGCAAACTGGATCACAAGACGTTGGAGGCTCTGCGCATACGTGCCGTGCGCGGTGTGCAGGCCGGTGAAAGCGCAGCCGCCGTGGCGCGCGCTTTGCGGATCACCAGCCGGACAATGTATGGCTGGCTGGCCTTGTACCGGCGCGGTGGCTGGAATGCTCTAAAGGCCAAGCCGGTACC
>JBOHJT010000170.1:0-7115 GCA_050728715.1 Methylocella sp.
GATGTCCATCGGCCTGTTCCTCTCTCTGTTAACCATCCACGATCCTAACCGATCGCGGCGAGAGGGGCGGGCCATCCCATAATCACAAACGATTCAAAGGAATCAATATGTTTTCGGACAGACATTGAGGGCGGTTGGTATAAAATAAAAGAATTAAGGGCGGTTCCGCGCCGTTTCCGCTTACATTTGGTTCAATTCCAAATATTGAAGGCATCCTGTAAGCACCCGAAGAGAAAGTGCCGGATACGAGATCGCATTCTCGGCGGCGACGGACCGGGCGCAGAGTTTTCAAAGAACGCGCTTAGAAGTTCCCCTCGGAGTCCCTTTAGCCGCAACGTCGCCGCACACTTAGGCAGATAACCGGCATCAAAAAACCGGCTTCCAGACGATCATCGGTTCGTTCTTCTGGTCAAATGTATGCCAGGGCGGAAACGGTGGAATGCACGCTGATCGTGAGGCGCGATTGGCAGGTCAAGCTGCCAGGATATTTGCGCGGCTGATCGCGGACACGAGGCCACATTTCGGGTGCGCGGTGCCCCGAAGCAAAGCACGGACGGCGGGAGGCTTCCTCATTAAAGCCGCGGCAAATTCAAGTTATTGCTTTGGTGCCGCAAGAGGGATTCGAACCCCCGGCCCCCTCATTACGAATGAGGTGCTCTACCAGCTGAGCTATTGCGGCTGCATTTGGCTGGAAGCAAACATCAAAGTATTGCAACCTACCTCTTAGTCAAAACGGCGAACCATATCAATATAGCCATCCATTGCTGGCGGCGGCCTTGCCGCCCTGGGGGCCCGGCTCAGAAAAGCTGGCGCAGCCATCCGCGTTTCCGCAACTGTTCAGGTACCGGATTGTTAGCGGCCACCGACGGCGCACCGGCAACTGGGGGGCTTTGCTCATTCTCCTCCCCGGGGGATGCTTCGGCGGTAGCTCCTTCTCCTGTCATCGCCCGGGAGACGTTGGCGGAGAGTGCAGGCTCGGGCCCGGCTTGGTTCTCCGGCGGCGCAATTGCTATCGTTTGCGGCTTTTCTATAAGGAGAGTTGCCTCGGCTCGGGCTGCAATCGGTCTAAAAATCGCTTCTTCCGGCTCGCCGCCGGCGTTCAGGCGTTCGTCCGGCCTCCGCCAGACGAAGGCGTCGAGCTTGCGAGTCTCCGGCGAGGCCGGCAACCATTGGTCCGACATGACAGCCCCGGCGATCCAGCATGCATCGCGCGGCGCCCGCGACGCCCGTGCCAGCCATTCGCGAGCATATCCCGATTCGCCATGCTCGGCCTCTTCGATTTCCGCCATGAAAAGGCACATGCGGGCGGTCGGGCGCTCATCCCCTTCGATCATCGGCAGCATGGCCTCACGCGCGGCCTCATACTCGCAAGCGGTTATCGCGGCGCTGGCCAGGGCCATACGGCCTTCGGGATCTCGTGGCGAAAGCTTTGCGAGGATGCGCGCCCTTGCCAGACGATCGGCGTTGGAATCGCCGGGACGCAAATCGAGGTAGAGCCTCGCGAGTTCCGGATGCGGCGCCAGCGGCCATGCCGCCTCGATCATTTTCGCCGCCTTGCGCACGCCGCCGCCGCGGGCCAGGAGCCGAGCGGTTAGCGCGACCGCCGGCACCAGGTCCGGCGCACGTTTGAGCGCCGAGCGAGCGAGACGCAGCGCGTCGTCCGGCGCCGTTTGTTCCTTGCCAAGCGCGATCGCGGTTGTCAGCACCGCACGTTGCCGGTCCCGGGTTGTACTGTCGATTAAGTTTCCACTTTTTTCGAGCAGTGCCAATGCACTTTGCCAGTCCTTCTTCGCAACATGCCGTTCAAGAACCGCGGCTGCCGTCCAGGGCAAAGCGGCGATATCATGCGCGGTCCTCGCGAAGTGATGGGCCAATTCGAGATCACCGCGCCTATGGGCGTGCGCGTGTAAGCCGCGTAAGCCAAGTAAGCGCGTGGGGTCGTGCCGGGTCATTTCCTGAAACGCCGCTTCCACGGCGCGGTGATCGCCCGTAAGCTGTGCCGCCTCCGCCGTCAACAGCAAAGCCAAAGGCTCATCCGGCAGATATCTCCGCACTTCGGCGGCGGCGTTGCCGGCGAGCCGCGCATCGCCTATGCCCACGGCAATGATGCCCCGCGAGAGAGCGGCATAGCCCCTTTCGCGGCGGCGCGCCCGGTAGGCAACAGACTTGGCCGGCGGCAGCCGAAAAGCAAAGCGCAGAATGTTCCATGTCGCCACGAACGCAGTGACCAGGGCAAGCAAGACCCCGAGCCCGACCAAAAACGAAGTTTCGATCTGGTAGCCTTGCCAGTTCAGCGTAACCTCGCCTGGCCTTTCGATGAGCCAAGCCAAGCCAAGCGCCAGGGCAATGAGAACAACGAGGAATAAGAGAACCCGGACCATGCGTTTCTCGGCGAGGACTTCGTTGTCAGGTCTCAGCGGGCGGAAATCACGACTTCGGCTTGCCCAGGACCGCCACGGCATCGGCCTCGATCGATTTCGCGGCATTCAAGGCGTCGAGCCGCGCCTTCGCGGCGTCACCCCAGCTTGCCGATTGGGTCGTGGCCGCGCCGGGCAATTCCTTCCACGCTTTATACGCGGTTTCGAGATCGTTGTCCGCAAGGGCGTCCTCGATCCGCGCGACGAAGCCTTCAACGCCGGCAGCTTCGGCATCGCCGACGCGGCGGACATGCAGCAGACCTTTGGCATTGCGGGTCAAACGGTCGAGGAAACCTTCATCCGCGCTGGCTTGCTTGACGGACTCGCTCGCGATAATACCGGGAACGAGAGTCGCAAATCGCTGGGTTAATTGCCCTTCGCTCGCAACGGTTGATTCGGAGGCCGCGCGCAGCGGCGCGAGAGACGCCTGGGGGACGCCGAGGTTTTCGAGCGCCGCGAGTTCGCCCGAAAATTGTCCGCCGCTATCCAGCTTTCGCAACACGCTTTCGGCGACAACCGCGATGGCTTGCGCGCGGGAGCCTTCTCCGGCCGCGGCATCCGCGCGATCTTGTTGCGGGCGAAGATCCGCTTTGAGCGAGGCGAGTGCCGATATGAGCGGAGCGAGCTTTTCCTCGAGGGTCCCAATTCGCGCTTCAAGCGGTCCGAGATCGGGAACCGCTGGCGCGGGACTGGGCGCGGGCTCTTCCGCCGCCGGCCGTGACGCGATGGCCTTTTCCGCATCGGCCTGCGCCGAATTTGCTGCCTCCACGGCTTTGTTCGCGGCGTTCTCCGAGGCAGCCACGCGGTTTTCCATCGCGGACAGAGCCGTGCGCGAGGCGGCCGAGGCGGTATCCGCCTTGCCCTCGATCGCATTAATTCGCGCGATCAACGCGGCAATGCGCTCGCCGGAGGCAAATCCGTTGCTCTGGGAGCCGCCGAAATAGCGCAGCCCCAATGTTCCACCAAAGCCTAGAATCGCGCCGGCGACAGCGGTCGCGGCAAGCGCCGGAAAGAGCGAGCGCGGCTTGGTTTGTTCACCAGCCGGCCCGGGTGGCGGCGCAACCATCCCGGGCGCGGAGCCCGCGGGCTCGGGAGCGAGTGGCTCGGATGAGAGTGCTTTTGGCTCGTGTGGTTCCATGGAAAACTGTCCGTCAAGCGATTGTGACTCGGGCGCCGCGGTTTCAGACGGCTACGCCGCGGGCAACCGCGTTGCCGCCCGTTCCGGTTCGGAGGGCGATTGGGATTGGCCGCCGTTCTCCCGTGTTTCATGGCGAAGCGAACCTGACACGGCGCCGGGCTCGGCTGTTATCTTGGCAAGTTCTTCCTCGTCATTGGCCATCGCGGGCCATCGCGGGCCATCGCGCGCCCTCGATTTCGCGCCTTTGTACGCGCCTTTGTAAAGGAACGGATGGCGTTGTGCAACGGGGCGCGCGCCGGCCGCCCGCCACGGATCATCTCGAAGACAAGGTCCCTTGGCGCCGTTCGGGCTCGATTGGCGCAAATCGCCACGCGGACCCGTTAAGACGGGTGCGGGCGCGGGGCCGGTTATGTCGCGCCATCCTTGGCGGCGTTGCGCCGGGCGCGCCGCAGCTACCCCCTATTGAGGATCGACGGCAACTCGCGGCGTCTGTTTAGCGCGGCGGCGGGCACCAATACGTTGTGACAATTTGCACACGGAAGCCAGTTTACGAACGCGAGCGACCTGGACCGGAGCGATTACGGCTGCGCCTGTCCGCCCGTTGTTATATATTGTTATTACTAAACGGTTGGCGGCAACGAGCCGCGGGGCTTACCCTCGAAAGCAAGGCCACGGAAATGACACGTAAGAAAATAACTGCCGCAAATGGTCCCGCCAATCTGCCAGCGCTTTATGTAATCGCTTCACTGGCCGCGGGCCTCCCGGGCGGCGCTTTCGCGGCGGACCTGCCTTTTCCGCAACCCGAACCAGCCGTCGCCCCGGACAACCCAATCGCCGATTATTTCGCGGCCTGGTACGATCGAGTCGACGCGGCGCAGGCGAGTCAGCCGCATTGGATGACCCCGATCACGACCGTCACGCCGCGGCTCGAGGAAGAATATCGCTATGATCAATTTCAACAATTCCTGGGAAATGGCGCGGAAGTTAACAACTATTTCGGCGGCAAGGGGCTGGAGCTGATTCCCACCACCACCAATGAAATTCTCATCAATGTCCCGGCCTTTGAACAGCGCAGGAACGTCAAACCCGCAACGGGCTTCGCCGATGGGAACTTCGTCACCATCAAGCAGCGGCTGCTCAGCGCCAACGAAGAAAATGGAAACTATATTCTCACTGCCTTTCTGGGATTTCAGGCGCCAACCGGCATCACCGCCTTTACCAACAGGCCGGCGTGGATCGTCACTCCCACGCTCGCCGGCGGCATCGGTTGGGGTGATTTCGATATCCAGGGAACGATTTCCTATACGCTCCCGACCGATGAGAAGAATCACATTGGCACTTCAGTCGTCAGCAGCTTGACCTTGCAATATCACATTGCTCCCTATTTCTGGCCCGAATTCGCTTTCAACGACACTCAGTGGACCAGCGGCGAGCGCGCCAACAGGAACCAGCTCTTTGTGAGCCCGGGCATTATGTTCGGCCGTTTTCAGCTCTACGGCCGTGTGAAGCTTAACTTCGGTATCTCCTATCAAGTCGCGGTCGTGCCTGATCACGGCATATTGGATCCGCTGACGCCTATGTATAATCGTGCGTGGATCCTGTCCGCCCGCGTCACTTTTTGACGTAAGCCCGCGCCCTTTTGAAAGATCGCGCGCCCGGCGGTGGGCGCGGTAATTATCCGCAAGGGACTCTCCATGGCCGCGGCAAAGATGAGCCGAACTCGGCACCCGCATGCTTTCCCGCGGCGCGGCGGGGCAATGCGCTGGGCATTGCGGCCGTCTCGCCGATCAATCGGCCAGCCCGGCGCAAGCTCATCTTGAAACAATGAGTTGTCCGGTCGGGCTCAATCCCGCATGGGTGGGAGGAGGCCGGCACGCGAAACATTGGAAACGCCACGGGCTTCCTTCTAGCCGGCGCCTAGCAAGGCGGCGTACCGCGCCGTTCACTCCACCCGCATGCATTCCACCCGCGTGGGAATTTCCTTGCGGCGCGGCGTGGATCGAATCAAGCTGAGCGGCCCGTAACAAGAAGGAACCAAGGTTCGACATCATGTCCAAGGCCAGCGGCCACCACACTCCCTCAAGTCCCCGCAAGGAGTCGCGGCACGAAGCATTGCATTGTGGTCAGGTCTGGTGGCGGCTTGAGATGAAGATTGCGCGCGAGGCGCAAGCTCTTGTTGAAAACACTCCGTGGCGCGATGCGCGGCTTGCATACGATTCGATCGCTAGTATAGCTTGCCGGATGTTAGCTGCGACATCTCGTGCGGAGGGAAGTTTGAAACTGTGCCGCGTGGAAATGTGCCGGCGGGCCCGGAGTTCCTATTTTGAATAGCCATGCCTCGTCAATTGGGACAATCCCAATTAACCTCGAAATGAGCGAAATTCCATCTGACTCTCAGTTCAAATTGGCAACCTTCTAGGAGGCCTCGATGTCCTGGACCAATGAACGAATCGAGTTGTTGCAAAAACTCTGGCTCGAAGGATGGAGCGCCAGCCGCATTGCTGGTGAGCTTGCCTGCGGGATTACCCGTAACGCGGTGATTGGCAAGGTCTACCGGCTCGGGCTATCGGGCCGTGTCAACGCGCGTTCGGGCAATGTGCGCGCTTCGCCGCCGCACCAAAAGGCGCCGCGGCGCCCGGCCCGCCGGTCTGCGGACAGTCCGCAAATCGCCGGCAATACCGCCCTCGCTTATCACCCATTCGTGATTCACTCCCCCGCGCCCGAAACGGCGCGGGACGTCGTGGTGCCGATATCCGAACCCGTGACAATTGTGGAATTGCGTGAATCAATGTGCCGTTGGCCGATTGGCGACCCGACCCAGTCTGAATTTCGTTTCTGCGGCGCCAAGAAACTGCCGGGCCAAGGACCGTATTGCGCATGCCACGCGGGCATCGCCTATCAAACCCAACATGACCGGCGGCGCGCGCGGCGACCGCAAATCGGACCTACTCTGGTGTAGTATCTCACGCAAATATATGCAATCAGTCCCGGCGCGCCAATGGGGGCATTCTCATCGCCGCTCTGCCGCGCTTGAACTTGAGGATGATGTCGTGCGCGGATTTTGTCCTCACGAAAGGATTGAGGTCGGCACGATTGCGTGCGATTTAGGTGTAGGTGGAACTCAAGTTCCGGCACTCTTGTGAACCCGGCGAATACGCTCCGTGGTACTCTTTCCGAACCAGCGCTCCACGAAGTTCAGCCACGATGACGATGTCGGAAGAAAGTGGAGGTGGAACCGAGGATGCTTGGCGAGCCAGTCTTTGACCCCCTGTTTTTTGTGGGCCGCGTAGTTGGCGGCAATGCCGTGAATGTCCAGATGTTTGGGCGTGCCGCCGTCGATGGCTCTTAGAGTCAGTTCGAGAAGTTGACTATTGATTACAAAGCCTTCTGAGCATTGTCCGGATCGAGGCGAGACGCAGGAATGGCAAGGCGTTGCGGGTGAGGTTTTCAAAGTCCATGGCCGATCGCCGGCAGCGGTTGAGCGAAGTGAGCCAGAGGCTCTAGCAAACAAGGTTTGATGGAGTGGCGAACGCAGAGCAGGCGAAGGTGCCCTCGTGGTG
>JBOHJT010000171.1:0-7114 GCA_050728715.1 Methylocella sp.
GCCTGACGCTTTTCGGCCTTTATGTCCCCAGAGAGGTAAGGATAGATGAAAACGTGGACGACGCCCCCGGCCGCGACCATCGCAAGAACCATGATCATCCACAGGTGCATGTTCATGTCAGAGCCTCCTGTTCTTGCTGGCTACCGGACCGCATCGTTAAGTTCGGAAGCATCGAGTGCCCGCGCCAAACGTTCTTCCTCGCCGTAGTAGCGGGCCTTTTCCCAGAACCGTGGGCGCCCAATACCCGTCGAGCGGTGGCGGCCTTTTAGGCGGCCAGAGGAATCTTCTCCGGTGACCTCATAAACCATCAGATCCTGCATCGTAACGACATCTCCCTCGAAGCCCAGGACTTCGGTGATATGAGTGATCCGGCGTGACCCATCGCGAAGCCTTGCCGCCTGGACGATGACATCGATGGATGAAACGATCATTTCCCGAAGGGTCCTCGGCGGCAGCGCGTAGCCGCCCATCGTAATCATGGATTCGAGGCGACTTAGCGCCTCGCGCGGCGAATTGGCGTGCAAGGTGCCCATCGAACCGTCGTGACCGGTGTTCATCGCCTGCAACAGGTCGAAAGCTTCCGGACCGCGGACCTCGCCGACGACGATACGTTCGGGCCGCATGCGCAGGCAGTTCTTGACGAGATCGCGCATTGTAATCGCGCCGCTGCCTTCGATGTTCGGCGGCCTCGTTTCGAGGCGGACCACGTGCGGTTGCTGCAATTGGAGCTCGGCCGCATCCTCGCAGGTGATCACGCGCTCGTCGGTATCGATGTAATTGGTCATGCAGTTGAGAAGAGTAGTCTTTCCCGAGCCCGTCCCACCAGAAATCAAGACATTGCAGCGCACCCGTCCGATGATTTTGAGCATCTCGCCGCCTTCAGGCGAAATGGTGCCGGAACGAATCAACTGATCCAGGGTCAGCTTGTCCTTTCTGAATTTGCGAATGGTGAGAACGGGCCCATCAATCGCAAGCGGTGGAGCGATCACATTGACGCGCGAGCCGTCGGCAAGACGCGCGTCGCAGATCGGCGAAGCGTCGTCGACTCGGCGCCCCACCTGACTGACGATACGCTGACAAACGTTCATCAATTGCGCATTGTCGCGAAAGCGGATGTTGGTCAATTGGATCTTGCCGCCGACCTCGATGAAGGTGCGGGCGGCGCCGTTCACCATGATATCGGCAATGTCGTCGCGGCCAAGGAGAGGTTCGAGGGGCCCGTAGCCGAGAACGTCATTGCAGATATCGTCGACCAGATCTTCCTGTTGGCCGATCGACATCGCGACGTTCTTGATCGCGACGATTTCGTGGACAATGTCGCGGATTTCCTCGCGCGCGTTTTCCGCGTCGAGGCGCGCCAATTGCGACAGGTCGATCGCCTCGACAAGCGCGCCGAAGATCATGCTTTTCGTTGCGTAATACTCGTCGGAACGGTGCGGCTCCTGGTCCGGTTGCTGCGCGTGCGGGGCGCTCTGAATCGCCGGAATACCGATCGGCTTTGCCGCCATGGCAACGGTCGCCGCGACTGGGGGGCTTTTGTCTTGGGCTTCGGAGACTGAACGCTTGCCGAAATTCATCATAGACCTCTTAGCCGGCATTGGCTCCGCGCGCCGGTCCGCATCGCATTCTCGGGCCGGCACCCCGGCCTCCCGACCGCGTGCGCCGCGATCGCGGTCATGACTTGTTTGGACTTGCACCGCGCAAGGCACCGGAATCGGCTTTGGACGCCTGCTTCTGGTCGAACCACATTATCAAAGGGCCGAGAAGGTTCCGTTTCGCTTTATGCGTATCGTTCCGGCCGGTAATTTTTCGCGCAAGATCCCTGATCATGCCCGCGAGTTTTCCGGCCGCCTCGATTTCGGCAATCATCTGCCCATTGTTGGCGGCCGGGCCAAAGAGCTTCGGCGCGAAAGGCATGATTCCGAAAGGCACGAGATCGACCGCCTTGGCGAAATCGTTGACGCTGATCTCCGGCCGTTTCGGAATTCCCACGCAGTTCATAATTAGCTTTGGATGACCATCATGCGCGCGCGCGGAGCGCAACATATCCAGCATGTTTTTTGTGTTGCGTAGATTCGCGAGATCAGGTGCTGCGACAACCACGATTTCATCGGCATTGACGAGCACGTGTCTTGCCCACGCGGTCCAAATATGTGGAATATCCAGAATGACGCAGGGCGTGGTGGCGCGCAAAATGTCGATTAGCGAGTCGAATGCGGTTTCTGAAAAGTCATACATCCGGTCGAGCGTCGCGGGAGCAGCTAGAATGCTTAGCTTTTCGCCGCATTTCGTTAAGAGCCGGTCGACGAGATTTTCGTCGATCCGGTCCGGCGCGAATACAGCTTCAGCGATACCCTGCGGCGGATCTTGATTGAAGTCGAGCCCCGCTGTACCGAAGCCCAAATCCATATCGACGATGACGGTCTGGATAGCGAGGTCCCGCGCGATCGAGAAGCCGATGTTATGCGCGATCGAGGATGCGCCGATCCCGCCCTTGGCACCGGTTACGGCGATGATCTTGCCGACGGGCTTTGCTCCCGCGCTGGTGTAAAGATGCGAGATGGCGCGGATGAAATCGAGGACATCGAAAGGCGCGACAAGATACTCGCTGATGCCGCGCGCTATAAGCTCGCGGTAAAGAACGATGTCGTTGGTGCGCCCGGCGATGACCACCTTGGTGCCGGAATCGCAGAATTCAGCAAGGGCGTCGATGTGTGAGACGAGTTCGCCGCGGCCGGCGGCAGAATCGAGGACAATGACATTTGGCGTTGGAGCGTCACGGTAGGCCTCGATCGCGGCGAGCGCGCCGCCCAAGTGCACGCTCACATGCGCCCGCTCCATCCGGCGATCGGTTGCGGCCGCTTGGACGATCCGCGCGGTTTCCGGCGATTCGCAGAAAGCCTGGACGGAGACGCGCGGGACAGGCGCAATCTGCGGGTGTTCGTGGGGTGCCTGGATGTCCATCAGTACGACCCGCCGACGGTGCTGATCGAGGAGTTGACCAATTTCCAATTCGTGCCTGGATCTTTGCCCTCGCGAAGGCTTTCGATGGCGCGGGTACGCATGACGGTGTCCGGCGGCGTTTCCCCTTGAGGCGCCACGAGATCGCGCGGATCGGCGACCTGCGCGGCGAACGCGGATTGATAGGCGCAACCGAAGTTCCAGTATGGCTTGTTGCTCCAGTCCTCGACGGCGCCGCTACCAATTGCAAGGTCCCTTGGCCACTGGCCGCACTGGTCCGCGACGCTGGCCTTGAGGCCAACAAAGCTCAACCGGACCGGCGCAACAATGTTGGGACCCGCCGGATAGGGGGCCACAATGGTGCGCCCGCGCGCCCCCGCACGAAAAAGTGCCTCGCGGACCGGTTCGGTGGGGGGTGGGCCACCGGGCCAGGCTGGCGGCATGATGGTGATGGGTCCGCGGCCGAATTTGCGATAGAGGCCGGCGAATTCATGCAGCTGCGCCGCGGAATGGCGATCGAACCGGCCGGTCTCTGGGTCGACAAGGATTTCCAGCGTGCGAGGTCTCTCGGCAAGCACGATGGGGTGCCGGATCCGGTAATCATCCTGCGGAATCGAGGATACAACCATCCGCTCTGTCGTGCCGCAACCGGCGAGGGGAAGCAGCAAGCAAAGGGGGAAAACATTTCGCGCCAAAGCAACTGTTGGGCAAGCCAATTTTCGGGCGGCGCGCGTGGAGTGAATCATGACTGACATTGGATGCTGAGCTTTCTCGATTCGGTTGCCTTGGCCTCAATCCTGGATGAAGCCGACCGGCCCCTTGTAATCCTTGATGGCCTCCAGATTGCCTGGCGAGGCGTAGAGCTGGTTGACCCGCCCGAGCAGCCAGGTTTGCGGATCGCTTGCATCGGCGAAACCATCGGTCGGCCTCGCGATTTCGTCAGGTTTCACCGGTTTGACGATGTAGGGTGTCACAATGATCATGAGTTCGGTTTCCTGCTTCTGGTAATCGCGCGACCGGAACAGCGCGCCGAGAATCGGCAAGTCGAGGAGCCCGGGAAGACCGTTGATGTCTTGCCGCGTCGTCGTCTGGAGAAGCCCCGCGGAGGCGATGGAGCCGCCCGAAGGAATCTCTACCGTTGTCTCGTTCTTCCGGGTGAGCAATCCGGGCACGAACGTGCCGAAGACTGGCTGGCCGGTTGTGTTGTCTATTTCGGTCACTTCAGTGGCAAGACGAAGCAGGATGCGGCCCTCGGCCAAGACCACGGGAGAGAATCCCAAAGTGACGCCATAAGGCTGGAAGATTGCGCCGCCGCCAGTGCATCCTGTGTTTTGTGCACAGACTGACGGGCCGGGGATTGGTATTTCGCCGCCGACGATGAGCTTCGCGGTCTCGCCCGATACGGCGGAAACCGTGGGCTCGGCGAGGATCCGCGAAACGCCGTAGCGCTCAAAGGCTTGCAAGGTGGCGCTCAAAGTGTTGGCTGGATTATGCGCCGTCAAGGCAGTCGTCGTGAAGGGCGGTACGGGCGTATCCTGGGCACCGGCCGCCGCGAGCACGCCGTTGATCGCGAATGGATTAAATTGGGTGAACGTGCCCCAACTGGCGGTCAGCGAGCTTGTGGTGATCCCGAGTTGCTTGGCGATATTGCGGCTTACTTCCGCGACGGTCACTTTTAACATCACCTGATCGCGGGCCCGAATGGTGAGCACATTGACGATCCTGCCATCCGCGCACGCGCCCGGCGCGCCCGGTGCCCCCGGCACGCCGGGGGGACCCGCGGCAGAGACCAGCTGCACGAAGCCCTTCGCGATATCGCAGGCGCGCTGCGCGTCTTCGATGGAATCGACGGCTCCGGTCAAGATGATGGTATCGTTGACTGTCCGCGCGGTGATCGCCGCTGCCGGCATCGCGGCGCGCAGGATCTGCTGAAGCTCGCCAACATCGCGGCCGACGCTGAGTTCCAGAGCGGCGATCTGACGGCCTTGCGCATCCAAGGCAAAGACGCTCGTCTGGCCGGTATCCATGCCGATGACATAGAGCTTGCGCGGAGAGCGCACGAGGGCATTCGCCACCCTTGGATTGGCGACGAAGATTTGCGCCGCATCCTGGGGCAGATCGACGATGCGAGATTTGCCAACGCCCATCGAGATCCGCTGTGGCGTGACACCGCCGCTTGGCCGGGCTTGCATCTTTTCTTGCGCGTCAGCTTCGCAAAACCACGTTGGGACTGAAAGGCTTGCCACTGTTACCGCGGCCAGGATAGGGAACAGGCGTTTCATTTGCGGACCTCCAAAACCATGCGTGCTCTTTCGATCGGTTGCGTGGCCGGTTTCTTGCTCGCGTGACACCATGTGCTCAATGCGCCATGTCCCGGTTTGCCACGCCATTGCGGACCACGGCGAGCCCGTTTCGTGGCTTGGCGGCTACTCGCCCGTTGCATTCGCGTCGGTTAGGCTGCGCAAGATCAGTGAGAGCTGGCCAGTACGCTGGGCGAGGACGATGGTCTCGGCTTGAGTTGGCGTGAGTTCCAAGGTTGCATTGTTTCCTGCCATGACTTGCTCCCCATTTTTCTCCTGAAAATTCGGGCCAATCGCGAGAACGCGAACGTTGGACAAAATGATCTCGCTGAAAAAGGAATTACCGTTGTGGGCATCGACAAAAGTGTGGACCACGTCGACTCTATCGTTCGGCGGCAGAATATGCCCACCAGCCGTGCTCGAACCTTGCGTGTCGATATTGATCGCCACCGCGCGCATGCCGGGGCGCAAGACGGCGGCGAGGAAATCCAGACCTTTGCTCAGATGCTCGCGCCGCAAGGGCTCCCCCGGCGCGAAATTGGCGCGCGCGGTGAAGCCCTTCAGTTCCTCGATGCCATTCGGCGAGTCGCTTTTGCGGATGAGGCCTTCCGGGATATGTTCCTTCGGCCAAGCGTCCCAGCGCAGGTCGGCATCGTCGACACGGGTGCCAATGTCCAGCTCCTTGGCCGCGACCAGCACGCCGTCGGTCAATACCGGGGGCGGAGCCGCTGCTATCTCCGGCGGTTTTGGTTTGGCTAGGACCGCGGCGCCGATTCCGGCCACGAGGGAAACGCCAAGAACTGCGAGACGAGCTGTTTTCATTGTGATGGTCTGCCTGTCATATGTGAGCTGCGGGTGTCCTCGTCATGAAACATGCGGATCACGTCGAATCTGTCGTTTGGCAGGATAAACCCGCCCGCCTCGCTTGAACCTTGCGCGTCGATTTTGATCGCCACCGCGCGGCTGCCCGTTGACACAACCGCGGCGAGAAAGCCGGAATTGCGACCTTTGACCAGGCAGTCCCGCCGCAAAGGCTCGCCCGCGGCGAAATTGGAGCGGGCAACGGAACCTCTTGGTTCCGCGATGCCGCCGGGCGAGGCGCTTTTGCGAACGGGGCCTTCCGGACTATGGCCCTTTGGCCAATCCTCCCAGCGCATGTCGCTCTCGTCGACGGCGGCGCCGAAGGTTAACTCCTTTGCCGCGACCAGCACGCCGCCGGTCGATAGCGGGGGTGGAGCCGCGGCCATCGCCGGCGGTTTTGAGCTGGCTAGGGCCGCGGCGCCGATTCCGGCCGCGCGGCCAATGCCAAGAACTGCGAGACGAGCTGTTTTCATTGTGATGGTCTGCCTGTCGAATCTGGGCCGAGCATTCGCGCTCCGGCTGGCCGCCTCCGCGTTCCCGACTCAACGCCGAGGCGACGCGCCAAGCGGGAAGCGCATTGCAACATTCGAGAGGCAATTTTCGATTAAACCGAGTAGGTCAATTTGGCCTATCGCGGCGCTCCCATTTAATCCGTTATTTAAAAGCGCGTATATAATGTGTAATTGGACACACATCATAAATGGTATATTTGGGTTTGTAATAGCTGCTCGCGACGGCGATCGAAATGGGATGGAACGCCAACACGGGCGTCAAGGATAAGGATGAACAACGGGGCATGTGAGTAGGCCCCTGTGCCTCAAACTAAAGGCTCAGGAGTCGCGGGCATTCGCCAAGAGCCGCCGCGCCTTCGTAAGATTCGGCAGATCGAGCATCTCGCCGTTGAGGCCGATGACACCCGCTTTCGGCTCGGCCTCGAAAGCGGCGACGATCGCCCGCGCCTTGGCAATCGATTCATGAGAGGGCGTGAAAAT
>JBOHJT010000172.1:0-7084 GCA_050728715.1 Methylocella sp.
CATCCACATGGATGCCTTGTTCGAACGCGCCAGGCAAAACGGCGTCGAGGCCCTGCGGATCGATCGTGGCGGACTTATGCGCCTTGAGCCCCACATCACCGGCGTTGGCGCTCTCCTAGTCCCTTCGACGGGGATCGTCGATTACAGGATGGTCGCTTCGGCCCTTGCCCAAATCGTAACGGCGCAAGGAGCCGATTTACGGCTCGGCGCCGACGTCATCGCCATTCGCGAAGACAAAGATGTTGTCGAGATTTCGACGCCAGAGCGAAGTTTTCGCGCGCGCGCGTTGATCGTTTGCGCTGGACTGCAGTCCGACCGTCTCGCCAAATTGGCAGGTCTTGGGATCGATCACCGGATCGTGCCGTTTCGCGGCGAATTTTATACCTTGCCCAAATCACGGGCGGGATTGATCAGCCGCCTGATTTATCCCATTCCGGACCCAAAACTTCCCTTTGTTGGGATTCATCTCACCAGGACGATCGATGGGAGAATCATCGTAGGTCCCAACGCGGTGCTTGGGTTTGCGCGGGAAGATTATCGGAAATTCTCCTTCAGCCGCCGGGATGTCCTCGACTACATGGCGTTTCCGGGCTTTTGGAAGGTCATCGGAACGCATCTCGCAGCGGGCGTCGCCGAGACGCGAAACTTCTTGTGGAAGCAAGGCTACCTCGCCCAATGCCACAAATATTGCCCGAGCCTGTCGCTCGCCGATCTCCAACCAGGGGTGGCGGGCATTCGCGCCCAGGCGGTGCTGCGCGACGGCACCCTCGTGCATGATTTTCTCTTCGCAGAAACCGAGAGGCAGCTGCATGTGTGCAATGCTCCCTCGCCCGCCGCGACATCGGCGATCCCGATCGGACGCATGATCGCCGGGAAAGTCGTCGCGCGGTTCGAACAATCGTGATCGAAGCCGGCGCGCGCGTTTGGATTGCGCGGCAATGGCGCGATTGGCAAAGCCCGTACTGGAGCGCCATGATAGCTAGCTCCCAATGACCCCCGGCGCTCGCATCAGCGCGGCGATTGAAGTGGTGGAAGAAATCGAAGCCCGCAAAAGGCCCGCCGCCGATGCGCTGAAGGATTGGGGTCTCTCGCACCGGTTCGCGGGCTCGAAAGACCGTGCCGCGATCGCATCGCTCGTCTTCGACGCGCGGCGCAAGCGCGCTTCCTCCGCGTTTATGATGGGTGACGAAACGCCCCGCGCGAGCGTGCTTGGCGCCTTGCGTCTGGTGCGGGATATGAGCACCGGCGCGCTGGCGGCGCTCTGTTCGGGCGAGGGACATGCGCCACCCCCGCTCAACGAGGGAGAAGCGGAACGGCTTTCGGCCGGGGACCTGACCGGAGCGCCAAGTTTTGTCGCGGGCGATTTCCCGGCGTGGCTGGAGCCTTCGTTGGCCGCGGTCTTCGGGCCGGCCGTTGTCGCGGAGATGAGCGCGCTTGCCACGCGCGCGCCTGTCGATCTGCGCGTCAACACATTAAAAACGACGCGCGCGAAGGTGCTCGCCATGCTCGCGCATCTGCGCGCGGCTCCAACGCCCTATTCCCCTTCGGGGCTGCGTTTGCCTCTGGCGCCGGACGGGCGCGGACCGGCGCTTGCGGCCGAGCCCGCCTACATCAAGGGCCTCGCCGAAATTCAGGACGAAGGCTCCCAGCTCGCCGCGATTCTTGCCCTCGCAAAACCAGGCGAACAGGTCCTCGATCTTTGCGCGGGCGCGGGCGGCAAAACCTTGGCACTTGCCGCGTCGACGCAAAACAAGGGCCAGATCCACGCGACCGACCGCGATGGGGCAAGACTCATGCGGAGCATCGCCAGACTCGAACGCGCCGGGGTGCGCAACGTTCAGTTGCATGCGCCGCGCGGGAACAACAATGTGCTCGCCGGTCTCGAAGGGCGCTGCGATCTTGTTTTTGTCGATGCGCCATGCACCGGCACGGGCGCCTGGCGGCGCAGTCCGGACGCCAAATGGCGGATAAGACCGGGCGCCCTGGCGATCCGTATCGCGGAGCAGGACCGGGCCCTGGAAGAGGCCGCGCGTTTCGTCAGGCCGCGCGGACGGATACTCTACGCGACGTGTTCGGTTCTGCGCGAGGAAAACGAAGACAGGCTCGCGGCGTTTCTTGCCTCTCATGCGGACTATAAAAGCCTTCCGGCGCTGGAGCTTGCGGAGATGGCGCTTATGCCTAGCCTTGGGCCGTTCGCTTCTCCATTTGGTTTTGGTCTGCGTCTCACTCCGCTGACGAGCGGCACCGATGGCTTTTTCATCGCCATGCTCATGCGCGGCTAGCCGTGGAAGCTTTGAAGGTTGTTCATCCGAGGCCTGGGTGTGAAGCTGGGGTTTGCTAATCCAACCTGCCCTTTTTGGGGCACCCGGATGAAATGGGTGGATATGCGACAGTTTGGGACACCCCGCGGGCCGGGGCCGAACCGAGCCCTCCGGCCCGCGGCCGTTAGGCTTGCTCGATCGCCGACAGTTTCCAGTCGCCGGGGGCGCCGCCAACGTGCCGCGTAAAGGTCCAGACCTCGGTTGCCTGCTGCGGCGCCGCCGGATCGCCGGAGACGATCTTGCCCGAGACGCGATCGGCCATTGTGTCGATCAAGGAAAAACGCATGGCGACCGTTGCATATTCGCCTTGCTGCTCGCGCCAGGCCTCGGAAAGATCTCCTTGCAGGAACTTCACGTCCGAGACTCTGTTGACCAAGCCTTGCTTGGCGTTGCCGGCGAGTTCCTCGGCAAAATAGGACGCCATTTCCGGCGTCGCCAGGGCGCGCAAACGATCGAAGTCTTCCGCGCCAAAAGCGGATTGGATCGCGACGAGGCGCTGTTCGAACACGCTGAAATCGGCCGGGAAGACTTCGAGCCTTGTCTCGCGCCGCGTGTTTCCCGGCCCGCCGCCAAAGCCCGCGAGGCCGCCCGCGCCGGGTCCAGCCTGGCCAAATCCTTGGCCCGCGCTCGAATCAAAAGCCGCGCCCCGAAACGCCGGACGGCGTCCGCGAAGGATCGCCATGACGAATTTGAACAGCAGGAACAAAAGGCCGATCTGAAGGAGAAGCCCAAGGATCGACAGGCCGCCGCCGAGACCGCCGAACAGGCCATGGCCGAACAACAGGCCGAACAATCCGGCGCCGATGAAGCCTCCCAGCAAGCCGCGGCCAAAACCGCCGGAAAAAAAGCCGCCTTGGGAAGTGGGCGCGGGGCGGCGGAAAATACCTTCGTTGGGAGAGGTCATCGACCGTTCCATCGGCGCGGCGCCACGCGGCGCCATCGGCGTCGCCGAAGGCGCCCTAAACGTGCGCGCGCCCCGGCTGCCAAACGAGAAGCCGCCGCCCGCGCGCGCGAAAGCGTCCCCGGCAAAGCCCAGCGCAAGCGTCGCGGCGAGGATCAAAATCAAGGGTTTGTGGCGAAACGCCATTGGGTTTTATCCTAACGCTAAGCGGACCATTCCGGCCCGCCCCAGCTATATGGGGAGCAAAACGAAAAGCGCAAACGACGTTACGTTCGAGCGACCGGGGCGTTGCCGGGCAGGGCCATGGAGTGTTGTTCCGCGGCATGGGCGCGACGCTCGCCCGGCTGTTGAGACCCGTGGCGTCGTCCAGAAATTGAAACCGTGAATTCTTGACCGCGCTGGAGCGGTAGAGTGCCAGAGATAAATCGAATAGGACCATTTTCCGGCTGTTTGTCCGGATGTTTGGACGAGCGCGTTTTTGAAGGCCGCCGCATCCGGTAGATTCGCGGAGAGCGTATGGCGCGGGTTCGGCTTCCGGCGGGCCGATCCGTGTGTTAGAAGGCGCGCGAGCTTCGCCGGAGAAGCCCCGCATGGCTGCTGGACGGGAGGCGGGAGTGAAACGGACATGAACGAGCGGCGCGCCAATTTCGAATACGAGGACCTGATCGCCTGCGGGCGGGGAGAATTGTTTGGGCCAGGCAATCCGCAATTGCCGTTGCCGCCGCTCTTGATGTTCGATCGAATCACGGATGTTTCCGAACAAGGCGGCGCCAATGGCAAGGGAGTGATCTTGGCCGAATTTTCGGTCAAGCCGGACCTCTGGTTTTTCGGCTGCCATTTCAAGGGCGATCCGGTGATGCCTGGCTGCCTCGGGCTCGACGCGCTTTGGCAGCTTCTTGGCTTTTATCTCGGCTGGCTTGGCCTTACCGGACGCGGCCGGGCGCTCGGCGTGGGCGAGGTCAAATTTTCCGATCAGGTCTTGCCCACCGTGAGAAGGGTTATCTACGGCGTGGATTTGAAACGCGTGTTCAAAACCAAACTGGTGCTCGGCATCGCCGACGGCTGGCTCGAGGCCGATGGGACACGCATCTATGAGGCCAAGGACATAAGGGTTGGCTTGTTCAAGGCCGCAACTCCATCCGTGGCCTGAACCTTCGGCCAGCCTTCTTTTGACCTTGAACAAAGGCCACCACCGGATTCTGGCTCCGGAACCTGACGTCAAGCAGGAGTTTTGAAGGATGAGACGCGTCGTGGTTACCGGAATGGGGATTGTCTCCTCGATCGGGAACAACAGCAAGGAAGTGCTCGCCTCCTTGCGGGAGACCAAGTCGGGCATCGTCAAGGCGGACAAATACGCCGAACTCGGCTTCCGCAGCCAGATTCACGGCGCGCCCACGCTCGACCCCGCCGGCATCGTCGATCGCCGCGCGATGCGTTTCCATGCCGGCGGCACGGCCTGGAACCATGTCGCGATGGATCAGGCTATCCTGGATGCGGGCCTTGCGCCGCACGAAATATCGCATGAGCGCACCGGCATCATCATGGGTTCGGGCGGGCCTTCGACGCGGACTCTCATCGAGGCCGCGGATATCGCGCGCGCCAAGGGGCCGAAAAAGATCGGGCCTTTCGCGGTGCCGAAGGCAATGTCCTCGACCGCCTCGGCGACGCTTGCCACCTGGTTCAAGATCAAGGGTGTCAATTACTCGATCTCGTCGGCCTGCGCGACCTCCAACCACTGCATCGGCAATGCCTATGAGATGATCCAATGCGGCAAGCAGGACATAATGTTCGCGGGCGGCTGCGAAGAGCTCGATTGGACCCTCTCGGTTCTGTTCGACGCGATGGGCGCTTTGGCCTCGGCTTTCAACGACCGTCCCGCCACCGCCTCCCGCGCCTATGATAAGAACCGGGACGGATTCGTCATCGCCGGCGGCGCGGGAGTATTGGTGCTGGAGGAATTGGAGCATGCCCGCGCGCGCGGGGCGAAAATTTACGCCGAGATCGCCGGATACGGCTTGACATCGGACGGCTACGACATGGTCGCCCCTTCCGGCGAAGGAGCGGTGCGCTGCATGCGCATGGCGCTCGAAAATGTGCGACCGCCGATCGATTACGTCAATCCGCATGCGACTTCGACGGAAATTGGCGATCTGAAGGAGATCGAGGCGATAAAAACCGTTTTCGGAGCGGCCCAAAAGTGTCCGCCGATCGCCGCGACAAAATCCTTGACCGGCCATTCCCTCGGCGCCACCGGGGTGCACGAAGCAATCTACTCGCTGTTGATGATGCAAAACGGATTCATTTGCGAAAGCGCGAATATCGAGGAGCTCGATCCTGCTTTCGCGGACATGGACATCGTGCGCAAGCGCCGCGACGGCGTGCGATTGGGCGCCGTCTTGTCGAATTCCTTCGGCTTCGGCGGCACCAACGCCAGCCTCGTGTTGAAACATGTCGATGCCTGAGACGCGGGCGGCGGACAACGCGGGATTGATGCGCGGCAAGCGCGGCCTCGTGATGGGCGTCGCGAACGATCATTCGATTGCCTGGGGCATCGCCAAGGCCGTTCACGAACAAGGCGCGGAACTCGCCTTCACCTATCAGGGCGAGGCGCTCGGCAAGCGCGTCCGGCCGCTGGCCGAAAGCCTTGCCGCGGCGCTCGTTTTGCCTTGCGACGTCGAGGACGCCGCCTCGATCGACGCGGTTTTCGCGGCTATCGAGAAAAAGTGGAGCGGCCTCGATTTCGCCGTTCATTGTATCGCCTATTCCGATCGCGCCGAATTGAAGGGGCGCTATGCCGATACGACGCGGGAAAATTTTTCGCGCACGATGCTGATTTCCGCATTCTCCTTCACCGAAATCGCCAAGCGCGCGGCAACCCTCATGCAGCCGGGCGGTGCCCTTTTGACTCTGACTTTCGCCGGCGCGAACCGGGTGATGCCCAACTACAATGTCATGGGTGTCGCCAAGGCCGCGCTGGAGGCGAGCGTGCGCTATCTCGCCGCGGATTACGGCCCGCAAGGCATAAGGGTGAACGCGATTTCGGCCGGTTTGATCCGCACCTTGGCCGGGGCCGGGATCGCCGACGGGCGGGTGATGTTCACGTTCCAGAAGGCGCATGCGCCGCTGCGTCGCGGCCTCGATCTTTCCGACATCGGCGGCGCGGCGCTTTATCTGCTGTCCGATCTTTCGAGCGGCGTCACCGGCGAAATCCATTACGTGGACGCCGGCTACAGCATCGTTCTCATTCCGCATCCAGACAGCTTGAAGGCGGAAAGCGCGCCGGGATAGCGGGGCATGGTTTTTGGCTTTCGCTTGTAAAGCGAGGCTCGCCCATGTTAACTGCGCCCCGCCTTTTTGAGGCTGTGGAGAGGTGGCTGAGCGGTTGAAAGCACCGCACTCGAAATGCGGCATAGGCGCAAGCCTATCGGGGGTTCGAATCCCCCCCTCTCCGCCAGGCCTCCCTCCCAAGTTGTTTGGGAATTCTCCTTGTGATGTCTCCTTATTATCTTCGCAGCCGCCGATTACAATTTCACTGAGCCGGTCAACACCATCTCCGAGACCTGTCAAAAAACAAAGCTTGGCCGTAATAACATTTACAATCTGATCAAAGCCGGCGACCTCATGCTCAAAATGGCAAGAGTTCTTTGATCGCCACCCCAGATATCGTGGCACTCCTCAAAAAGCGCCGCAGCGAGGCCATTGCACGCAAGAGCGAGGGCCTGTTCGCTCGGATGGATTGACCGGGTCATACCAACCGCCCGTGAACTTGACTCTTGGTGGATTCCCAACCAGCCGCAAACGTGATTCGATGCAGCACGTCGTTGATTCGCGGAGCGGGCAGCATGCCGACAATCGAGATTAC
>JBOHJT010000173.1:0-7032 GCA_050728715.1 Methylocella sp.
CCTTTGTCGGTTTGCAGAGCCTTCCAGGCCTCACCATCCTCTATGGCGGCATCGTCAAGAAGAAATGGGCGATCAATTCCGCCTTCATGTCGATGTACGCCTTTTGTTCGGTGCTGATCGTCTGGCTGCTGTGGGCCTACAATATGGGCTTCGGCGAGCAGTGGTTCAAATATGGCTTCGTGGGTAGACCCGGACCGGTGGCCTCGGCGGCATTTGAAACGGCTCCGGCGATCGTGCCGGCGGCGGCATCCGGAATGCCAGACCTAACCTTCCCGATGGCCACGCTGGTCTTCTTTCAATTTGTGTTCGCCGCGATCACGGTGATCATTCTGGCTGGCTCGGTGCTCGGGCGGATGAGCTTCAAGGCGTGGGTGATTTTCTGCCCGGTCTGGATGACCTTGGTCTATACGATCGGTGCGTTCAGCCTGTGGGGCGGCGGCTGGCTTGCGACCATGGGGGCCGTCGACTTTTCCGGCGGCTACGTGATCCATCTTGCCGCCGGTGTGTCGGGCTTCGTGGCGGCCGCGGTGGTCGGCCCGCGGCTGCAGGCCGACCGGGACAGCTCCCCGCCCAATAATCTCCTGGTCGCGTTGGCAGGGGCGGGCATACTGTGGCTAGGCTGGAACGGCTTCAACGGCGGCGATCCCTACTTCGCCAACGCGAATGCGGGAGCGGCCGTGCTCAATACCAATGTCTCGACCGCGACCGCGCTCTTGGTCTGGACGATCATGGACACTATGTTCACCGGCAAGCCGTCGATCGTCGGCGCCATCAACGGCATGATCGCCGGCCTCGTCGGGATCACGCCCGCGGCCGGTTACGTGGACGGCTACGGCGCCCTCATCATCGGCATCTGCGCCGGCATCATTCCCTGGTTGGCCGCGAACAAGCTGCAGACGTCGGCGCTCATGAATAAGGTCGACGACACGCTCAGCGTCTTCTCGACCCACGGCGTGGCGGGACTCATGGGCGGTCTCTTGACCGGCGTGCTGGCCAATCCCGACATGCTAATCTACATCGGCACCGACAAGGACGCGCCTGGCATCAACGCGACGGGCTGGTACTATGGCAATTTCACGCAGCTCAAATACCAGGCGATAGCCGCGCTCTTTATCATCGTGCTTAACGCGATCGCGACCTTTGTCATTCTCAAGGTCATCGGGACGTTCGTTCCGCTGCGTATGGACGAGAAAACGCTGCAGATCGGCGATATGGCCATACACGGGGAGGAGGCATAGGCCACAGCGCTACCGATCTTCGAATCATATAAAGCGGCCTCATCTCGTTTCGAGGATCAGGAGTGGGCGAGTCGCGCGAGCGGCGGCTCCCCGCTCCTCTTTCTTGGCGGCATCGATTTGGCCTTCGCGGTCATGGCGTGGCCAAGGTTTTGTGCCCGCCGCCGCCCGGACGGTCTCCATCGGCCCGCCGGTCGCAACGCCGCTGCCGCGAAATGTGGCCGGCGCCAAGGCTCCGCTAAATCCAAATCGCCTTTGCGTCACACCCCCTCGCTCCCGACGATACCAGCAATGGAGAAAGACGATGCAACAATTCAAAATAATTCATTAAATCAATGTATTATTACGCATTCTTATCTCATGACTTAATTTTCGTTGCGATCGCCTCCGGATAATTGCGGCCCTCCCCGGTCTAACGATGGGCGTTGATCCGGCCCCCGAAATGTCGCAATCATGCAACAGCGTGATATTATGGCAACGCGATTCATCTTGTTTCTTATCCCGCACGGTGTGTGACCCTTCCGTGTCTTTTTGCCGGCGACCATGGGTAATCAAAAAATATCGCCGCGGGGCTTGGGCGGAAAAAATAACCATCCTCGGTTTACCGCCCGGTTCGGGCCCGTGGCCGTTATCCTTGCCCTCTTCATCGGGCTTGTCAGTTTTCTGATTTTTTCCGGCTATACGCCGATCGCGCCGACCGATTCCGTCGTTCTGGGGCTGTTTGTCGCCAATATTCTTGGCATCCTCCTCGTCTTCGGTTTCGTCCTCGCCGAGGCCTATGCACTCTTCAAGGCGCGCCGGGCGGGCGTCGCCGGGGCGGAACTGCATATTCGCATCGTCGGACTTTTTTCAATCATCGCCGCCGCGCCGGCGCTGCTGATGGCCTGGGTCGGTTCGGTGACGCTGGAACGCAGTCTCAATCCGGCCTTCATGCAAGATGGACGCGGCTTTGTGCAAAACACAATCGACGCCGCGCGTCTGTTTCGGGAAGGTCAATGCAAGTCGCTGCTCCAGGAGGCACGGCTCACGGCCTCCGATCTCGATCGCGGCAAGCTCATGTTTGAGGTGGACCGGCCGCTGTTTCGTGAGTTTTTCACGTCAAGGGCGCGTTTTCTTGGCTTCACCGCCGCGGCTCTTTTGAAGTCCGACGGCACGGTGGTCGAGCGGGTGGACACGGGCGCCGTGGTTGGCAATGCCGTCGTCCGTCCCGAGCCTAGCGACTTCGACGACGCAAGAAAAAACGAGCCCTTGTGCCTAATCCTCGATGAAGGCCGGACTTTCGTCGCCTTGCGAACGCTCCTATCCTTCCAGGACACGTTTTTATATGTGGCCCGGCCGGTCGATCCGTTCACGGTGGAGTTTCCCCGCCAGGCCGCCAAGCTCGTCGCGCTCTACGATGATTTCGACAATCACCGGCGCGGGATAAGGATCGCTTTCGCGACCATGTTCGTCCTGATCGCCCTCATCATGCTTTTATCCGCGACCTGGCTCGGTCTTTCCTTCGCTGACAGTCTCGTGGCGCCGATAAGGCGCTTGATCGCCGCGACCGACGAGGTCGCCTCTGGCAATCTCCACGTTCAGGTTGCGGTGCATAAGTCCGAGGGCGATCTTGCCCATCTCGGCGAAACCTTCAACAAAATGACCTCGGAACTGAGCCTGCAGCAGCACCGGCTAATCGCGGCGAGCAAGCTGATCGACGAGCGGCGGCTCTTCACCGAGGCGGTTCTCTCCGGCGTTCCGGTCGCGGTCGTGGGCATCGGACCGGAAAGCGAAATTACCGTGCTCAATCCGTCCGCTGAAAAATTGATTCCCGAAAGCGGCGAATCGGCGGCGCGGATCGCCGGTCAGCCAATCGCAAACGTGTTGCCTGAAATAGAGGGCATGCTAACCGAAGCGCGCGCCGGTCAATCTCGTCTGGTCCAGGGACAAATATCGCTTTCCCGCGGGGGCCTCGATCGTCTCTTCAACGTGAGCATCACCAGCGAGCCGAGCGAACGCGCCGACAAGAGCTATGTCGTGACGCTCGACGATATCACCGGCCTCGTGACCGCGCAGCGGACGGCGGCCTGGGCCGACGTCGCCCGCCGGATCGCCCATGAAATCAAGAATCCCCTGACCCCGATCCAGCTGTCCGCAGAACGGCTGAAACGCAAATATGGGCGTTTGATCGAGCAAGACCGCGACATTTTCGATCAGTGCACCGATACGATCGTCCGGCAAGTCGACGACATCAAACGCATGGTGGATGAATTTTCGTCTTTCGCGCGGATGCCGAAACCCCGCCTCGAAAGCGGCGACCTTGGCGAATGCGTGCGCCAGGTCCTGTTCCTGATGCGGGTCGCCCATCCCGGCATTTTGTTGGAAGACCGGCTGCCGCAAGATCCGGTCCGGGCCCCGTTCGACCGGCGGCTTTTGGCCCAAGCCTTGACGAACATCGTTAAGAACGCAACCGAAGAGATTGCCGCGCACACCAGCGAATCCGGCTTCCAAGGGAAGATATTCGTGGCGGTCGCAGTTGCCGGGCGCGCCGTCACCATCGACGTGATCGACAACGGCAACGGCTTTCCCAAGGAGAACCGGCAAAGGCTCCTTGAACCCTATATGACGACGCGCGCTGACGGAACGGGGCTGGGCCTCCCGATCGTCGCTAAAATTTTGGCCGATCACGGCGGCGGGCTCGAATTGCGGGATGCGCCGAGTGGGCGTGGCGCCTGGGTCAGGCTGTATTTTCCCTTGGGACCCGATCATGGCGGGCATGATTATGCCGGGGATTGGGACACAACCATGCCTGTCGAAACCGGAAAGGGAGGATGAAGAAATTCATGGCGAGCGATATTCTGATAGTGGACGATGAAGCGGACATACGTGAAATTGTTTCCGGGATATTGGCGGACGAAGGCCATGGCACGCGCACGGCCAAGAATTCCGACGAGGCGTTGGCCGCGATTGGCGCAAGACGCCCAACCCTCGTCTTTCTCGATATTTGGCTACAAGGCTCAAGACTCGACGGCTTGCAGTTGCTGAAGATCGTCAAGGAGCAGAACCCGATGCTGCCGGTCGTCATGATTTCCGGTCACGGCAATATCGAGACGGCGGTCTCCGCAATAAAGCTCGGCGCCTATGATTTCATCGAAAAGCCGTTCAAGGCGGACCGCCTGGTGCTGGTCGCGGAACGCGCGCTCGAAGCCTCGCGATTGAAGCGCGAGGTCACCGAGTTGCGCACAAGGGCCGGCGGAGCCAACCGGATTGTCGGCAAATCCGCCGTGATCAACCAATTGCGTCACGTAATCGAGCGCGTCGGGCCGGCCAATTCGCGGGTTCTGATCACCGGCTCGCCGGGCGCGGGCAAGGAACTCGCCGCCCGCGGCATCCACGACTCCTCGGCCCGCGCGGACGGCCCTTTCGTCACCATCAACTCGGCGACGATCGCGCCGGAAACGATGGAAATGGAATTGTTTGGAACCGAAGCCAAGGAGGGAAGCAGCCGCAAGATTGGCGCGCTCGAGGAAGCACACGGCGGCACGCTCTACCTCGACGAAATCGCCGATATGCCCAGGGAGACCCAGGGCAAGATCCTGCGGGTGCTGGTCGAGCAGAATTTTCTCCGCGTCGGAGGCGCGACCCGCGTTTATGTGGATGTCCGCATCATCTCATCGAGCTCGCGCGATCTCGCGGCGTTGATCGCCGACGGTTCGTTCCGCGAGGATCTTTTCCATCGTCTCGCCGTCGTGCCGGTTCGCGTCCCCTCGCTGAGCGAACGCCGCGAGGATATTGCCGAACTCATCGCTTTTTTCATGGAGCAGCTGTCGGCTATAACCGGCATGCCGCGGCGTTTGATCGCCGACGACGCGATGGCGGTTCTGCAATCGCACGATTGGCCCGGAAATATAAGGCAATTGCGCAACAACGTGGAACGGTTGATGATCCTCGCGGCCGGCGACCCCGAGGCGGCGGTTACCGCGGATATGCTGCCCTCCGAGATCGGCGCACTCGTTCCTTCGACGCCGAATGGCCCCGGCGGCGAAAAGCTGATGAACCTTCCCTTGCGGGAAGCGCGCGAAGTCTTCGAGCGTGAATATTTGGTTGCCCAGATCAACCGGTTCGGCGGCAACATTTCGCGCACCGCCGAATTCGTGGGCATGGAGCGCTCGGCCCTGCATCGCAAGCTAAAGTTGCTTCAGGTCGATTGAAAATAGCCTTCGTACACCCCATTCACGTCAGAACCGGAAAAAAATCGTTTGGGCTCATGACGCGGAAGTTGGCGCCTGCCGAATTGTGAATGCTTCCGCAGTTCTCTGCGACTACGAGCGGTCTCAAGAGATTGTTGCGCTCGCGTGATACCAACGGCCCCATGAGCTGACTCGGGCGAGGGATTCCCCGATTGCATGAAATGTGATTCACATGAGTCTTCCCAAGAAAGGAGGCAGGCATGTGGAAAGCAGGCATTGAGGTAGGGCGCGACATCGGCGCTGTGGTTTTGAGAAAGAAGGCGCGGGCCGAAACAGACGGAGGTGTCGTGGCGCGCCTTTTCGGAATCGCCAATATTGTGGACGGCATGCAACGTGGACAGGCGGCGCGACAAGCCGGGATGACGCGCCAAACGCCACGGGACGGGATGCATCGTTATTGCGCGGAGGGGATGGACGGTTTGCGCGACCGTTCGAAGGGACACGCGAAACGTGCGTTGACGGCAAAACAAGAACAAGAGATCGCCGCGCTTGTTCTGCTCTATCCCGAAGGAACGCTCGTTCGGTGGCGGCGCGTTGATTTACGGGACATCATCAGGGAAAGGTTTGGCGTTGTCTATCACGAGCGTAACGTTGGCAAAATCCTGCGCCGGTTGGGCGTCTCGCGCCTCTCTGTTCGCCGCCTTCATCCCGAATCTGGCCTCGCACCTCTCTTGAATTCCTTATTTCGCTTCGCGCGGAATTCATTCGAGTAAGTATCTCGCCCGCAAGTCCTCGCGGCTTTTAAAAAAAACGTCGCCGCAAAAGTCGCGGAAATCCTCCCCGAACACGCCAAAGGCAGAGCCGTTGAAATTTGGTTCCAGGACGAGGCGCTCCTTGGGCAGAAAGGCACGTTGACCCGCGTCTGGGGGAAATCCGGGATGCGCCCTCGCATGCGCCGCGACCAGCGACACACCAATGCCTATATCTTTGGAGCCGTCTGAGCTTGTCGAAGACCGTCCAGCTCGCGATGCAGGTGCGGCGCGGGTTCATGCCATATGTCACCACGGAGGCCATGACTCTTCACCTGAAGGAAACCAGCCAGAACGTCCAGCGCGGCGCCCATGCTGGCGTCATTATCGATGGCGCCGGTTGGCACATAGCCCACGATTTGCTGGTGCCGGACAACATATCTCTCCTGCCCTTGCCGCCCTTTAGTTCCGAACTCAACGCGCAGGTCCTTCGACAGCTCTCCGCGCATCAAGGGCATTTGATGCGCTTCGCTCAGGATGCCTGGCGGTACCTGCGGCAAAACTACCTCGCAGGGCGCATCTTCGATACCTATACCTCCATTGTCGATGCTTGGCTCTCGCGCGGCGTGGAACGCTCGCACCGCTGAAACAGACCGCATCATCTCTCTCGCTTCTCGCGACTGGCTGTCGCGGATACCTTCATAAGGCCGTTGGTACAAGCTAATGGTTGCCGAGCTCGTCGAAGAACGCGGCAGCCCGTCGGGCTGCCTCCAAATCAAGGCCTAGGTGGCGTGTCTCGGTAGGTTATTGACGGAGATCCTTGAGATGGGCGGTTTTCCGTTGATGCCGAAGCGAGGCCGATGATGATTGCAATTGTGG
>JBOHJT010000174.1:0-7027 GCA_050728715.1 Methylocella sp.
CCATCTGGGTTTGCTCGGGCGAACCTAGCCGCCGGATCGAAACGGTGCGTCCGGCCACCTCTTTCTTGCCGACGACCAAGAGGACCGGCACCTTGGCCAGCGAATGCTCGCGCACCTTATAGGTGACCTTCTCGTTGCGAAGGTCGCCCTCGACACGAAGCCCGGGTTTTCGCGCCGCCGCCACCGCTTCATAGGCGTAATCGTCGGCTTGCTTCGTGATCGTCGCGACGACGATTTGCAAGGGCGAAAGCCACAATGGCAGATGCCCGGCGAAATGCTCGACGAGGATACCGGTGAAGCGTTCGAGCGAGCCAAACACGGCGCGATGGATCATCACCGGCGTGATCTTCTCGCTGTCCGGCCCGATATAGAAAGCGCCGAGGCGGCCGGGCAAATTGAAATCGACTTGCGTCGTGCCGCACTGCCACTCGCGCCCGATCGCATCGCGCAAGGTGTATTCGAGCTTTGGGCCATAAAACGCGCCTTCGCCAGGATTGACGGCGGTCTTGGCGCCGCGTCCTTTGAGCGTCTCGAGGACGCCCGACAAGGCCGCCTCTGCCCGGTCCCAGGCCGCGTCCGAGCCGACCCGCTTTTCTGGCCGCGTCGACAATTTGATAACGATGTCCTCGAATCCGAAATCCCGGTAGATGGAAAGGATGAGGTCGTTGACCTTCAGGCTCTCCTCCATGATCTGATCCTCGGTGCAAAAAATATGCGCGTCGTCCTGGGTGAAGGCGCGCACCCGCATGAGGCCGAAAATCGCGCCGGAAGGCTCGTAGCGGTGGACGATGCCGAATTCGGCGATTTTTAGCGGCAGGTCGCGATAGGATTTAAGGCCGTTCTTGAAGATCTGCACGTGGCCGGGACAATTCATCGGCTTCAGGGCGAAGACGCGCTTATCCTCGGTCTGGGTGATGAACATGCTCTCGCGAAACGTCTGCCAATGGCCGGACGTCTCCCAAAGCGCGCGATCGAGCACCTGCGGCGTATTCACTTCGATATAGCCGAGCTCGCTTTGCCGCCGCCGCATGTAGGAAATCAGCGTTTGGAACAACGTCCAGCCCTTGGGGTGCCAGAAAACCGTTCCCGGCCCTTCCTCCTGAAAATGGAACAAATCCATTTCCCGCCCCAAGCGGCGATGATCCCGCCGTTCGGCCTCTTCCAGCTGCTTTAGATAGGCCGCGAGCTCGTCTGCCTTGGCGAAGGCCGTCGCGTAGATCCGCTGGAGCATCGGCTTTGTCGAATCGCCGCGCCAATAGGCGCCCGCGACTTTCATCAATTTGAAGGCGTTGCCGATCTTGCCCGTCGAGGTCATATGGGGGCCGCGGCAGAGATCGAGCCAATCGCCCTGCTTGTAGATTTTCAAGGTCTCGTTGGCGGGGATCGCATCGACGAGTTCGACCTTGAAAGTCTCGCCATGCGCCGCGAACCAAGCCTTGGCTTTTTCGCGTGTCCAAATTTCCTTCGTGAAGGGTTTGTCGCGGGCGATAATCTCAGCCATTTTTTTTTCGATCGCCGGAAAATCTTCCGGCGTGAAAGGCTCGGCGCGATAGAAATCGTAATAAAAGCCGTTTTCGATCACCGGCCCGATCGTGACTTGCGTGCCGGGAAAGAGCGTCTGCACCGCCTCGGCGAGGACGTGGGCGGCATCGTGGCGCACGAGTTCGAGCGCTCCCGGGTCTTCGCGGGCGAGGAACTCGATGCTAGCGTCGCTGGTCAAGGGATCGGCGAGGTCGCGCAAGGTTCCGTCGAGCGCCATCGCGACGGCGCGCTTGGCGAGCGATGGCGAAATGCTTTTGGCAATATCTAACCCGCTGACGCCGGGCTCGAATGGGCGGGACGCTCCATCCGGGAATGTTACGGAAATCAAGGCCTTTGCTCCTTCCTGCTCACTCGCCAATACCGATCGGCGTAAGCTCTTTCTGGGACTTTCGGCGGCACCGCCGATTGGAAGCCCTCGAAATCTATTCTTTAATCACACTGGCCGCGCAAGCGTGCCGTGGCACCCGGAGGCGCCTTGGCGGCGCGGGGAGCGTCACAGTGTCGCGGTGCGGAAACACCCGTTGCAGGCAAACAAACGTTTTGCCGCGACGGTAATATTTTTTATTGCCATATCGACAATCGTGTGCTTTACTGTCAAGGAACCAGCAGCAAAGATTAAGTAACTTTTGTTTGTTGTTTGACGAATGGCGATGTTCATATTTGACGCGAGAGGGAGTTTGGCGTAAGCGGCGCGTCATTCAAGGGGTCGTGCCGGGCGTCGAAATCACCTCTAATCCACCGGCATTTTTATCGAAACCGTCTACTTTCTTTTCGCCATGCCAGCCATTTCCGATACCACCGCAGCCTTTTAGCCATTTCGCTCATGATCCAGAAAGGAGCCTCCAGCCATAAAAATGTCAGGGCTTGTTGTTCGCTAAGAAACTATCTACCGAAGACTTTCTGTCTCGCTCGCGGTTCGCCCGGGTTGCTCTTGAGCATGCGCGGGGACAACCGGAGCCGTCGGTCGCAGTCCCACATCGGGGAGTGAAGTATTTTAACAATGATCGAGGTGTTAAAATGAACTTTTTCGACATGAATTTGGAAGCCGGCAATCTGCGCGCCGAGGAGGAGCGTATTCTTGCTTCCTTCACCCGGCGCTTGGTCGAGATCACCGCCGTCGCGGGAGCGGATGGATCGGCCCCCGCTCCATCCGCGGTGCTCGATGCGATGCGCCTGCCCGCGATCGCCCTCGGCGAGGACGGGTTCGTCGCCGACGTGAACGCCGCGGCCGAAGCCATTTTCGACAACGATGTCAAGATCAAGGACCGGTGTCTTTTCGTTCGCGACCCCGCGGCCCGGGCCCTCCTGAAAGAAGCCATCGATCGATTGAGAACCTCGCCCCGTCTCAACCCGTTGGCTACCGACCCGATTATCGTTCAGCGCCAGGACAAATTGCCGGTTATCGTGCGAATTTGGCCTTTCAACGGCGCGGCGCACTTGCCCGCGCAGGAAGTGCGTGCGCTTTTGACGTTAAATGCCTTGGGGCCGAAACCAGGGCCGCCCACGGCGGTCCTCGCCAGGACATTCCGCCTTACCCCTTCGGAGGCGAAACTCGCCGGCGTCATCGCGCGCGGCGCCTCTCCCGGAATCGCGTCTCGAGAATTGAAGATTTCACGGGAGACGGCACGCAATCAGTTGAAATCGGTCTTTGCCAAGACCGGCACACATCGCCAAAGCGAACTTGTCGCGCTGCTTTTGCAGGTCGAATGACGGGCGTGAGAGCAAACGTCGTGGCGTGCAGGCGGCCGAGGGGGACCCCGTGCGTGCCACTCGGGCCGCTCAACACAAGACGCATCGATCTTCCCAGGCCTCCAGCACCCTTGCGCCTGTGCATTGTTCCGTGGGCTTCGCTGCTCGGGCAAGATTATACGCGGAGTTGATCAAGGCAATATGCGAAAAGGCCCGCGAAAAATTGCCGACAAGACGTTTCGCCACGGGATCGTAGTCTTCGGATAACAAGCCAAGATCGTCGCCTAGCGCGAGCAAGCGCTCGAACAAGCCGCACGCCTCACCGAGCCTTCCCAATAGCACGAGTTTATCGACGAGCCACAAGCTGCAAGCGAGAAATACGCCCTCGTGCTTCGAGTGCAAGCTCCTCGGATGAAGGCTTTCGCGAGGGCTCGAAGCTGTTGCGGCGCCAACGATGATATTGCCGTCCGTAGGGCGTTGGCAAAAGCTGCCGATGGCTGTCGCGGTGCCAGGGCCTTGGATTGCCAAGCGCGTTCGGGCCGAGACTTTGCGGAACCGGATCGGGGAGCAAATGTGCGAGCGCCCGTCATCGGCGATCCGCCAGCGATCCGCGCATTGGGGCCAAGCAGTTCTGGATAAGGCACCGGCAAGAGCTGCTCTCCGGCCGCGGCCGCGGAAATAGACGATAATTCCGCAAGTAGTGCCGCCGCGATTAGTGGCGGCGGCAGTTCGCTCAGTGTCGCTTCCCTTTCCAAGCCCGCGTTCCGCCCTTTCCGGCGCTCGAACGCGGTTTGGCCTCGCCGCCGCCGAAATTATGCGGTCCCATCTCGGCATCGGTTGGCTTGTGCGGCCGGCTCAAGGGAACATTGGCGGCGCGTCCATATTTGCGTTCGCCGGTAAAAGCCCCCGCTTCCGCCTCGACATCGCGCTGGCTTGCCAGCGGATCGCTGGCGATTGCGAGTTCGACCGCTTGCAGGCGTTTCAATTCGTCGCGATAGCGGGCGGCCTCCTCGAAGTCGAGATTGGCGGCGGCGGCGCGCATGCGCTTTTCGAGATCGGCGATCGTCGCCTTGAAATTATGTCCAGCGAGAACCTCCGGCGCACCGAGTCCGGCATCGGCGGTGACATGGTCTTGCTCATAGACCGAGCCCAAAATGTCCGCGATCCCGCGTTTGATCGAGGCGGGCGTAATCCCATGCGCGACGTTATAGATCTGTTGTTTCTCGCGCCTGCGGCTGGTCTCGGCCATCGCCCGCGCAATCGAGCCGGTCTCATGGTCGGCATATAGGATCACCTTGCCATCGACATTGCGCGCCGCGCGCCCAATGGTCTGAATGAGCGACGTCTCGCTGCGCAAAAATCCTTCTTTGTCGGCATCGAGGATGGCGACCAAGCTGCATTCCGGGATATCGAGCCCTTCGCGCAAAAGGTTGATGCCGACGAGCACGTCGAAGGCGCCGAGCCGCAGGTCGCGGATGATCTCGATTCGCTCGATCGTGTCGATGTCGGAGTGCATGTAGCGCACCCGCACGCCATGCTCGTGCAGATATTCGGTCAAATCCTCCGCCATGCGCTTGGTGAGCACGGTGACGAGGGCGCGGTAGCCCATTGCCGCCACCTCGCGCACCTCGCCAAGAAGGTCGTCCACTTGAGCCCGCGCGGGACGGATCTCCACCGGCGGATCAATGAGCCCGGTGGGGCGGATGACCTGCTCGACGAAAACGCCTCCCGTCCGCTCCATTTCCCAGGGGCCTGGCGTCGCCGAGACATGGATCGACTGCGGCCGCATCGCGTCCCATTCCTCGAAACGCAAAGGCCTGTTGTCGAGGCAGGACGGCAGCCGGAACCCGTATTCGGCGAGCGTCGCCTTGCGCCGGAAGTCGCCGCGATACATGCCCCCGATTTGCGGGATGGTGACATGCGATTCGTCGGTGAAGACAAGCGCATTATCGGACAGATATTCGAAGAGGGTTGGCGGCGGCTCGCCGGGAAGCCGGCCGGTTAAATAGCGCGAATAATTCTCGATGCCGGCGCAGGAGCCGGTCGCCTCCAGCATTTCAAGATCGAACATGGTGCGCTGTTCGAGCCTCTGCGCCTCGAGCAGCCGGCCACCGGCATTGAGCTCGGCGAGACGCTGCTTCAGTTCGACCTTGATACCCTTGATCGATTGCAGAAGGGTAGGGCGCGGCGTAACATAATGCGAATTGGCATAGACTTTTATGAATTCGAGGTCTTGCGTCTTTTTGCCGGTCAGCGGATCGAATTCGGCGATGGTTTCGATCGAATCGCCAAAGAAGCCAATGCGCCAGGCGCGATCCTCATAGTGAGCCGGGAACAGCTCGATGGTGTCGCCGCGCACCCGAAAGGCGCCGCGCGAAAAATCCCCCGCCGAGCGCTTGTATTGCAACGCCACCAAATCGGCGATGAGCTGGCGCCGGTCGATTTTTTCGCCGAGCTTCACGGCAAACGTCATCGCGGTATAGGTCTCGACCGAGCCTATGCCATAGATGCAAGAGACGGACGCGACAATGATCACGTCGTCGCGTTCGAGCAGCGCGCGCGTGGCCGCGTGACGCATCCGGTCGATCTGCTCGTTAATCGAGCTTTCCTTTTCGATATAGGTGTCGGTGCGCGGCACATAGGCTTCCGGCTGGTAATAATCGTAGTAGGAAACAAAATATTCGACCGCATTGTCCGGAAAAAAGCTTTTGAACTCGCCGTAAAGCTGTGCGGCGAGGGTCTTGTTGGGCGCCAGAATCAAGGCCGGACGGTTGGTCTTCGCGATCACCTGCGCCATGGTAAAGGTTTTTCCCGAGCCCGTGACGCCTAAAAGCACCTGGTCGCGCTCTTGGCACTCGATGCCCTTGACGAGCTCGTCGATCGCGCCGGGTTGATCGCCCTCCGGCTCGAATTCCGAGACGACGCGAAATCTTTGGCCGCCTTCAGATTTGTCCGGGCGCGGCGGCCGGTGCGGCGTCCAGGGCTTTTTTTCCCGGATGTTCGGATCGCCCCGCTCCAGCAGATCTTTTAGGGATTCAACGGTCGCTGCGACGCCGTTCATCCCAGGAGGGTGGTGCAAAGGCGCGGACCGCGCTGGCACGTACTCAGCTTGCGCCGCCTCGGAAACGCCAGTCTGCCGCTGGTTCAGCGCCGGATTGAGGAGCGCGGCGAGGTGTTCGCCAAGCGGCGTGACCTCGGGCCGCGCGGCCTTTGAGCGCGTGTTTCGTGCGGACGGAGCTTTGACCATGCCGCCAATATGGGCCGAATCAGACGCGGATCAAAGCCCTTGCGCCGGGCCTGTTGCATTGCTCCTTTTCATGCTACGAAAATCGCCATCATGATCATTCTCACTCGCGAACAAGAGTCGTTGCTGGACGCTCATGTCCCGCGCGGCGGCTTTTCCTCGATCGAGGAAGCCGCGCGGCAACTTATCGACGAAAGGATCGCCTAGCGCGCCTCCGAGGAGAGCGACAATCTTGCATGGGCGAAACCTTGCGTCGACGAAGCTCTGGCCGATGTCGAACGCGGCGATGTCATCGCGCTCGAAGAACACGAGGCCAGCACCCAAGCTCTCCTGGCTGCCATCAAATCCTGGTGACACGTGTAAGGGTCACGGCCTCCGCGGCCGCGGACTCCGCACTCATTCTCAGCGATTTGAATGCCAAAGCAGGCCACTAGAGCATGTCGCATCGTGATTGAATCGGGAGGGGATTCCCAAGAGGCTGCAAATCAGATTCAAGTTGGCGTCCAAGTGGAGGTCGACAGCGATGGCGAAGCCCTATTCGATGGATTTGCG
>JBOHJT010000175.1:0-6905 GCA_050728715.1 Methylocella sp.
GGAGAAAGGTTGTGGTCAAGCAAGCTGATCTTATATTTTTAAAAAATAGTGCTTTCCATGGACCGGGCAACCCGCAAGCGGGTGTCGCGCTTGCCGTACAAGGCGTTTCATGTCAACAACTCCCCGGTCCCCGGACGCCTCGCATGCCAAAATAATCATAATTGGATCGGGACCCGCCGGCTATACCGCCGCGATCTACGCCGCGCGCGCCATGCTGGAGCCGGTTCTGATCTCTGGCTTCGAGCCGGGCGGCCAGCTGACGGTCACCACCGACGTCGAGAATTATCCAGGCTTTGCCACGCCGGTCCAGGGTCCTTGGCTGATGGACCAGATGAAGGCGCAGGCCGAGCATGTGGGCGCGCGCATGGTCGCGGACCATGTTGTCGAGGTCAAGCTTGACCGGCGTCCGTTCCGGCTCCAAGGCGACAGCGGCGCCGGATACACATGCGACACTCTGGTCATTTCGACCGGCGCCAAGGCGAGATGGCTCGGCATCCCTTCGGAAACCAAGTTTAAAGGTTATGGCGTGTCCGCCTGCGCGACCTGCGACGGATTTTTTTTTCGCGGCAAGCCCGTCGTCGTCGTCGGCGGTGGCAATACGGCGTTCGAGGAAGCTTTGTACCTGAGCCACATCGCCAGCAAGGTCACGCTCGTGCACCGGCGCAAGTCTTTTCGCGCCGTACGCATCCTGCAGGAACGGCTGTTCAAGAGGCCGAATGTCGAACTGATCTTCGATCATGTCGTTGAAGAAATCCGCGGCACGGACAATCCTCCGGGCGTCACCCGCGTTTCCTTGAGGAATGTCAAGACGGACAGCTTGCGCGAGGTCGAGGCCCATGGCGTTTTCGTCGCCATCGGACACGAGCCGGCTTCCGGTCTTTTCAAGGGTCAGCTCGCGATCAAGCCGAATGGCTACATCAAGACGGCGCCTTTCTCGACCGCGACGAGCGTGCCCGGCGTATTCGCGGCGGGCGATGTCAGCGACGACATCTACCGCCAGGCAGTGACCGCGGCCGGTCTCGGCTGCATGGCGGCGATGGAGGCCGAGCGCTGGCTTGCCGAGCAAGCCGACGCGCGGGCCGTCGCGGAATGAGGTTGCCTATTCCGCCCCGTCCGCGAGCTTTCTGAACGAACTCAATGCGCCGATGTCACTGGCTTGTCCGGTTGATCTCCCGTCAGGGGGCGACTCACGAAGCGGGAAAAATCATACGCCAACTAAGCCGTCTTCATTGGCTTCCGGAAAAGCGATATTTATCGGTCCAGTGGGAGGCAACGGTCAGGCCCGGGAGGCATACTCTTCCAGAAGCTCCTGATAGGCCTCCATCGGCGGAAACTCGGCGTAGCTGTGCTTGGCGGGCGTCGTTGCCCAAGGGAGCGCCTCGTTGGTATAGGTTTCGATGAAGGGAATGAACCAACTCGCATCATCGAGCATTGTCGCGCGGACGTTGACAAAGCCCAAATCAGGCTCAATGCGGGTGAAGACCCAACTCTTGCACCAGTCGCAATGGTGGTGACGGGTCGCATCGCCGTGCAGCCCGCCGAGTACCGGTTCACCCGTGGTCACGTCAAAACCTGGCGTCGGCACCGCGATCGACGTTGAAAAGGCGCTGCCAGTCATGTGCTGGCAACCGGTACAGTGGCACACCATCGTCAGCATCGGCGGCTGCGTAATACGGAAGCGAATGCGACCGCAGCGGCACCCGCCTTCCCAAGGTAGGTCATGTAGGGCCACGAGCAAGCTCTCCTTCAGTTTAGACCGACGGATTCATCGCGATAGCACGACATATTCGTCTCGTGAGCACACCCCCAACAACCTCGTATCGAAGATGTCGTTACAAGCAGGTATCGAGCGTCAGATTTTCACCACTAGGCGTTGCGCCGCGCGGGTCCCTGCTACAGGTGCCTCTCTGACCCCCACCTCTAATTAAAATCCTCCGTTTCGTGCCTTCACCGCGGAAAAAAGCTAAAGCGTCGGTTTCCATGGTCACACGAATAAAAGGAGACTCCTATGCGGTACCGGCTTTTGGGCAACAGCGGACTTCGAGTTTCGGAAGCAGCGCTCGGCACCATGACCTTCGGCGACGACTGGGGCTGGGGCGCGGCCAAGGACGAGGCTCGCATGGTTTACGACGCTTTTCGCGAGGCCGGCGGCAACTTCATCGACACCGCCAACTTGTACACGAAGGGGACGAGCGAATCGTTCCTCGGCGAGTTTACGGCGGGCCACCGCGAGAGCGTGGTGATGGCCACGAAATACACAAATGCTGCTCCGGGCACAGACCCGAACGCGGCCGGCAATCACCGCAAGAGCATGGTGCAGGCAGTGGAAGCGAGCCTCAAGCGGCTGCAAACCGATTATATCGACCTATACTGGGTCCACATCTGGGACCAGATCACGCCGGTCGAAGAGGTCATGCGCGGGCTGGATGATTTGGTTCGCCAAGGCAAGGTGCTCTACGTCGGCATCTCCGATGCTCCGGCCTGGTGGGTCGCGCAGGCGAACACGCTTGCCCACCTGCGGGGGTGGTCGCCCTTCGTCGGGTTGCAGATCGAGTACAGCCTGATCGAGCGAACCGTGGAGCGGGAACTGATCCCTATGGCCAAGGCGCTGAACCTCGGCTTGACCGCGTGGTCGCCATTGGCCAATGGCGTGCTTACCGGCAAGTACCACGGCCACGGATCGTCCGAGGCGGGCCGCATGAGCAGCGACATGATGAAGCAGTTCATGCCGGAGCAACAACGGACCGAGCGCATCGTCGCTGCCGTCAAGGCTGTGTCCGATGAGGTCGGCCGCAGCATGGCTCAGGTCGGCCTCGCGTGGCTCCGTTACCGGCCGGTGCCGGTCATCCCCATTATCGGAGCGCGAAAGCTCTCGCAGCTGCAAGACAACCTCGCAAGCTTCGACTTGGTGCTCTCCGCCAACCAGTTAAAAACGCTGGACGAGGCAAGCCGGATTGGACTCGGCTTCCCGCATGATTTCTACGCAAAGGAACTGATCCGGACGTTCGTTTATGGCGGTCTGCGCGACCAGATCTTGGCCTAGCGCCGCTCTGTTTCGCGCAGCCACGCGACCAGCTAACTTTGGCCAAGCCGGGCCCGACCAGTGAAAGCGCGCAGGCTCTTCGTGCCGAGCCGTCCGTGGCGCCGGCTCCGCCGGCTGGGTGTCCCGAACCGGTCTGGGCGCTGGGTAATGCAACGCGGCAAGCGAGATTAAAGCTTGGACTTAAATCGTCCCTGTCGTCGTGTTGATCACTCCTTTGAAGCTCGGAGATACCGCGTGAAAATCAAACATGTTGCCCGGCCCTGGAGTTAGGAATCCGGCGGCCTTGACCGCGGCTGGCACGTCAGTGAAATGGTCCAGCACCACAGGCGCGAAACCCCAGTTGGGAAAGGGATCTTCGCCCATGATCACGCGACCCATCACGCGGTGACCGCCTTCGACCTGCATGAGCTGTCCGCCGAGCTCAGCGTGGACCGGCAGCCCCATGGCCGCTGTATCCTTGATCCACGCCAGCAGCGCTCCACTCGTCAGCTCCTCGCCCAGCTGCTGGGTTTGCAGGAAGAGCGAACGATCCTCGAAGGTTTCATGACCGTGCGGCATGCTGAACTGACTCGTGGCTGGCACTCCCCCTTGAGCGAGGGCCAAGTTCAGGTGGAGTTGCTCTTCGGCCCGGATAGCCTTCAGAGCATTGAGCTCGTCTCCGTAAAGGCCCAACTGTACGTGGTTCTTGATAGCATTGCTATAGAAGGTGACGAATAACTCTTCGCCGGTAGCCAGGATACTGAAGAACTCGATTAGGATCGTGCCGGCGGGTTTGGCCTCCGCCGCCAGCGCCGTCAGCGCGCTGGCACCAGTTGCTCCCGCCATTGCTCCTCGCAGCAGCCAGCGGCGCGATAAAGGCTGTGCGAACGAGGTCATCAGATCAGTCGTTGCCGCCCGCGCCTCGCTCGGGGCTTCCTCTAGGGCCTGGCGAACTTCCGGATTGTCTTGTGTGAACATTTGTTGGTCCTCCGCTGTCGCGCTGGAGAGGTTTTAGCTCTTCCGTTAACTCATGCGCGAAGCCAGCATATCAAAAAAGGCCCGGCTGGCAAATTCCCGAGGCGGCAGCGGCGGCGGCAAGGATAAACGCCAAATTCCTGGTATAGTGCGCCACCCCGAGTTGCCGCGCGACGCGTCCTTCGACCAAGCGCCGCGAACATTTCCTGCGCCCGGCGCGCCCGGATGGCACTCGATGAGAGCCTCGAAAGCCGAACGGAGACCTGCGGATTACGGCCACTTTCGGGATCGGCAACTTCCGGCATGGCACCAAACATGTTGGCTCACGCACCGGGCCTTGCGCATGGCGCTGGGCGCCCGGCCTTGCCAGAAAGGCCAAATGGAGCAAAACCGATTGTCCAGTCCACGGCCGCGTGGGGGACGCGGTTTATCCCCTGGCGCATCCAATGACCGTCAGCCCCCGCGGAGGCGGGATTTTCAGTCAGGGAGGAAAATTTCGTGTTTCGCTTCGGTACTTCGCTCTTCGTTTCAATCTTGTGCTTCGCCGGCTCGAGCGCCATGGCTCAGGGTGCCGGGAATCCAACCGATCCTCAGATTGCCCATATCGCCTATACGGCGGGGCAGATCGGCATTGAAGCCGCCAAGCAGGCGCTGAGCAAGAGTCACAATGAGGATGTCAAAGCCTTCGCCGACGAGATGGTCCGGGATCTCGAAGCGGTAGCCAAGCAGGCCTTCGCGTTGCTCGAAAAGCTGAAGGGAACGCCGGCGGATAACGCGACCAGCAGGTCCCTGGCCGATGTGGCGATGAAAAAGCGGTGGGCGCTGGCGAAGTTGAGCGGGGCGGTCTTCGACAAGGCTTACGCCGAGAACGAGGTGGCCTACGATGAGACCGTCACTGGAGCGCTCGAAACGACGCTGATTCCCGACGCCCAGAACGCCGAGCTCAAGAGCTTCCTGGAAACCGGTCTCAAGCTCTTCAAGGAGCATGAACAGCAGGCCGAGAACCTCGTACGCGAGCTGAAGTAGCACTCTTATGTCTATGACGTTTCGACGGAACATCCTGGCGGGAGGAGCGCTGGCCCTCTCGGTTCTTGCGCTTGGTTCTCCCGCGCCGGGCGCCGCGCATCGGACCCGCGAGATCGCAATCGCCAACCTGGGGTTTGGACCAGCGCCCGTGGGGCTGCATGTGAACGATATCGTCGAGTGGGCGAATGCCGATATCTTCCGGCATACGGCTACCGCCGCGGATGGGAGTTTCGACGTCGATCTCACGGCTGGCGCCAAGGGCCGGACGACTTTGAAACGCGCCGGCGTCGTGGACTATTTTTGCCGTTTCCATCCGGGCATGAAAGGACGGCTGGAGGTGGCCCCCTGACGGCAAGCGGGGAAGTCAGCGCGGCGATGATTTTCTTGGATAACATGCTTCGGCCGAAGCCGGACAGGGTCCGGTTGACGCCCCGGCGATTTTACGGACACTCTTGCCGGGGCGAGCCGGTTGGTTCAGCCCGGCCTTGCCAGAAAGGAAACGCCATGAGAAACCCCAGGAAGACAATCCTTGCACTTTGCCTTTGCGTGGCTGCCGTTTTTGCGACGCCCTGTTTCGCGCAAGCGGCTCAACCCACCGTCCCAGGCGCGGCCAGTCCGGCGCCGGCAGCCAAGCCCGGCAAGCCCAAGCCAGCGGCGAAAGCGGCCGCCACGCAACTCCTCGATATCAATACGGCAACCGAGGCGGAGCTGCGCGCCCTGAAAGGGGTCGGCGATGTCCGCGCCGCCAACATCATCAAGAACCGTCCCTACAAGGGCAAGGACGAGCTGGTGCAAAAGAATATCATTCCCCCTGCCGTCTACGCCGGCATCAAGGATAAGATCATCGCCAAGCAGCAATAGACCGGCCGCGGATAGCTGTGCCGCGCCGGATTATATTCCGGCGCGGTTCTTGACAGACCGGCGCGGGCGACGCCGTTTCGCCGATCATCCCCTTTACCCAAGGACCGTCCATGTTCCCCAAGCCCGTGGCGCGATTAGAGACCAATACCTACGCCTATGAAAGCTCCCCGATGGTAAAGCCGACCGGCTTTCGCGAATATGACGCGCGCTGGCTTTTCGAAAAGGAGATCAATCTCATGGGGGTGCAGGCCTTGGGGCTAGGCCTTGGCACCCTCATCCATGACATGGGCGTCGCGCCCGGCCTCGTGACCGGCCACGATTTCCGCGCCTATTCGGCCTCGATCAAATATGCGCTGACGGCCGGCCTCATGGCCGCGGGCATAAAGGTGCACGATATCGGCCTTGCGCTTACGCCGATGGCCTATTTCGCGCAATTCGAGCTTGATGTCGCGGCGGTCGCCATGGTGACCGCCTCGCATAACGACAACGGCTGGACCGGCGTGAAAATGGGCACGCAACGGCCGGTGACGTTCGGCCCGGACGAGATGGGACGCTTGAAGGAGATCGTGCTGCAAGGAAAATTCCGCTACGCGGATGGCGGCTCCTATCGTTTTGTCGAGGATTTCCCGGTCCGCTATATTGCCGACTTGACCAACCGGCCGAAAATTTCGCGCAAGCTCAAAGTCGTCGCCGCGTGCGGCAATGGCACCGCCGGGGCCTTCGCGCCAAGAATATTGGAGATGCTCGGCTGCGAGGTGGTCCCGCTCGATACCGACCCCGATTTCACCTTTCCTCGCTATAATCCGAACCCCGAGGATCTTCACATGCTGCATGCGATGGCCACCAAGGTGCTGGAGGCTGGCGCCGATGTGGGCCTTGGTTTTGATGGCGACGGCGACCGCTGCGGCGTCGTCGATAATCGCGGCGAGGAAATTTTCGCCGACAAAATCGGCGTCCTGTTGGCCCGCGGCCTCTCAAAACTCCACCCCGGATCCACTTTCGTCGTCGATGTCAAATCGAC
>JBOHJT010000176.1:0-6876 GCA_050728715.1 Methylocella sp.
TTGCGAGGGAAACAATGATCGCTGCCTGAATATCGTCACGCCGCGGACCGACCACCTCCAAAAAGGCACCGTCCGTAAGATCAAGTACAAGCTACTACATGCTTCGAAGTCGACTAACTCCCGGCCACTCGCGCATGCTGGATCGTGGCGCTTCACCCAATGTGGTCGATTATCCCAAACCAGCGAAGCTCCGTTCGAGCGCATCGGCGCGGCCGCGATCAATGGCAGCTGGTTTGTCCGGGGCCTGCAACGCCTGGCCGACCACGCGGCGATCATGCACGACCGCCGGCACATCGATTGGATCGGCCAGTGCGGGGGTCTGCTTATCGTGTCCGCGCCGTCTCCTGTCATGGCGGCGGCCGGCGACAGCGTTGCCTATTTCTATGTGCACACTCTGACGGTCGGCGCCGATGGCAACTCGAGGTTGCTCGACTTACCCGGCCGGCCACTCGCCAATGCTTCCCCTGTTGCGGGGAACATGGTAACTTTGCCCGCGTCGTGGCACGCTGATTGAGGACTTTGGATGCCCAGCCGCACCGGCATACAGCATGACCAAATTTCCCGGATCCCGTTGCGCCGATGGCGGCGTGATCCGTTGCGCATCGCGTCTCTGGCGCTCGATGGATTTGCCTCTTGAGCGCCCCAAGCGATGATGCCGCGCCGCGCCGCGTGAGGGTTGCAGCGGCACGAGCCGTGTTTTTCCTTGGCTTCTGGCTCATGATCTCCGGGTGGGCCCCGGCGGATCTTCCGGTTGGACTGGCCGCCGTGGCGGCCGCCACGTGGACCAGTCTGCTTCTCCTGCCGGCGGAGGGATCGCGGCTGCGGCTTGTAGCCCTCGCGGCGCTCGTGCTGAGCTTTGTGCGTCAGTCCGTGGTTTCCGGCACGGACGTTGCGTGGCGCGCGCTCCATCCGAGACTGCGACTGCGGCCAGGCTTCGTGGTCTATCCTTTGCACCTGCCACCAGGCGGAGCGCGGAGCGCGTTCTGCACGCTGTCCAGTCTGCTGCCGGGAACGCTGCCAACCGGAACGGATGCAAATGGGGCGCTCCTCATCCATTGCCTCGACGTTGATCAGCCTGTTGCCGCCAATCTGGCGGCCGAAGAGAGTTTGTTCATCCGGGTGCTCGGCCATGACTGATTTTCTGCTCGCCGCCGCAGGCTTCATTCTGTTCACGGTGGCTGTTGGTCTTGTCCGCATCCTCGGCGGACCAGGCAACGCCGACCGCATGATGGCGGCACAGCTCCTTGGCACCGGCGGAATCGCTTCGCTGCTGCTGGTCGCCGCGGCGACGGGCGCGCGCGGGGTGGAGGACGTCGCCCTGGGACTTGCTCTTCTCGCCGCCTTCGCCTCCGTCGCTTTCGTCAATAGCGCCGCGCCTGCGGAGACGGCGGACCCCCATCAGGCGGGGGGCCAATGAGTCTCGTTCTTGACGTCCTCAGCATCGCGGCGATAGGCGCCGGCGCCTTTTTCTTTTTCGCGGGCACGGTGGGTTTGTTGCGCTTCCCCGACGCGTTGACTCGTTTGCACGCGCTAACAAAGGCCGACAATCTCGGTCTTGGCCTTGTCGTGCTCGGCTTGCTGCCTCGTACGGGAAGCCTGCTCGCCGCACTCAAGCTCGTCGCCATTTGGGCACTCGTCCAGTTGGCCGGCGCAACGGTTGCGCAGCTCATAGGGCGCGCCGTGCGGCGCAAGGGACCGGCGGCATGAGCGTTCTTCTAGCTCTCGATATTGGCCTTGCCGCCCTGGTTTTGGCGGTCGCCGTCTGGACCATTTTCGCACGCGAGGTGTTTGCGGCAGTCGTTGGCTATGTCGCCTATGGACTGCTGCTCTCGATCGTCTGGGTTCGCCTGTTTGCGGTCGATGTTGCGCTGACGGAGGCCGCGATCGGCAGCGGCGTGACCGGCGTGCTGCTCGTTGGCGCTGCCGGCCGCATGCGGGAAGCCGGGGCCGCCGCGGCCAGCGAACAACCCAGCGAACCGCAGCGGTTTTGGGCGGCTGTTCTGTGCGTCCTTGTCACGGTGGCCCTTGCCGCCGTCGTTCTGCTTTTGCCCGATCCGGCTCCGACGCTGGCTCCCGAGGCGGCACAACACCTCGCCGAGACTGGCCTCGGCAACCCGGTCACCGCCGTTCTGATCGCCTATCGCTCGTTCGACACCATGCTCGAGAAGGTCGTGCTGGTTCTGGCCGTCGTCGGAGTATGGTCGCTCGCGCCCGACCGATATTGGGGCGGCGCCCCGGGAGCACCCCGCGCGGCGCGGCCGGAACCCACGCTGGCTTTCCTCGCGCAAATCCTGCCGCCGATCGGAATCCTCGTTGGCATTCACATCTTCTGGGTCAGCGCAAATGAGCCGGGCGGCGCCTTTCAAGGCGGCGCGATTCTCGCCGCCATGTGGATGATCACCATGATGGCGAGGCTCACCGAGGCGCCCCCGGTCAGCGCCCTTTGGCTGCGGCTCGCGCTAATCGCGGGCCCGGCCGTGTTTCTGGCGGTAGGCGTCGCTGGCATCGCCGTGGCGAGCGGGTTTTTCGCCTATCCTGCCGGCTTCGCCAAGCCGTTGATCCTCTTCATCGAGGTCTTTATGACGCTGTCCATCGCCGTGACCCTCCCCATGCTGGTTGCGGGTCCGCCACGACGAGCCCCCCGGCGATGAGCGCGGCAACACTGGCAGGAATCATCGGCGCGTCGCTGATCGGTCTTGGCCTTTACGGCCTCATTACCAATCCGCAGCCGCTGCGCAAGATTCTCGCCTTCAATCTGATCGGCAGCGGCGTTTTTTTGCTGTTCGGCATCATCGCTCGTAAGGGCGCGGCAGCCGGATTCGTTGCCGATCCCGTGCCGCAGGCGATGGTGATCACGGGCATTGTCGTCGCTTTCGCGGCGAGCGCGATCGCGATCGCCTTGGTGCTGAGGCTTTTCGAGGAGACCGGGCGCGTCACGCTACGTCCCGATGCCTGGACGAAACCTCCTAGCAACGGAGCCGATACGGAATGACCGTGACGGCCCCTGCCTTCGCGGCAACGGCGGGCGGGTTCCTGCTTGTGCTCGCGATCGTCTTGCCGGTCGCGGGCGTCCTGTTGTCGCTTGCGCTCGGCGGACGTCATGCGGAGCGCATCGCGCTCGGCCTCATTCCTGCGGGGCTTGGTGTCGCCATCGCAATCGCGGTTCTTCTCTGGCGCTCTGGAAAGCCAATCGTTTATGTTCTCGGCGGCTTTATGCCGCCTCTGGGCATCGCGCTGCGGGCCGATGGATTCTCGGCCGTCATGCTTGTGACGGCGGCGCTGGTGATCTCGGCCGCCGGGTTTTTCGCGCGCGCCAATTTTGCGACGCCGCAGGGAATGACCGAAGCTCGGGCGCCGCTGGCCTTCTGGATTTTGCTTCAAGCCATCTGGGCGGCATTTAACATCGTCTTTCTCGGTGATGATCTGTTCAATCTCTATATCGCGCTGGAGCTTCTGACCTTCGCCGCCGTGCCGCTGGTTTGCCTCGATGGCCGTCCAGAAACGCTCGCTGCCGCGCTGCGCTATCTGCTTTTCGCGCTATTCGGTTCCGTGTTTTATCTGCTCGGCGCCGCTTTACTCTATGGCGCCTATGGCACGCTCGATATCGTCCTTCTGGCGGCCCGGATTCACGCCGTGCCCGCCGTCTGGGTCGCGGCCGGGCTTATGACAGCCGGACTGCTCGCCAAGACCGCCCTGTTCCCGCTGCATTTATGGTTGCCACCGGCCCATGCCAACGCACCCGCCGCCGCGAGCGCCGTGCTTTCTGGACTAGTTGTCAAAGCGTCCTTTTTTCTGACCGTGCGGCTCTGGTTTGACGTGTTGCCGGCGCTGCCGAACGGGATGCTGAGCGCGATCCTTGCCACCCTCGGTTCGGCAGCGATCCTGTCCGGCAGCGTGCTGGCGCTCCGGCAGCAGCGGCTGAAACTTTTGATCGCTTATTCGACCGTGGCACAGATCGGCTATTTGTTCCTGATGTTTTCGCTCGCGTCCGGCACGCATCCCTGGGCCGCGGAAGCCTGGAGCGGTGGCCTGATGCAGACTCTCTCACACGCCTTCGCCAAGGCGGCGATGTTCCTGGCGGCTGGCCTTGTCGCCGAATCCCTCGGCCATGACCGGATCGCCGGTCTTGGCGGCACCGGCCGGGCAATGCCGGTGACCATTTTCGCTCTCGGCCTAGGCGGACTGTCGTTGATGGGGCTGCCGCCGAGCGGCGGTTTCGCCGCGAAATGGTTGTTGCTCAAGGCCTCCGTCGAGGCCGGTCAATGGCTGTGGGCGGCGGTGATGTTGGCGGGTGGACTGCTCGCCGGCGGATACATCTACCGCGTGCTAGCCCCGGCGTTCGCAAGCGGCGGCACCCCCTTGAAGGCGCCGCCTCAGCGAAGCCGCGAGGCCATAGCGCTGGCGCTGGCGCTCTTCGCCGTGCTGCTCGGCTTTGCTCCGCCAGCTTTCTACGCTTTTCTGCAGATCGGCCGCCCGGCCGCAATTGCGGCTCTTCCATGAATGGCGCCCTTTCGCCTGCCACGCTAGCGAACGCGGCCCATAGCATTGGCCCGGGGCTGCTGGCCGCAGTGTTGGCGGTGCCGCTCGTCATGCTGGCGGCTTGTTTCTCGCAGAGGCTGCGCCGCCATGTGCTGGCGCTTCAGTGGCTCGCCTCGCTTCCCGCTCTGGCGGCTGCCCTTCTGGCGATCGGCGGCGGGCCGTTGGCGTTCGAGCAACCTGCGCTCGGCGTGAGCCTCTGGCTCGATGCGCCGGGCGCGATTCTGCTCGCCGTCGTAGCGCTACTCTGGATCGTCACCAGCGCCACCGCCTTCGGGGAGACGCGCGGAAAACCGAACGTTCGACGCTTCGCGGTCTGCTGGCTGCTTACTCTGACCGGCAGTCTCGGCGTCTTCATCGCCGCCGATCTTCTGACGTTCTATTTTGTTTACGCGCTCGTCAGCATCCCGGCCTTCGGGTTGATCGCACATGACGACGATGCGACGGGGAAGCGCGCCGGCGGTGTCTATATGGCATTCACGCTGCTCGGCGAGGCGTTATTGCTGATGGGCTTCGCGCTGCTCGCGGCGGGCGAGCCGACCGGCAGCCTGCAGATCCGCGACGTCATCGCCGCGCTGCCGGCATCGCTTTGGCGCGATACCGCGCTCGCGCTTGTTATCACGGGCTTCGGAATGAAAATTGGGCTGGTGCCCCTTCATGGCTGGATGCCGCTCGCCTATACGGCGGCGCCTATTCCGGCCGCGGCCGTGCTGAGCGGTGCCGCCGTCAAGGCTGGCGTGATCGGGCTGATCCGCTTTCTGCCCTTTGAAGCCGCGCTTCCGGGCTGGGGCGATGCGCTCGTTGCCTTTGGGTTTATCTCCGCCTTCTACGGCGTTGCGATTGGCATCACGCAACACAATCCGAAGGCGGTGCTGGCCTACTCCAGCATCAGCCAGATGGGCGTGATCGCCGCCACCCTCGGCATGGGCCTTGCCACCGCCGACAAGGGAGTGGCGTTGGAGGTGGCTTTCTATGCGGCACATCATGTTTTGGTGAAGGGCGCCTTGTTTCTGACCGTGGGCGTCGTCGCCGTAACCAGCGGGCGCCGCCTTCGGCTGGTGCTGCTTTTGGCTTTGGTTCTGGCGCTCAGTCTTGGCGGATTGCCATTGACCGGCGGCGCGCTGGCGAAGCTCGCGATCAAAGCGCCCCTGGGAAATGGCGCCGCCGGCACGCTCGCAACGGTTTCGGCGGCCGGAACCACGCTTCTCATGCTGCATTTCCTGCTGCGCCTTGCGCGCGGCTCGTCCCAAGACGCAAAAGCGGCGGCTCCCGCCGGGCTCGTCTGGCCTTGGCTGGCGATTGCGCTGGCCGCCATCCTCGTCCCGTGGTTGATGTATCCCGCCATCAGTGGCGACATCGCCGAGGCGCTCACTCCCGCAACGGTCCTGGAGGCGCTTTGGCCGGTGCTGAGCGGCGCCGCGCTGGCCCTCGGAGTGTGGCTCTGGGGGAACCGCCTGCCGCGAGTCCCCGAAGGAGACATGATCGTCGCGGGTGAGGCTGCCTTCCACGCGAGCACCGCCTTCGGCGCCGCGTTTGAACGAATGGATTCGCGGCTCCGGCAGTGGCCCGCGGCGGGCTTGTCGCTTCTGGCGGTGGCCCTGATTCTAGCTGCGGCGGCGCTCTTCTATCCATGAGGCGTGCTACTGATCCGTCGCCGAGCCGACGGTTTCATCGACGGCACGGCCTAACTGCCCGACCTGTTGATCATAGGTTCGCCGCGTATTGGGATCGAGAACGGCAATCGGAGCGCTGAGGGCGACACCCGCCGCGCCACCCACCGTCTCGCCGACGCCCGTGGCGAACTCACTGATCCGCTCGCCGAGACTGACATCGGAACCCGAAATGGACTGGCCGGCGATCAGCCTTTCGCCGATCAACTGGACGACCTCGGGATTGTTGGCGAATTTCGCGTGATTGAGAGGGTCGGCGCTTTGCAATCCCGTCAGATCGATCACGGCAATCCCAGAGTTTGTCAGCGCCGAGCGGTAAGGCTCGGCCGTGGGATCGATCTGCCCGAGCCTCTCGACATTGCCAGCAAGACGGCTCGAAACCCGCAAAGCATGGTCGCTCCGGGAAACGAAAACAGTCAGGCGGGGACGTTTTGGCCCCAAGCTCCGCCACTGCGTAGCGAACACATCGACATCGAGATCAGGCGAGGCGAAAATGACACTGCGTAGTTTCGGCGTCACATGTCCGTCTCGGATCGCCATTTGACGCAAAGATTCCATGACAAGCCACGCGCCCAGGGAATGCGCCATGACGATAACCTCTCCAACGTTCGGATCTCTTGCCACGCGCCGAAGGGTTTCTTCAAGCTCGTCGCGCGAGAAATTCGTGCTT
>JBOHJT010000177.1:0-6853 GCA_050728715.1 Methylocella sp.
GAGCCCTTGAACCTTGGCTTCCGCCGAGCGGTAACCGGCCCGAAGTTGATCGACATCCTGGATCGAAACGGCACGAAGGCGCACCAATGGTTCGTTTCGTTGGAGATCGGCCTGGGCCCGGACGAGTGTCGCCCGGGCATCCGCGAGATTTGCTTCCGCTTGTTCAATCTCGGTTTGCTTGCCGCCAGCCTGGAGATTAGCCAATTGCGCTTCGGCCTGGGCCAACTGCCACGCGGCTTGGTCGACGGCCGCCTTATCGGCGGTGTCGTCCTGCTCAAACAGCGGCGCGCCGGCGGCGATGGTGGCGCCCCGCGCGACGAAAACGGAGGTGAGGAGACCTTGCTGGGTCGGGCCAACCTTCACGAAATCGGCCTCGGCATAGCCTTGCCACTCGGCCGGCGGCGGAATGCGGGTCCGCGCCCACCACCAGCCGGCGCCCGCCATCGCGGCGAGCGTGACTCCAAGAACGACGCGCTGCTTCACGGGCTTGAACCTTGTGCAACGGTAATGTATCGTTGCGTTATCACTTCTGACCTTCGGCTGCAAGAGCGAACTAGTTATGTCCAACGCGCCGCTTGAACCGGCTTCATTCAAGCGCGGCCCCGGAGGCCGGCCGACCAGGGCTGAAGCCGAACGAAGGCATCACAATCTGCTCGCGACGGCGACCCGTCTTTTTCTGGAGAAAGGTTGGGACGGTGCCTCGGTTGACGAGATCGCCCGCGATTCGGGGGTCGCCAAACGTTTCATCTACGCGCGCTATCCTGACAAGGCGGCGCTGTTCGCCGGCGCGTTTGAACGGTTCATCGACGAGCAGATCGGAATTCTCCGTATTTTCGAGCCGCCGCCGGAAGATGTCGAAGAAGGACTTTGCGCATTGGGAAGACGGCTCTTGGACTTGGCGCGCCGGCCAGAGGTTCTCGCCTTCCATCGCTTGTTCATTGCCGAAGCACCCCGGTTCCCCGGCCTTGCAAAACTATTTGTGGAGCGCAACCGCCATCGTCCTCTTAGCGAAGTTATCCGTGTCCTGGCGGTCTATGCCGATCGCGGCGTGATCCAATTTAGCGACCCGGAGCTTCTGGCCGAGCAGTTCTTCATCCTTGTCTCCGGTGCGTCCCAGCGCATGGCTCTGTTGGGCGGCCGCGAGGAACCCTCGCAGGAAGAGCGAAGGCTCGAAGCCTCGGTTCGCTTGTTTCTGGACGGGTGCCGGAGGGCTTGACGGCCCAACCGTGCGGTGACAGGCCAGTTACATCATCGATTCAATGCGCCGGTCGGGAACAAACCATATGAACGCAACAACAATATAGAGCATGATCGCGATCCAGGGTTGAACAAAGGCCAGCAGCATCGCCGCCGCGTAGATCGATAGCGAAAGCTTGCCTTTCAAATCGCTTCCGACCGCGTGGGCCAAGGTTGTGCCAGAGCCGTTGGATAGGATAAGCTTCCAAACCAGCACAAAGTAGCCGATCGAGGCCATCAGAAGAACGAAACCATAGGCCGCAGTGGGCAGTGCGGCGAAATCAGTCTCGTCCACCCAACGGATCACAAAGGGAACTAGTGATAGCCATAACAGCAGAAACATGTTCGCCCACAAAACTCTTCCATCGACCCGCACGCTGACTTGCAGCATGTGGTGGAGGTTGTTCCAAAAAATGGCGACATTGGTGTAGCTCAGCACGTAGGTGAGGAACACCGGCAGGGTTGATGCTAGCGCGGCGAAATCGGAGCCTTGCGGCACCTTCAATCTGCGGAAGTTGGGATTTGAGATTTCAGTCCCTGTCGCGGGAAATCGCAACCCGCCTTCCGCCTCGTGGGGCCAATTTTGGCGAGCGGTTCGACCCTGTCAAGATGCAAAGCGCCGGCTTTGTGGCGCGGGCTTAAGCTCGCGTCCTTGATATGATCGCCGCCTCGCCGATAATGTTCGCCGTGCGATGCATGGCATAATCTGACATTGACCCATGGATTAAATCCAGGTTTTTACACCTTACGCAATTTCAGCCAGCGCCAACTGTAACCTAGCAACGATTCTGAAGCTGAGCAATGAGATGTGGTATCAATAATGGCAGGTGCCGCAAAATTACCGTTCACAATGAGTGGCTGATCCCTCACGGATGAGCGCGCAGGCCGCCCGGGGCGAAACCATGGCTCTGAACATCGAGGACTATGCCATCATCGGCGATTGCCAGACGGCCGCACTCGTCGGGCGTGACTTGTCGGTGGACTGGCTTTGCTGGCCGCGCTTTGATTCGCCTGCTTGTTTTGCCAATCTCCTGGGGACAAGCGACAACGGCCGATGGTTGATCGCCCCTGGCGTTCCCGGCGCCGCGATAACGCGAAACTATCGTGGCCACACATTGATTCTCGATACCACGATCGAGACCGCCGATGGTGTCGCCATGGTCACCGATTTCATGCCGACAAACGCCCGAGGCTCGCATCTCGTTCGCCTCGTGCGCGGCATAAGCGGCAGCGTTAGACTGCGCACCGAGCTCATTATCCGTTTCGATTATGGTTCAGTTGTGCCATGGGTGCGCCGCCGCGACGATGGAAGTCTGCAGGCGGTCGCAGGTCCCGGTCGTGTGGTCCTGCGCGCGCCCCTAAAACTTCGCCCGCAAGGCCGGACTCATGTCGGCGAATTCGTTGTCGCCGCCGGGGAAACGACGGATTTCACGCTGAGCTATGGCATCTCCTACGAAGATGTGCCCAAAGTCATCGATCCTTATCAAGCGCTCGAACAAACCGAACGTGGCTGGACCGCATGGTCGCGGCCGGCCGCGGCCGCCGGGCAGTGGTCGGAGGCGGTGATCCGCTCGTTGCTCACCTTGCGCGCGCTGATTTTCCAGCCAAGCGGCGGAATTGTCGCCGCGCCCACCACCTCGCTTCCGGAGCAATTGGGCGGCTCGCGCAACTGGGATTACCGGTTTTGCTGGCTACGCGACGCGACCTTCACTTTGCTCGCCTTGATGAACGGGGGCTACGCAGGTGAAGCGATGCGATGGCGCGGTTGGTTGATCCGCGCCCTCGGTGGCGAACCGGCGCTGGTGCAAGTTCTCTATGGACTCGGCGGGGAGCGCAACCTTCCTGAGCGCACGCTTCCGTGGCTTTCCGGCTATGGAGGTGCAACGCCGGTGCGCGCCGGAAATGCGGCGGCCGGTCAGTTGCAGCTCGACATTTATGGCGAAGTTCTCGATGCATTTTATCAAAGCCGCAAGCGGCGCCTTGTCAAGGATGCCGCTGACTGGACGCTGCAAATCGAGCTTTTGAAACATCTCGAAAAGATCTGGGCACTGCCCGACGAAGGCATCTGGGAGGTGCGCGGGCCACGCAGGCATTTCACTTATTCGAAAGTCATGGCCTGGGTCGCGTTTGATCGCGCCGTCAAAAGCATCGAAGAATTCGGCTTTGTCGGGCCGCTCGATCACTGGCGGCGCCTGCGCCAGCACATTCACGATGATGTTTGCGCGAAGGGTTTCGATCCGGATCAAGGCGCATTCACCCAGAGCTATGGCGGAAAGGATCTCGACGCGAGTCTTCTCATGATGGCTCTCGTCGGTTTCTTGCCGCCCGATGACAAACGTCTGGCCGGCACGGTCGACGCCATCGAGCGGCGCTTGATGGTGGACGGGTTCGTGCGCCGCTACGATACACAAACGGCGGGGGATGGCTTGCCTATGGGCGAAGGCGCATTTCTCGCTTGCAGCTTCTGGCTCGTCGATAATCTCGTGCTTTTGGGGAGGCTCGACGACGCGCGCGTTCTGTTCGAGCGGCTGCTCGCGCTCCGCAATGATCTAGGTCTTTTATCCGAAGAATATGATGCCGCGGCAAAACGTCTCGTCGGCAATTTTCCGCAAGCCTTTTCCCATATTGCCTTGATCAACTCGGCGTATAACCTCGCCCGGGCGGCAAAGCCCGCGGAACAGCGCTCCGGCGCCAAGGCTCCGGAACCGGGGGAAGATCGGTTCGGTCTGTTTTGAGCGTCATGCCGCCGGCAAACCGTTTCCGCGCTCGACTTGCAAAAGCAGCGCGAACAGTTCGCTTTGGCGATGCGTGTTCGTCCCGGCAAAGCGGTGCCGTCGAGCGCAAACCAACGCGTCACCTTTGGCCCGCTGTCTATCTATTCGCGAAAAGACGTCGCCGGCACGAGACAGCGCCATTCTGCTTTGAGCCAACCGCGCCGATAGGGCAATTTCGGATGGCGCACACTCGTCAAAGGTGGGCATTGGGAAGTTCGGCGGCGGCGAGTAGGCGATCTCCCGTTTGATGTTGAAAAGCGCGAAGCGGGTGTCGCTGGTTGAGAACCTACGTGGCCTTCGTGGTTTGGGCAAGTATTTAACCCCAGCGCGCGCGGTCTCATGTGGCTGACCTTAGCGCGGGAAGCGGCGATCGATTTCGATTGGGATAAATGGATCATCGATCTCTATCAGAAGGCGGAGCTTCGCCGAATGACGAAGACCGGCAGGATGGCCTTGCCAATCTGGAAGATCATCTGAAACGGCGCAAATGACCTTGCTTTCTTGCGTTGCGCCGAGGCGGCTTTTTTTTTCGGCGGGGATTTTGTTTTCGGCGATGTTTGCGACGGCGGACGCACCTGCCTGTTTCCGGCCAGGGAAGATCGGTCAGGCAGCGGATTTTGAGTCCGCGCTGCGGAGGTTCGAATCCTCTGTGTGCAGCCAGCGAGTCCGGTCTCCGGGGTGTTATTTTCCCGGTATTCAGTTGGGCGACACGTGAAGGACGATAGATGCACGATGCGGCCAGCGAGATTCTCGAAACCCGTGTCCCGGCCCGCCTCGATCGTCTGCCTTGGGGAAGATTTCATACGCTGGTCGTAGCGGCGCTCGGAATTACCTGGGTGCTCGATGGTCTTGAAGTCACACTTGCGGGATCTATCGCGGGCGCCCTAGAAGCGAGCCCCCGCCTGCGCTTCACTGCGTCCGACATCGGCCTGGCGTCGAGCTTTTATCTCGCGGGCGCGGTCATTGGCGCGCTTGGCTTTGGATGGATGACGGACCGGCTAGGCCGCAGGCTGCTATTCTTTATTACGTTAGGTCTCTATCTAGTTTCCACGACCGCTACGGCTCTTGCCTGGAATCTAGAAAGCTTTTGTCTGTTCCGCATGTTGACCGGCGCTGGAATAGGCGGCGAATACAGTGCGGTCAATTCGACGATTCAGGAAATGATCCCGGCGCGCTATCGCGGATGGACCGATCTTGCCATCAACGGCTCGTTTTGGATCGGCGGCGCGCTGGGAGCAGCCGCATCGATATTCGTTCTGGACCCGGCCCGCTTCGATCCCGACATCGGCTGGCGGCTCGCTTTTTTCATCGGTTCCGCGCTTGGCCTCATAATTCTTTTTCTGCGAACGTGGATCCCGGAAAGCCCACGCTGGCTCGTCATTCACGGAAGGGAGCAGGAAGCGGAAAAGCTGGTCGATGAAATCGAAGCCGGATTCCGCCTACATGAAGCGCGTTTTCAGGACGAATCGACGCTCACGCCAATGCGGTTGCGCCCGCGTACGCACACGCCGCTGCGGGAAGTCTTTCAAACGCTTTTCATCACTTTCAGAGTCCGAACCCTTCTGGCACTTGCGCTCATGTTGTCGCAGGCGTTCTTTTATAACGCCATTTTTTTCACCTATGCGCTCGTTCTCACAAATTTCTATGATGTCCCATCGTACAATGTCGGCTGGTACATTCTTCCCTTCGCGCTTGGCAATGTGCTTGGCCCTTTATTGCTTGGTCCGCTGTTTGATTCCATTGGCCGCAAGCCAATGATCGCCTTTACCTATGCGGTTTCTGGTTTGCTGCTTGCCGGAAGCGGCTGGCTGTTCGCGCATCAACTTCTCGACGCGAGGCAGCAGACAATCGTCTGGACGGTAATTTTCTTTTTTGCGTCTTCGGCGGCGGGAGCTGCCTATTTGACGGCGTCCGAGATCTTTCCGGTGGAAATTCGCGCGCTCGCCATCGCCTTCTTTTACGCGGCGGGCACCGCGATCGGCGGTGTGGGAGCGCCGTTTCTATTTGGGGGCTTGATTGCAACCGGCTCGCGCGCCAGCGTTTTCGGCGGCTATCTGTTGGGTTCGGCGCTCATGGTCCTGGCCTCCATTATTGAGATGATCTGGGGCGTGGCAGCCGAGCGGAAACCGCTGGAAACGGTAGCGCGTCCTCTGTCGTCGGCGAGAGATTGAAGAGACGGCCCTGCCACGCGTGCCCCGGCGTCGAGATCGACGAAATGGCGGCTAATGGAAACAGACGCCCGCTAAATCCTGCATCCAAGAGTTTGACTCTCCCTCGAAATGGCGAACACCTTGATAAGCTCCTATTGGAGCTATGTCCTAATTTCATTTATCGCGCGGGGATACCGGATGTGATTGCCGCCGACGGAATGACGCGGAATCAGTTGACCATAGGAGTGCGTTGGCCTTATCCGTATGGTGATGCGCGGTAAGCCGGCGAGCGGCTTGATGACGCGAGGACGTTGCAGCGGCCCGAAGACACGCCCGAATTGGCGAAAGCGCGGAGCAAAGTCGTTGACCCGCGCTGCGCCGCGGCTCCGATCATTGACGACCGTCGATTGGATTGCAGCATGGCGAACATCCTTGGACTGAACATCGGCAGCCGCACTCAAGTGGCCTTGAACGCGTCAACGGCTTTGAGACAGCCGGTGTTTGAATTTGAGCTTGGATTCCTAGCCTTTGGGTTGGGAGGTTAATAGCGACCAACAGCTTGGCGCCGTAATCGCGGCCATGCATTACACATTGGCCATGTGATCGAGGATCGCGTTGACGCTGTCGATTGATGTGTCGATCCAGTCCGCGCGTTTTTCCGCCTCGGTTTCGATTTCATGGAGCGCCTCGGCC
>JBOHJT010000178.1:0-6837 GCA_050728715.1 Methylocella sp.
CGACCGAGGCGCCTGCCACGGCGAAGGCCTTCGCCGTGGCGAGCCCGATCCCGGAGCTGGCTCCAGTGACGAGCGCGACTTTGTTTTCAAAAGACAAATCCATGAGAAAACTCCTCTTTCACATCGGCAAGACAGGAATTCATTTGCGGTATTGCTCGCCGGTGACTTTTTCCATCCAGTCGACGGCTTTGCCGTTCAGCACTTCCTGAATGGCGATATGCGTCATCGCCGTCGTTGGCGTCGCTCCATGCCAGTGCTTCTCGCCGGGCGGAAACCAGACCACATCACCGGGCCGGATTTCTTTAACTGGCCCGCCCTCGCGCTGCACCCAGCCGCAGCCGGACGTAGCGATCAAAGTCTGACCAAGCGGATGCGTATGCCAGGCAGTTCGGGCACCCGGCTCGAATGTGACGCTGGAGCCACTAACGCGCGCCGGAGCGGGCGCCTGGAACAGCGGGTCGACGCGGACGCCGCCCGTGAAGTAGTCCGCCGGCCCCTTGCCGGACGGCTGCGCGCCATTTCGTTTGATGTCCATTGCCGCTCTCCCTTTGTTGGCGGGCTCTTACCGCACCGCGGCTGATCGCCTGAACATGATTTAGAGCGCGCATGAGTTGAGACTAGCCGTTATTGTTGGCATGCATTCATGAGCAGACGCCATAAATGCAGCGCGGAAATCTTGATGACCTCCTGGTCTTTGTTGCCGTAGCGCGAGAGCGCAGCTTCACGAACGCCGCAGCGAACCTTGGCGTTTCGCAGTCGGCGCTCAACCACACCATGCGCGCAAAGCGCTCCCGTCCCGAGGCATAATTCCGTAAATCACGGGGTTCCGTCGCAAAGCTACATGTGGCAGCCTTGCAAATCCTGAGGCCAAGGCATAATAACGTGGTTCTACGTGAAATTACCAGTATTACGGGACACATATGTGAAAAATCCCCTCTCCCCTCATTTGCGCCGGCTCGAATCGGAGGCGATCTTCATCATGCGCGAGGTGGCGGCGGAGTTCGAGCGTCCCGTCATGCTCTATTCCGTTGGCAAGGATTCGAGCGCGATGCTGCATCTTGCCCAAAAAGCCTTCTTTCCGTCGAAACCGCCGTTTCCGTTGCTTCATGTCGATACCACCTGGAAATTTCGCGAAATGATCGCTTTTCGCGACCAGGCCGCGAAACGGGCCGGGATGGAACTTCTCGTCCACATCAACAAGGATGGCCTGAAGCGCGGCATTTCGCCGATCGCCTCGGGGTCCTCCGTGCATACGCAGGTGATGAAGACCGAAGGGCTGCGCCAGGCTCTCGATCTTTGGCATTTCGACGCGGCGTTTGGGGGCGCCAGGCGCGACGAGGAAAAGAGCCGGGCCAAGGAAAGGATTTTTTCGCACCGCTCCGCCGCCCATGCCTGGGATCCGCGCAACCAGCGGCCTGAACTCTGGCAGCTCTACAACACCAGGATCAAACAAGGCGAATCGATGCGGGTGTTTCCGCTTTCCAACTGGACCGAGCTCGATGTCTGGGACTATATCCTGGCCGAGGACATTTCCGTCGTGCCGCTCTATCTTGCCAAGGAGCGTCCCGTCGTCGAGCGCGACGGCTCGCTGATCATGGTCGATGACGAAAGGCTGCCGCTGCGCCCTGGCGAAGTTCCGCGCATGGAGCACATTCGCTTTCGCACGCTCGGCTGCTACCCCCTGACCGGGGCGATCCGCTCGCAAGCCGCGACGCTGCCCGAGATGATCGCCGAAATGCGCGCCTCGAGAACATCGGAGCGGGAGGGCCGCCTCATCGATCACGACGAGTCCGGCTCGATGGAAAAGAAAAAGCGCGAGGGCTATTTCTGATGCTCGACGCGGTGCAAATAGACCCGCGGTCTCTTCTCATGACTCACGCGCGTCCGACGCTCAGATTGCTCACTTGCGGCTCGGTCGATGACGGCAAATCGACGTTGATCGGCCGCCTGCTCTACGAGCAGAGCCTCATCCTCGACGATCAGCTCGCGGCGCTCGAGCGCGACTCCCGGAAACACGGCACCGATGGCGCCAATATCGACTTCGCGCTGCTCGTGGACGGGCTCGAGGCCGAGCGCGAACAGGGGATCACGATCGATGTCGCCTATCGCTATGTTTCGACCGCGAAACGCTCCTTCATCATCGCCGACACACCCGGCCATGAGCAATATACCCGAAACATGGCAACCGGCGCGTCGGGCGCCGATCTCGCGGTTCTGCTCGTCGACGCGCGCAAGGGCCTTTTGACCCAGACCTGCCGGCATGCCGCGATCGTGTCGCTGACCGGCATTAGGCATGTGGTGCTTGCCGTCAACAAGATCGATTTGACCTGCTTCGACGCGGCGGGCTTCGACAAGATCGCGGCCGATTTCAACCGGTTCGCCGCCGCGCTCGATTTCAAGACGATCACGCCTATTCCGATTTCGGCGCGTCATGGCGACAATATTTCAAGCAAGAGCGCCAATACGCCTTGGTATCGCGGCCCTGCGCTGCTCGATTATCTGGAAACCATCGACGTCGTGGAAGACGGGGCTACCTGGCCGTTTCGCTTCGCCGTCCAATGGGTCAATCGCCCGCATCTCGATTTTCGCGGTTTTTCCGGGACCGTCGCGAGCGGAACGCTGCATCCCGGCGACGAAATCGCCGTCGCGGGTTCCGGCCGCCTGTCGCGGGTCGCGCGCATCGTCGCCGCCGATGGCGACCTTCAAAGTGCAACGGCCGGCGATGCCGTCACCCTCACTCTGTCCGATGAGCTCGATATCGCGCGCGGCGATATTTTGTGCGATCCGGAAAACCGGCCCGCGGTCTCCGACCAGTTCGCCGCGCATCTCATTTGGATGAGCGACGGCAAGCTCTTGCCAGGCCGCTCCTATCTCATGAAAGCGGGCGCCAGGACCATTCCGGTCTCGGTGACCGAGCTCAAGCATCGTCTCGATGTCACTACGCTAGGCGAGCTCGCGGCGAAAACCTTGAGTCTCAACGAAGTCGGCTTTTGCAATCTCGCCACGACCACGCCGGTCGCCTTCGACCCATATAAGGAAAATCATACGACCGGCGCTTTTATTCTGATTGATCGGATCACCAACGCCACGGCGGCGGCGGGGTTGATCGCTTTCGGGCTTCGCCGCGCGACCAACATTCATCTCCAGGGCCTCGCCGTCGCCAAGCAAGATCGCGCGCGGATCAAGCATCACCAACCCGCCGTTTTGTGGTTCACCGGCCTCTCCGGCTCGGGCAAATCGACAATCGCCAATCTCGTCGAATCCCGGCTTTACGCGCATGGCGTCCACACCATCATGCTCGATGGCGACAATGTGCGGCACGGGCTCAACAGGGATTTGGGCTTTACCGAGGCCGACAGGGTCGAAAACATCCGGCGCATTGGCGAGGTGGCAAAGCTCATGACCCAAGCCGGCCTCATCGTGCTTTGCTCCTTTATTTCACCGTTCCGGGCCGAACGGCGGATGGTGCGCGAATTGCTCGACAGACATGAATTCATCGAGATTTTCGTCGCTACGCCACTTGCGGATTGCATCGCGCGTGATCCGAAGGGCCTCTACAAAAAGGCGATGGCCGGAGAGATCAAGAATTTTACCGGCATCGATCAGAGTTATGAGCCACCGGAAGCGCCCGAGCTTATCGTCGGGCGGGACAAGCAGACCGCCGGGCAGGCAGCGGCGCAAATCGTCGCGCTGCTCACCACGCGCGGCCTCATCGACCGCATCGACGATCTTGCCGCCGATTGGTCGATTTGAGGTTCCCTCGCCCGGAGGCACACGACGTTCGCCCTTCGTCCTTCGATAAACCCAGGATTAGAGCGCGTCCCTATCAAATGGAACCATTTGATCGATAAGGACACGGCACAAACTCAAAGAGTTGGAGCGTGAGCGCATCGCCGGAACGATTGTTGGGAGCGCGCCGCCTCATGGTTCCGGCCAATGGGCTCGAATTCGAGGTCTTCGAGGCCGGCGAAGGAGACCGGCTGGCGCTGCTGCTGCATGGGTTTCCTCAGCATGCGGTGAGCTGGCACAATCAGGTCCCGGTTCTTGCCGGGCTTGGCTACCGGGTGTGGGCTGTCAATCAACGCGGCTATGGCGGCACGAGCCGTCCGCCTCGGCGCGAGGATTATTCGCTGGAACAGCTGACGGGGGACATCGCCGGGCTGATCGACGCATCGGGGGCGGCGACGGCGACGCTGATCGGTCATGATTGGGGGGCGCTCATTGCTTGGACATTCGCCATTCGCCGCATCAGGCCGCTGGCGCGGCTCGTCATCGTCAATGTGCCGCATCCTTTATGCTTTCGCCGCGAGCTAAGGACATGGAGCCAACGCGGCAAGTCCTGGTACGTTGGCTTTTTCCAAATGCCGGTGCTGCCCGAGCTGTTCCTCGCGGCGGGCGGCGGCGGCCTGCTAGTCAAAATGCTGCGTCACGGCGCTCGCCGCCCCGAGGCTTTTTCGGACGAGGTGCTCGATGTCTATCGCGCCAATGTCAGCGCACCCGGCGCCGCGGCCGCGATGCTGAACTGGTATCGCGCGGCGGGACGGGATGTCCTGGCCGCCCGCGATTTTGGCACCCCGATCGACACGCCAACGCTGGTCGTCTGGGGCGAAGAGGACATAGCGCTTGGTCTTCCTTGCCTCGAGGGAACCGATCGCTATGTCCGCGATCTGCGCATCGAACGGCTGCCCGGTGTCTCGCATTGGGCGCAGGAGGACGCGCCGCAAGAGGTGAACCGGTTGCTCGGGGAGTTTTTGTGAAGCTCTATTTAAGCTGCTCTCAACTTTGGCCGGAGAGCATCGAGTCTAATTTAGCCAAGGCCTTCAAGACGTAAGCGCTATATGGAAACCGCGCAACGAATTCCTCCGTGCGCTTGGGTTCCAGTCCCCACGAAAATAATAACGCCGCTATCGCCAAAAGCGGCACGGCAATCCACAATCGACCCACGAGTGCGGCAAGGACCGCAACCGCTAGGGCGATCCCCATCGTAATTGTTTGTTTCCTACCATCCATTGTGTTTGTTTCCCCCCAGCCATTGTGGAAGTCTAGCACAAGCTCCGATTTCGTCCAGTACCTTTTTGCGCCCCTTCGGAGACAGTGCCGGGAATGGCTTCGGCGAGCCCAGTTGAACGCCAACGCTGGTCATCTGGGGCGAGCAAGACATAGCGCTCGGTCTCCCATGCCTCGACAGGACCGATCGCTACGTCCGCGATCCGCGCATCGAACGGCTGCCAGGTGTCTCGCATTGGGCGCAGGAGGACGCGCCGCAAGAGGTGAACCGGTTGCTCGGGGAGTTTTTGTGAGGGGCTGGCCGACGCCGTGAGCCTTGCGAATGCAAGGGATGCTCCGCCTTTCCAAACCGGTTCAATGGAGAGTAATATCCAAATCCAATTGTTGCTTATGCCATAGTCGGGACAAGCGATCCATGGACCCGGAACTCGTTGATCGAATCTACGAAAGTTCCTTCGTGCCGGAGCTGTGGCCAGGTGTTTTGGATGAGTTTGGACGAATAGCGGGGGATGGAGCGTCGCTGTTTATCACCAACGGCGATGTAACATCGTGGACAGCTTCAAATAACGCCCACGAAGCTACCGCAGTATTTGTGAAAGAAGGTTGGTTCTGGCGCGGACAGATCGTTGCTCGTTTATTTGCCGCGCGCCACGCTGGATTTTTGACCGATCTCGACGTTCTCACGCTCGATGAATTGGATCAAGAGCCGATTTATCGCGACATGTGGCGTCCGCGGGGCATCGGATGGGGCGTGGGCACGGCTATTCCGATCCCAACGGGCGAAAAACTGACCCTCGTCTTGACGCGACGGACCGAACGCGGACCTGCGGAACGAGCCATTGTCCAGAAACTTGATGAACTGCGCCCGCACCTCGCCCGTAGCGCATTGATGTCGGCGCGCTTGCAGTTGGAGCGGGCGCGCATCGCCAGCGAGACGCTCGCCGTTATTGGCCTCCCAGCGCTGGTGTTCAATGAGCAGGGCAAGGTCCTCGCCGCCAACCCTTTGATCGAAGCACTCACCGGCTATGTTCAGTGGCGGGCGCACGACCGCGTGTCGCTGAAGGATAGAGCCGCCGATAATTTGTTGCGCGACGCGATGGCGGCAATTGATTTGGCGGGCGGCTCCAGCGTGCGCTCCTTCCCGGTCCGCGACACCGCCAATGACGCGATGATGGTCGCGCATGTTATTCCCATTCGCTTGTCGGCGCGGGATATCTTCGTGCGCTGCGCAGCCGTGCTCGTTTTGACCCCGGTGACTCTGCCGCAAGCGCCCCCGGTCGAACTGGTGCAGTCGCTGTTCGATTTGACGCCGGCCGAGGCGCGCGTCGCCCGAAGTCTCGCCTCCGGGAAAACCGTGGACGACATCGCGACCGATCGCGGAGTCTCGCAAAATACAATCCGCGCGCACGTCCGCGGCGTGTTGGAAAAGACCGGCTGCAACCGCCAAGTCGACATTGTCGCGCTTCTCACCGCGATTTCCTCGACGCGGCTGACGAGCCCGATCTAACGCGGCGCTGGTGGAGGAGTGAGTGTTTACCGGCGCGCGCTGCTCTTGATCGCTTGCGAACGTGTGATTGCTAGATATGATCCAAATCCAATTGCTGCTTACGCCATAATCGGGACAAGCAATCCATGGACCCGGAACTTGTTGATCGAATTTACGAGAGTTCCTTCGTGCCGGAGCTTTGGCCAGGCATCCTGGGCGCGCTTGCGCAAATAGTCGGCGCGGGCGACGGAAGCTTGATGATCTCGGGCGCACATATGCCCCTCTGGACCTCTTCGCCAAACGCGGTTGAACGTGCAGAAAAATTTATGACCGAAGGGTGGTAC
>JBOHJT010000179.1:0-6833 GCA_050728715.1 Methylocella sp.
ATTCTAGCGACGGCGAGCCCTTTGGTCGGGATGACGCCTTCTTCGAGATAGCGGCCTTGGCGCCAATCCGGGTCGGCCATCACCGCTTGGCGCCCAACCTCATGAAAAGCAATATTTTGCGAGGAATGTTTTGCGGCGGTCGCGATCGGCATCGCGGCGAAGACACGCTCTGGGAAACTAGCCACCCATTGTAAGACCTGCATGCCGCCCATCGACCCACCGGCGATACAAAACAGCATGTCGATACCGAGACGGTCGATCAGCATGGCTTGCGCGAAAACCATGTCCCTAATCGTGACGATTGGAAGATCGAGGCCATAGGGCCGGCCGGTCGCCGGATTGAGCGAGGCAGGCCCCGTGGTGCCCATGCAGCCGCCGACGACATTCGATGCAATGACAAAATAGCGGTTGGTATCGATTGGCCGGTTTGGGCCGACCATGGTATGCCACCAGCCGGGTTTGCCGGTGATGGGATGTTGATTGGCGACATGCTGGTCGCCGGTCAGGGCATGGCAGATTAAAATGGCGTTCGACTTGCCGGCGTTGAGCTCGCCATAGGTTTGATAGGCGATCGTCAGGGGGCCGAGCGAGACCCCGGCATCCATCTTAAGCGGAGTATCGGCGCCAAAATACGCAACCAGGCTCTGCGGCGCATCGACCTCGCGTAGGCCCGCCGCTTTACTTGCCGGAACGAATTGCACAGCTCTGCCGATCGTTCGATATGGCGAACATTGTGTCCGTTATATGCGAGCGCGCGAAAAAAAGAGTCAAGACTGAGTTCCGCAGTCGAGGGGCCGGGACTGCTTGTGGCAACCTTGATTGCGTGAGCGAGCCTTACGCCGTGGAGCCCTCGGGCGAAGGACGGGCCGCCGAGGCGCCGCCGCCCCCTACCCGGCCCGCCTTACGGAAGCACGTCGCGCGCCGGAGCGTACGATGCCGAATTCACCAGGTCGTCCCCGAGAGTGCACTGGGCGCCGGCACCGGTTAGCTGAAAGATGCCCCAGAAAACCGGGCACGAACATTCCGCGTGGCCCGATTTTGTAATTTTGCATGGGGCAGTCATGCATCCGGCATACGGAGCCTTCGGACAAATCGTCAAGATCGGTTTGCCCGGCGCCTGAGTGAGCAGCTTTGTGAGGTCGGACTCGTCGTGCGGGCTGTAAGTGGAGATTACGTCCGCGCCGGGGATCAATTTGCCCTGGGCGATTGCCCTGCAGACGGGAGCCTTGTCGGGCTGTGCGGTGCAGTCACTGCCGTCGGGACCGCACACGTTCACAGTGTCCTGATACACTTTAGCGTTCAGGATCCCGGTCATCAGCACGAAGTTGCGTCCGGTCTGTACCGTGCATTCGCAGTTTGCAAAGCGGCCATCATTGGTCAGCTCGCAGGGAAGCGGCTTGGGCCCGGAATGGAAGCATAATGCATACTGGCCCGTGCACGGAAGGAAGCTCGAGGCACCCAGCGCCGTGTCGCGATAAGCTGGGCCATAATTGGTCGTCCAGTTTTTCGAAAAGTCCCAGAATTCCTGCGAGTTCGGAAAGAAATGGATCTCCGAATCAGTGCCGCGCGGACCACTGTAGCCTCGCGTGGCAAGTGCGCAAACGCAAAACAGGGTAATCGCCAAGATGAAGAACAAGGGCGTTAGTTTTATTTTCATAAGAGTCACGCCCACTTTTCGGAATTCCCCGAGTAACGTTGAACCAGCATGAATGGTTTCCGTTTTCTGACCAGTTTCGAAGCCGCAGTCTCCATCGTGGGCGGCTTTTGGCGCGTTGTTGTCGTCATAGAGAATGGCAAATTCTTCGGGGATATTCGGCCACCCCGCTCGGCGCTAAGAACTGCGCCTCCCGCCCGAGCCGGAGCGGAGCGGGATCTTGAGCCGGGTTCCCCCTTCATTGAGGATCGCGAACTCGTAGCGTCCCGAGCCGTCCAGCCTGACGGAATAGCGCAACCGTTCAACGATATTATTATCCTCGTCCAAGGTCACCACTGCGGGGTTCAGACCGGCGATGTTTTCGCTTGCCAGATAAATCGAGCTGCAGATGATGAGCTCGTCGCCGCGCTGGCAGGTCCGCGCCGCCGCTCCATTGACAATGCAGCATCGCGAACCGCGCTCGCCTAGAATAACATAGGTTGAAATACGCGCTCCAGAATTCTTATTCCAGATCTCGACGAATTCGAGCGGCAAGATTCCGGCCGCTTCGCAATGCTCCGGATCGAGCGTGATCGAGCCGTGATAATCGAGATTTGCCTCCGTGACGCGAATGCCATGGAGCTTGCCGCCAACGACCTTACGCATGCTATTTCGAATTCCATACGCGGGAGCAAAACGGGCTAGGTTTGACCGGGGGGCGCCCGGTCCAAGGGGCATCTGCTTAGAACATTTCCTGGAAATGCGCGAATGGGTTCGCGCCCAAAATATGAGTTTATTAAAAGAAGAAAAACCTCCGGTGCAAGTTTCCGGCCACGCCGGTCCTCATTTAGGTATCCGGTGGCCATATTTCACGAGGCACGGTCTGGCGGCGGCCAGGTTTCGAAGCTGGCGAGTTCGACGCCTTCGCCGACTTGATCGCCTAGCTGGAACTTGAATTCCTTGAGGATCCCACCTGTGGGGGCGCGCAGCATATGCTCCATCTTCATGGCTTCAAGGACGAGAACCGGCTGGTTTGCCTCGACTTTGGCACCTGGCGCGACGAGCAATGCAGCGATGCGGCCGGGCATGGGCGAGGTGAACCGCCCCGGCGGCTCACCTCGCCTCTCCGCACCGGCAACGGGGCCGGCCTGCTCAAAGCGATGCGCGGAAGCCCCTGCAAACACAAGGATCTCTTCGCCGGAACGGACCCAGATTGCCTTGACGCGGTGACCGTCAAGATCGGCCACGAGAGTTCCATCCGGCGCGAGCGTGCCGCTGGCGTGAAAAATCGTGCCCCCCGGCAAGTCGAGGCGCCAGCCATCCGTCAGATAGGTCACATCGACGCTGCGATTGGCATCCAATTCGGGCACGATCTCGCGCAGACGCACGGTTTCGCGCGCCTCCTCGTTCAGGCGCCAGCCATTTTGGTTGTTCCACGGGCTCCAAGGATCGTTCGACCGCTGGGCTTTTTCGCGAACGAACGCCGCGCGCTCGCAAACGAGCCCGATGACCGCCATGGCAAGAACATCATTGCCGGCAGGCTGCAGCTTGGGCAAAAGATCGGTAGTATGGCGCAAGATGAATCCCGTATCCGGCGCAGCCTCGTTGAAAGCTTCATGCGCGGCAATGGCGCGTAAAAAGTCGAGATTGGTTGCAACCCCGGCGACGCGGGTCTCGGCGAGCGCGGCGCGCAGGCGGCGGATGGCTCCTCGCCGGTCCTTGTCCCAAACGATCACCTTGGCGATCATCGGGTCGTAATCGACCGGGATCGCATCTCCCGCGCGCACGCCTGCGTCGATTCGACGCTGCGCTCCTTGATCGGGAAAATCCAGGCGATCGATCCGGCCGGATTGCGGCAGAAAATCGCGCGCTGGGTCCTCCGCGTAGACGCGCGCCTCGATCGCGTGTCCCAGCGATCGTATTTCCTCCTGGCGCAGAGGCAACGCGCCGCCCGCGGCAACACGCACTTGCCATTCGACGAGATCGATGCCGGTGAGCATTTCGGTCACTGGGTGCTCGACCTGGAGCCGCGTATTCATTTCGAGAAAATAGAAGACTGCGGGCGAGAACAAAAACTCCACCGTGCCGGCGCCCACGTAGCCGATCGCGCGCGCGGCGGTTAAGGCCGCCTCCCGCATGCCTTGGCGCAGCTCATCGGAAACGCCGGGCGCGGGCGCCTCCTCGATGATTTTTTGATGCCTGCGCTGGATCGAGCAATCGCGGTCGAAGAGATGCACGCAATTTCCCAAACTATCGCCGAAGACCTGAACCTCCACATGGCGCGTGTGCGAAAAATATTTTTCGATGAGCACGCGATCATCGCCGAAAGCAGACAACGCCTCGCGTTTGGCGCTTGCGAGCTGGGCCGCGAAATCGCCCGCCCGCGCCGCGATTTTCATGCCTTTGCCGCCGCCGCCCGCCGAGGGCTTGATCAGGACGGGATAGCCAAGCGCCAAGGCATTTTCCGCGAGGAGGACCGGGTCCTGTTCGTGCCCGTGATAACCCGGCACGAGCGGGACGCCGGCTTTCTCCATGAGCGTCTTGGCTTGCGCTTTGTCTCCCATGGCGCGGATTGCCGTCGCCGGCGGACCGATGAAGACCACGCCCGCGGCGGCGCACTCTGCCGCGAAATCCGCGTTCTCGGACAAAAACCCGTAGCCTGGGTGAATTGCCTGGGCGCCGGATTTTTGGGCCGCTTCAATGATTTTGGCGCCGTCAAGATAGCTCGCGCGGGCCGGCGCCGGACCTATCAGAAAAGCCTCGTCGGCAAAAGCGACATGCATCGCCGCGCGATCCGCGTCCGAATAGACAGCGACGCTCGCAATGCCAAGCCGCCGGGCTGTCCGGACGATCCGGCAAGCGATCTCGCCGCGATTGGCGATCAGGATTTTCGAAAACATCGACTCTCGTACCACACGCTCACGACGCGCCGCACACCCTAACAACGCTTAGGATGCCGTGGCGGAAGTCGTTGGAATTCGAAGCTGGTGTAAAGATTACACCATGAAGAGAGATACCACGAAGCCGGCGGGCGGTTTCGGCGATACCAAGCTGGACGCACGCCGATAACGCGTAACCTTTCCTGCTTCTCGTACGACACACCAAACATCCATTTTTGTACGATCCAGGATTTTGTCGCGCTCGTGCGGGAGATTGATGCGAGGATCGAGCGCGGCGTGGCGCTCGCTCGCCTCGGCGCGCCTTTGGCGGATGGCGAGCCCTGGATCTGGAATTTCTTCGGCGAACAAGGCGTCTTCCGCCTCGCTCGCAAGCGATAGCGCGGTCGGAAATTGAGTTCGACTGTGATCCAATTAACCGAGAGTGGATTATGTAATTGCTTTCGTTTCGGTTGGCTCTGCTATGTGCGATGCTGACGGTTTGTCCAGAATAGCAGCGCGATGCCGATTATCGCCACGGCTATTCCGATGATTAGCCATCGAATTTGCCCCGTCATGAAGCTCCCGCCCAAGAGGTTAAGGCCTTGTAAGGCCCAAACCCCGCCAATCAAGACGAGAACACACCCTCCAATATTTCCGGCAATCCTCATTTTAGCGCCGCCCTTCGCAGCCACGCTCCTGCCCCGCCGCCGCTCTCGGCGATGAACTCGACGCCGGCCCTTTCGCGGGCAGCGCGGCCGAGCGTCGTGTTACCCGTAGACTTACCCCCACGCTTTCACCATCGCGTTTCCTGACAACGATTTTGTGCGTAACACTTTGATTTTATTGGCAGGAGAGGAGGGACTCGAACCCCCAACCCCCGGTTTTGGAGACCGGTGCTCTAACCAATTGAGCTACACTCCTACGCGCGCATCTTTTTAGCGTGACCAACCGTGCCAACGCAAGCGCGGGCTCTCGATCGCGGGCGGGCAGGCCGCGCGCGCGGTCAAACATGCCGGTCGCCGTAACCCCTGCCGGTCGCCGAAGGAGACGGTGCGGAAACCGGATCTCTCCAGCCTGGCCGGCCCCTGTGGGGCGTTCAGCCGTAGCGCAAGGTTGCAAACATGCCGGCATGCTGATGATACAAAAGGTGGCAATGAAAAGCCCACCACCCCGGATTGTCGGCGTCGAAAGCTACCGTCACGGTCGTTTTCGGAGGCACCAGCACCGTGTCGCGCAAGGGGCCGGCGAAGCGATTGCCGTCAATCGCAACGACCTGGAATGTGTGGCCATGCAGATGCATGGGATGAGGCATCATCGTTTGATTGGCGATCGCAAGTTCCACCCGTTCACCCTCGGCGACCGCCAGGGGCGGGACATCCTTGTTCCAAACCACATTATTGATGGACCATATGTAGCCTTGCATCGATCCGGTCAAATTCACTACATGCGTCCGGTCCGCCTTGCGGTCCGCCAGGGGCTCGGCGGCTCTCAGCGAACGCTCGAGGCCGAGAGTGAGCGGTGGCGATGCCGCGTCCGCCATGCCCGAAATGCGGGTAACTTTTCCCTTCCCGGCAAGGAGCACGATGCCGGTCCGCCTGCGCTCGCCTTCGAGCACGGCGAGGACCGGATGGGCGGCCGCAGTTTTGGGAATGGTGACTTCGATGTCCAGCCGCTGCGAGTCGGCGACCGGGAAGTTGCGGCTTTGAACCGGTTGGATAGGGTTTCCATCGACGGCGATGAGCTCGCCTTTCAGGCGGCCGAGATCGATGTGGAAATTGCTCATCGAAGATCCGTTAATGATCCGCAACCGCACGCGGCCGCCAGGCTCGACCTTTACCACTTCCGGATCGGCGAGGGTGCGGCTATTGGCAAGAAAGGCATCGTACCGGACGTCATTCAAATCGGGCTTGCTTTTTATTGCTGGCATCGCGGTGCCGCGCATATCCATGCCGGGCATATTCATGCCGGGCGTCTCCATGTCATGGGTCTGGCGCGAATGGAGCTGCGCAAAGATCTGATCCGGCGGGGTGAAGCTGAAGTCGGCGAGCATGACAACGATTTCCTGCTCGCCCGGTTTCTCGCTGTTATCCTTGATGATCAATGGCGCCGAAAGCAAGAGCTGCTCCTGCAGCCCGTAATGCGAGTGCATCCAATAGGTGCCGCCACGGAGCAGAGCGAAATCGTAATCGCCGCTGCCTCCTGCTGGAATCGGGGATCCCGAGACGTCCGGGACGCCGTCTTGCCGCCACGGCGGCGTGAGACCGTGCCAGTGGATCAGGCTCGGCTCTTCGATATGGTTTTCGACTCGGACGCGAAACGGC
>JBOHJT010000180.1:0-6819 GCA_050728715.1 Methylocella sp.
ACGCTATCGTGGGCGAGCATTACAAGGATGAGGTGACTGCGGCCATCAAGGCATCACAAGCCCTTCAGGACCTGCAGAACGAGATCGCGCAGGAGGAACTGCAGCAAGCAGCCAAATCCGAACAGAACGATCTGTTCCAGAAGCTAGTGGATTCTGATCGCAACCTTGCGGCCCTGCTTACCAGCCGCGATCCGGTCATCACGCTCCCGTCCAGGGGCGGGAACGGGAACGGCAGCGAACCAGGCAAGGACGAGTTTGTGGGAAAGTTCAGCCCCACGCGCTTGAAATTCGAGGACAAGATTCGCGAGAAGGGCGTCAACGTTCCCATCAACCGCACGCGCCCCATGGTTGCCCGCACGGACGCCGAGAACGGTTATCTGCAACGCCCCGACAACAGGGGCCGCTTGCTGATCGACCAAAACATCTTTGAGCGCTTCGGCATCCGCGCCCAGCTCCACAATGGTCGCCTGACCCTCTATCTCGATCCGATCAATGACGCGCTCAAGGTCGGCGACACTATCGTGCTCAAGGTCGGGCTGCAAGACGACGCCATGCCGGAACCCGTCACCGACAAGGTGACGGTGCGGATCGTAGACCATGAGAAGGAGCCCAAGAAGGAAAAGAAGAAGGCAATTAAAGCAAAAGCCGCCGCGAAGGGAAACACGGAAGGGGAAGGCGAGTCAGGGCCTACCCACGGCTTGCCGCCTTTCGTGCTGCTCACGAAGGACGGGCACAAGGTCGGCGACCAGGACACCCAACCTTGGCCAGATGACTTCAGCGAACTCGACGGCGGTCTGATCGAAGACCTCGGCGAAAACGGCACCCTCTACAAGATCAATTACGACAATGCCTATCATGTAAAATACCGCATGGCTGCGCGCGGCGACATCGCGCGCGACGTGGTGAAGGAGAAGTACATCCTCGGCATGCGCATCCTGATGCTGGGCTACGAACACGCCTTGCGCACCATCAAGGAGCTGAAGGGCGGCCAACTTAACGGCATCGGAGAGTTCGAGGACGACTTTCGCCGCATGGCCGCCCGCGGCGCTGCCGCGACCGTGCTGGCGCTGGCCGAGACTCTGCCGAAGATCGTGGACAAATCGTCCGTCACCGCCAACCAGGACGTCGAGTGACCCGCACGCCCTACCAAAAGTACCAGATTTCCGCGCGATCTTACTCGGCTAAAGGCGGCAAGATGTATGAGGCATTGTAGGGTTTTTTGCCCCGATCGTACCAAAATGTTTCACGTGAAACATTTTGGTACGATCGGGCCGGCGGGAACGCGCCCCGGCTTGCGGGTTTGCGCGGCCGATCTAACGCCCTCCTTTCCCGAGAAACGCGGCGAACGCGTGGCGAGCTTCCTCGGACCGCATGGCGGCGGAAAACAGCCGTGCTTCGTCCTCGATCCGGGCAAGAATTTCCTTAGCATCGCCGCGCATGAGGCCGCGCGTGGCGGCAATCGCCGCGCGGGGTTTTGCCGCGAGCCGCGCTGCCCTCTCGATCGCAAAAGCGCGTAGCTCGCGCGCTGGAACGATGGCATTGGCAAGCCCGAGCCGCACCGCCTCCTCGGCGCCAAAAGCCTCCCCGAGCAGCAAAAGCTCGGTCGCCTTCGCCATGCCGATCCGGCGCGGCAGCAGAAACGAGGACGCCGCCTCCGGCACCAGGCCAAGGTCGACGAAGGGCAGGCGAAAAACCGTCCCAGGCGCCACATAGACGAGATCGCAATGCAGCATCATCGTCGCGCCAATGCCTATGGCAATGCCTTCGATCGCCGCGACGAGCGGCGTTTCGCAAGCGGCGAGCGTCTTGATGAATATGAAAGCGGGAAACTCCCCGGGCTCGGCACTCGCGTCAAGAAAATCCGCGATGTCGTTGCCCGCCGTGAACACCCCGCCAGACCCGGCAAACACAACGGCGCCGATGGACGGATCGCCGCCGGCGTCGCGCAGCGCCTGCGTTGCCGCCATATACATCGCGTGGTTGAGCGCGTTCTTTTTGTCCGGCCGGTCGAAGGTCACGCAAAGGACCGCGCCTGCGCGCTCGATCCTGACGTTTGGCGTTTGCATCGAGCATCTCGTCGCGTCAGAGTCTCATTGGCCAAGTACGGCAGCGCCCGCATGCACCGAGCCGGCGCCGCGAATCACTTCGCGTTCGAGGCCGCCCGCGCCGGCCGCGATATTTTCGGCAAAGAAACGCGCGGTCGCGATCCGCGCCGGCAATGCGGAATCGCTATCGCCCGCAGCCAAGAGCCGATGCGCGGCAAGCGCGCCTCTTGCCAGTGCCGTGCCGCCCCGCGCGTAGGCGAAAAGCCGCAAATAGGGCGTCGCGCCCGCGAGCGCATCGCCCGCGCGTGTTGTCGCAGCGTCCAGCATGAAGGCGGTGGCGCGCTCGAGCGCGTCCACGGCGTCAGCCAAGCATGGCTCCATTCCGCCGAAATTTTCGGCGTTGCTCTCCCTCAACGCCGCCACGGACGCGCGCATGTCGGCGATCTCGCGGGCAACCGCCGCGCCCCCCGACTGACCGAGCTTACGTTGGACTAAATCGATCTCCTGAATGCCATTGGTGCCTTCGTAGATAGCCGCAATTCTCGCGTCGCGAAAAAATTGCGCCACGCCGGTCTCTTCGATATAGCCCATGCCGCCATGAACCTGGATGCCGAGCGAGGCGGCCTCGTTGCCGATATCGGTGGAAAACGCCTTGGCGACCGGCGTCAGCAAGGAGGCACGGTCCGCTGCGAGTTCCCGCGCAAAGCTGTCTTTTTCCCGGCGCGAACGATCGATCGAATCCGCCGTCATAAGACAGATCGCCCGGGCCGCGGCCGTCATCGCCTTCATCGTCATGAGCATGCGGGCAACGCCTGGATGTTGCACGATGGGAGTCATCGCCTCGCCCATAGCGCCTGGCACCTGACCCTGGCGTCTTTCCTTCGCGTAGCCAAGCGCTTGCTGAAACGCGCGCTCCGCGATCGCGACACCTTGCACGCCGACATTGAGCCTGCCGCTGTTCATCATCGTGAACATGCAGGCAAGTCCCTTGTTCTCCTCGCCGACGAGAAAGCCCATCGCGCCGCCATGATCGCCATAGACCATCGTGCAGGTGGGCGAAGCATGGATGCCGAGCTTATGCTCCAACGAGATGCAATGGACGTCGTTGCGCGCCCCAAGCGCGCCATCGGCATCGACGAGAAATTTCGGCACGAGGAAGAGCGAAATGCCGCGCGTTCCCTTCGGCGCGCCGGGCAAGCGGGCGAGTACGAAATGAACGATATTTTTGGCCATATCGTGCTCGCCATAGGTAATAAATATCTTGGAGCCGAAGAGTTTGTACGTTCCATCTTGCTGCCGCTCGGCCCTGGTCTTGAGCGCGCCGAGGTCGGAACCCGCCTGAGGCTCGGTCAAATTCATGGTGCCGGTCCATTCGCCCGAGACGAGCTTTGCGAGATAGACCGCCTTCAATGCTTCGCGTGCATGCGATTGCACAGCCTCGATCGCGGCAAGCGTCAGCAGAGGGCAAAGGCTGAACGCCATGTTCGCCGCGCTCCAGATTTCGGTGCAGGCGGTATTGAGAAGCACCGGCAGACCCATGCCGCCATATTCGGAAGGGCCGGTGATCGCGTTCCATCCCCCCGCGGTCCATTGCCGGTAGGCCTCGGCAAAGCCTGGCGCGGCAAGGACCATGCCCGCTTCGAACCTCGCGCCCTCCTTGTCACCAATGCGGTTCAAGGGCGCGAGGACATTTTCGGCGAATTTTCCCGCTTCCGTCAGGGTCGCCTCGGCAAGACCATCGCCAAGATCGGCGTAGATTCCTTCCTGCCGTCCAAGATCCATCCCCGCCTCATGAATCATGGCGAAAAGAATGTCGGCAATAGGCGCGTGGTAACTCATCGATGTCTCCGCGGCCTTCATCACGCCTGCGGGGCCAGGAGATTGGCATCGCGCGCGAGCAGCCAGCGGCCATCAGGCCCCTTGCGCAGGATCGTGAGCGTATCACCCGATCGCCGGACAGGCGCGCCGCCGTCGGGCGGCGTCATCGTCACTTCGAGGTAGTTCTTAAGATAGTCCCAATCGCCGAGAAGCTTGATTTCCTTAATGTCGCTCGATGCCTCGAAATGAAAATCGTCCAATCCTTCGAAGCTAGCAGCAAAGGCGCAAGGCGCACCCTCCAAAAGACTCTCCAAATCAGCCGTTGGATCGCCGCTCAGTTCACGGTCACCACAGTTTCTCCCGTTTGCAGTTCAATGCCGCCATATTCGCATCGCCCTTGCTGCCGGCGGAACACGGTGTTGGCAATGAGCCATACCCGCACAACCCGGGTTGGCGGCGGGACGACCCGTGGGTCATGCACTTTGTCGCGCTTCCCTATCGTCCCGATGAAGCGTTCGTAGTACGTGTACAATTGCCGCTCTTCGTGCCACCAGCGCCCCAACCCCTCGGTCCCGGAGCGCGCCACCACATGAGTCTCTCGCGCCGTCCACGTCGGAATGGGACACCGGAACCCTGCATCGACAGGAAGTTGGGAACTCCAGAAGAAGGTCAGGTCCTGCCCGTTATCGAACTCAACGGCAATGCTGAGGTAGTCGTGATTCTGCAATGTGTTCTCTGGTAGCTCACATGGCAAGGTCTCCACCTTCCAGGACCATCGCAAACGCGTGTCGCGAGTCAAAGGCACTGGCACAACTTTGTGCAAAATAGCCGCATCCCGCTGTGAGTGACACACTATCGACGAGCGCTTACTGGGAGCCGGCGGCCCCACGCTGTAGATTTCGGAAGGGCCCAGAAACCAAAGATACTCCCAGCCTTCGGGTGGATTGACGGCGTGCTCTAGCCGGTCAATCTCCGTGGCGAAAAGGGACCCCACATCTCCCATACCAACGAGCCGCTTCAGGCCGTCCAATGGCCGCGCCGCCCACCGCACAACCGCCACGCCGATCCTGCCTTTCATTTGGCGGTAGGCATCGGTGCCGACAGCCACGGCGCCGGTGCGGGTCGCCCATTCACCGGGGAAGTAGTTGCCAAGAAACAATCGCCCACCCTCGCGCACGGTAAAGGTATGCGAGTGTCGCGTGCCCCGGAAAACGTCGCCGGTCTCACCAACGCGGTACCAGAGCTGCATATCTGCATCAAACCATAGATCGAGCTCGCGCGAGAGAACGGAGTGTCCGATAGCGAACACGGTCACCTCCTCGCCAGCACGAAGTTCTACCCCGGTATCGAACCACGGCGGATGATTGGCAGGGACAAAGAAGATCGCGTGGTCACGGAGCATATTTGGCGGCGCTTCGTCCAAAATCGCGGAGAAGCGTTTCTGAAAATCTGCTTCCGTCATTTCGATGTCCAGTTTTCTCCGGGGTTGGGTCGTGCCGCACATAATTCGTATCCCTTCGCGACAATAGGTTGCACTCGGCGAAGTGCATGGCATATCCGATCCACTGCCGGCTGCCAATGATCCGATCAGGTAGTAGCCCTAGGATGCACCGGCCCAAGAATTCGATTATAAGCCAATTGTAACTCCTTGTCGTCAAGGATGAATATCGACGGATGAAGAGCGATTTTGTTGCGCGTGGTTCCGCGCCCCCCGCGCAAAAATCAATTCACGCGGACGCGGCCGGGATTGCCGAGGCGGCGGCGATCATTCGTGCGGGTGGTCTCGTCGCTTTGCCGACCGAGACGGTTTACGGCCTGGCCGGGGACGCGACGTCGGACGAAGCCGTCGCCCGGATCTATGCCGCGAAGGCAAGGCCAAAATTCAATCCGCTCATCGCCCATGTCGCGAGCCTTGAAGCAGCGCTTGAACAAGGCGTTTTTCCGGCCGATGCCTTGTGGCTTGTCGAGGCATTCTGGCCTGGGCCGCTAACCCTTGTGGTCCCTGTTGCGCCCGGTGCGACCGTCTGCGCCGCCGCCCGCGCGGGCCAGCAAACCATCGCCATGCGGGTGCCGGCGCATCCGGTCGCGCTGGCGGTCATTGCTGCGGCGGGGCGGCCGTTGGCGGCGCCTTCGGCCAATCGCTCCGGCCGGGTGAGCCCGGTCACCGCCGCTCACGTGGCGCGGGATTTTGCCGGCGAAATCGACCTCATTCTCGATGGCGGGCGCTGCCCGGTTGGCGTTGAGTCGACGATCATCGCATGCTTCGACGGGCGTCCGCGATTGTTGCGGCCAGGTGGGATCGTCAGGACCGCGATCGAAGCCGTGCTTGGCCATGCGCTTGGAGAACCCTTGGGGTCCGGCCCAGTTCGTTCGCCGGGAACGCTCGCCTCGCATTACGCGCCGCGCGCGAAACTTCGGCTTGAGGCGGCAACACGCGACGAGGGCGAGGCGGGCCTCGATTTCGGCGGGATTTTTGGCGCGGGCAAAAATGTGCTGGATCTTTCGCCCGGCCGGAATCTCGCGGAGGCGGCCGCCAACCTTTTTAGTTTTTTGCGCGAGCTCGACGCGCGAGAACCCGCCTGCATCGCGGTCGCGCCGATTCCTTGCGAAGGGTTGGGTGAGGCCATCAACGACCGATTGACGCGGGGCGCCGCGCCGCGCGATACACAATGTCATACCAGATCTTTGAAAGCTTAACTCACGTATCCTATTTCCGAAATCGGCCTTGGACAGCTAACTAGTTGCAAGGACACGAAGGACCCGATTGCGGACGATTGCCGTCTCCGGCCGGCGCCCAATATCGGTGTTTCGTTGTTTACAATAATTGGGAAAGTGGGAAATGATGATCGGAGTGCCCCATGTCAAATCAAGCGCTGTGGACGAAAAAACCATCAGCGTACTGATTGAATCGAGCTGCAGGTCGGCTTCGCGTGTCGCAGTGGCGGACAAGGCGACC
>JBOHJT010000181.1:0-6805 GCA_050728715.1 Methylocella sp.
CTATGGCCTGGCCGATCCTCGTCCCGGCGGTGCGCGCCGCCGATTGAACCGCGGAGCGAAGCGCGATTTCGCCCGTTGACATGCGCTGACGCCCTCCCGCGGACGTTTTTCCGAAAAGCCCGCCAATCGCGCCCGTGAAAGAGCCAAGCAAGCCGCCGGCCGATGGTCGAGACGCTCCTTCCTGGCCTCCAGGCTGGCTCCTGTCGCGTAGTGTCTCGAACGCGGATGGCCGGTCGATCGCCGTCTCGTATTTTCCGAGAAGGCCGCTTTCTTGCATGAGCCGCTGGCGCTCCTCGTCGCTGATCTGACCGGCCCTTGCCATCGGCGGCGCGATCAGGCACCGCGCGACGATTTCGGGGTTGCCCTTGGCGTCGAGCATCGAGACCAGGGCTTCGCCCCCGGCCAGCTCGGTAATCGCGGCGGCGGTATCGAAGGAAGGGTTCCGGCGGAATGTATCGGCCGCCGCATTGACCGCCTTCTGGTCGCGCGGCGTGAAGGCGCGCAAGGCGTGCTGAACCCGATTGCCGAGTTGTCCCAGAACCGTTTCCGGCACGTCGGCCGGATTTTGGGTGACGAAATAGACGCCGACGCTCTTCGAGCGGATGAGGCGGACAACCTGCTCGATCGCGCTCAAAAGGCTTTTCGGCGCATTGTCGAACAGAAGATGCGCTTCGTCGAAAAAGTAAACCAGCTTTGGCTTGTCGAGGTCGCCGACCTCGGGCAATTTCTCGAACAATTCGGACAGCATCCACAAAAGGAAAATCGCGTAAAGGCGCGGCGAACGCATCAATTTTCCGGCGCTAAGAATGTTGACGGTTCCGCGCCCGTCACGACCGGTGCGTAGAAAATCGTTTATGTCGAGCCCTGGTTCGCCGAAAAAACCTTCCGCGCCCTGATTTTCGAGGACCAGCAACCGGCGCTGGATCGCGCCGATCGTCGCGGGCGCGACGTTCCCGTAACGCTTGGTCACTTCCGCCGCGTTTTCGCCAAGGTGCTGCAACAGCGCCTTGAGATCCCTGAGATCGATGAGCAGCAGCTCTTGTTCGCCGGCGAGCTTGAAGGCGATATTGAGAACGCCCTCCTGGACATCGTTGAGTTCGAGCATGCGGGCCAGGAGCAAGGGCCCGATATCCGATAATCTGGCGCGGACCGGATGCCCGGATTGGCCGAAGAGATCCCAAAATGCGACAGGAAAATTGTCCGCCGCATAGGCGATCCCTATATCCTTCGCCCGCTGAACAAACTGAGGCTTCGAGTCTCCGGGCATCGCGATCCCGGCGAGATCGCCTTTGACATCGGCGACGAAAACCGCTGTTCCCACGCGCGAAAACCCTTCGGCAAGAACTTGCAAGGTCACCGTCTTGCCGGTGCCGGTGGCGCCCGCGACGAGTCCGTGCCGGTTGCCGAGCGCAAGAGTCAAATATTGGTAAATGCCGCTTTTGCCGACCAGAATGCGGCCAGGTTCATGCGGGGGATCGTCGGTCATTGGGAGGTTTCTCGAACGGCGGCGCGAGGCGCGGATTCGCGGCGCGCCTTACATCGCCATTATGCGGCAATGTAAGATCGCTGCGCCAGCAAATCCTGAAACGGCGGCGAACGCCTTGATTTTATCTCCGGCAGGGTGACAAGTGCGGGCGATTCATCCGCACCGACGAGGTTTCAGATGGAAGATTTGATCGCCCGCATTGCCGCCGCCGCTGGTGTTGAACCCGAGATTGCGAAAAAATCGGCCGAGACGATTCTCGCGTTCCTTCGCAGGGAGGGACCAAAAGCCGAGGTCGATGCCTTGTTCGCGGCCGTGCCAGGCGCGGCCGAGGCTGCCGGCGCAGCTCCCGGGGAAAGCGGCGGAGGTCCCCTCAACGGACCGAATGGCGGGGTGGGCGGCGGCCTCATGGGCTTGGCTGGCCGGCTCACAAGTCTTGGCCTCGGCATGGGCGAGATGCAGGCAATCGGGCGGCAAGTCTTCGCCTATGTCCGCGAGAAGGCCGGAGACGAACTTGTCGGCCAAGTTGCCGCGGCGATCCCCGGCCTGGCACAATTTCTCTAGAATCTTGGAACGGCACGGCGTTTTTGCGCGGGTACCTCGCACAGGATTTGCGTAAGATTTTAGCAAGGGCCTTTAGGGATCTCGTCGCTGCCTGCAATGGGACCAGATCATGCCTGTCTTTAGTAAGAACCTTTTGGTTCGATGACCGTGACCAGCTTCGGGCAAGGCTCCCGATGAAACTAGTTTGCAACCTATTGAAACCGTGTTTTTCATTTTCCGTCATCCTGCAAAACCTTATCAAGGACCTCTCGGTAGGTTTCGCCGCAGGAGAAGAATCCCGTTCTCCACGGTGACGCGCGCAGATATTGTCCGGAGCAAAAGCCAGTGGGTGACCTTATTGCTTTCAAACCAGCGAGAGCCGGCGTGCACGTGAGGGCCGCTCCAATCGGCCACGGCACGGTCGTCTTTTTCACCGGTGTTCGGCAGGAACGCCATAAAGACAAGGGCAGCGAAACAAAACTGGCGCGCCGCGTTTCGGGAAGGCGATCGGAGAAAAGCGGCGGCAAGCCGGGCGGCAGTCCGCAAAAATAAGCAGTTCGCGCGAGTCGCTTACGGCGCGGTCAAGCCAGACCACCGGCACGCGTTCGAGGAGCAGGTTCGACGATTGGCTTTCAATCCTGCGCGACTTGCTCGACCGCGCAGACGACAGACTTGACGCGCTCTTCCGCATCCGCCCTGTCGCTCCGATAGGCGGCCAGGGCGCTGACGATCACAAATCCTTGCGGTTGCGGCGCGACGAGTCGCAGGTCCTGCGATGGATCGTCTTCGTCGTCCTCGGCCTCGACGGCTTCCAACTGTGCCCCGGTTAGCACGACGACGTCGATCTTGCCTTGTTGCGCCGCAAGGCCGGTCATCGAATAAAAGACCTGTCCGGCGGAAGTGCGAAACGAAAATATGAGAAGACTGCCGCCTTCGACATTCGCGTGCAAGCGCAAACCGCCTCGCGAGAGGTCGAAGGGACAAACGGATTGGACCATCGCCGGGTCCGCGAAAGGCATGACTTGTTTATCCGGGCGCGACGGCGGCAAGATGGTCAGCTGTCCAGGCTTTGCCAGCTCAGAGATCCGCGCATACGTATCGTTCGCCACGATTTGCGGCAGAGCGAAAATGGCGACGATGTGCGTAATTCCGGCAATCGCCAGGACGCCGAGGAGCCACAAAAGCGCCGCGAGGACGCGATCGATCCGGTTCATTCGCAACGGCCCTTGACGAGCTCCGGCATATGCGCGGCGTCGAGAGCCGCCGCGGGGGCACCGAGTTCGCTATCATAGAGACGCAGAACGAGAATGAATTTCGAGGTGTCGCCTATCGGCAGCCAATTACCCGGCCGGGCATGGCGAGAAAGGGTGATTTCGAATTGGCCGTCGCTCGCACGGAGAACCTCGCTTGAGGTAAAGCCCTGCCGGCCCGCCGTGTTTGCGATCGGGGCGCCCGCTGGCGAGAGCAGCGTCAATGTCCAGTAGCGGGCAGAAGGTGTTTCGCCCTTCACTGCGTAATCGCAGGCCGGGTCGAATTCGGCGCCGTTGCTGTCGCCATGGGCGACGAAGCTCATTCCTTCCGATTCGCTCAAGGACATTTCGCCCGAATAGGCAAGAATGGCGCGGGTGTAAGGATCGGTATCCGAAGCCCCATTGCGCGGCCAGCCGGTCCATGGACCCGCCGCGATGGCCCCAAAGCCCTTTCCTCGCTCGACCACAGCGATAGTAACGAATAGTCCGAGAAGAACGCCAATGCAGCCGGCCGACAGGAATTTGCCTAGAATTGTGCCGTGCGCCTGGTGGCCTCCTTTCATCGCAATGGCCGTGCCAAGGCTCATCCGCCGCCCCCGGTAGTAGCGTTGCCCGCCGCCGCGGGGATGTCCCGTCCGGTTCCGCCGCGACCATTCGCCTCAATGCCCGCGTCCTCGCGCTGCTTTTGCATGTTCGTCATCGCGGCTTCGATGACGGCGAGCGCCGTAGCCGCTGCCGCGGACAAACTGGCCGGCCGCCGTGGCGCTTCGTCGACACCGGTAGCAGGCGTTGAAGGCGGCGTCGGCGCGGGGGCTGGCCTGCCGGGCAAAGGCTTCAATTCAATGCCCTGATGCGCATATTCCATGACATCGTGCCAGGTTTGCGCGGGCAGCGTGCCGCCGGTCATCTTTTCCATCGGCGTATCATCGTCATTGCCGAACCAAATCGCGCCGACGTAATTGCCGGTGAAACCGATGAACCAAGCGTCCTTGTATTCGTTCGTCGTCCCGGTCTTGCCGGCAACCTCGATATTGTCGAGCTGCGCGCGTCTTCCCGTGCCGGCCAGAACGACCTGCATCAGCATTGAATCCATGGTGACGATCGTGCCGGGATCGATGACTTGGCGCGGCGGCGGCGCGTCTCGGTCGTGCCGGTAGATCAGTTCGCCGCGGCTATTGGCGATCTCCACCGCCGCATAAGGCGGCGCGCGCAAGCCGCCATTGGCGAAAGTGCTATAGGCCGAAGCCATATCGATGACGGTGACGTCGTCGGCGCCGATCGGCAAGGATACTGTATCGGGCAGTGGCGTCGTCAACCCCATTTTTCGCGCGGTTTCGATGATCTTGGCGCGGCCGCGTTTGGCGCTTTCGAAGGTATTGTTGTGCCCGGGGACCGGATAGGCCTCGCCGATGGCAACCGACAAACGAACCGCGACCGTGTTCAGCGAATGCGCAAGGGCGTTGACCAGCGGCAAGCGGCCCGCATAGGAATTTTTGTAATTGTGCGGGCACCAATTGCCGATGCAGATCGGCGCGTCGAGGACAATCGTCGAGGGCGTGAATTTGCCGGTCATCAGCGCCGTCAGATAGTCGAAGGGCTTGAACGACGAGCCCGGCTGGCGCAGCGCGTCGGTCGCTCGGTTGAACTGGCTCGCGCCATAGTCGCGGCCGCCGATCATCGCCCGGATCGCGCCGAGCGGTTCGAGAATCACCATCGCGCTTTGTTTGGCGTGGTAGGCCGGCCCGTGCTGGCGCAATTGATCCTCGATGATCTCGTCCGAGTGTTTCTGCAGATTGCTGTCGAGCGCGGTTCGCACGGTCAGCACGCGATCGTCGCCGAGTTTCTTTTCCTCGGCGAGTTTTTTGACCTCGTCATAGGCATAGTCGAGGTACCATTCCGGGGTGAGGTCCCGGCTGCGGTCGACCGGGGTCGCCGGATTGCGCAGTGCCGCGTAAATCTGCCCCTCGGTGAGGTAGCCGGCCTCGACCATGTTGTTCAAGACATCGGCTGCCCGCGCGCGGGCAGCGGGCAGATTGATATGCGGCGCGTATTTGGTTGGCGCCTTGAAGAGACCGGCAATCATCGCGGCTTCGGCAAGCGAGAGCTCGCGCACGGATTTGCCGAAATAGAATTCCGCCGCGGCCTGCACCCCGAAGGCGCCGCCGCCGAGATAGGCGCGGTCGAGATAAAGCCGCAGTATCTCGCGTTTTGGCAGGCGGAATTCGAGCCAGACCGCGAGATAGGCCTCCTTGACCTTGCGCGCCAGCGTTCGCTGGTTTGAGAGAAACAGATTTTTTGCCAATTGCTGGGTGATGGACGAGCCGCCCTGGACCACCGTGTCGGCCCGCGCGTCGACGGTCAAGGCCCGCAACGTGCCGATCAGATCGATCCCGAAGTGATCGAAGAACCGCCGGTCCTCGGTCGCGATCACGGCGTGGATCAGATCTTGCGGCAGTTCGTCGAACGAGACCTTGTCGTCGTGCCTGATGCCGCGCCGCCCGACCTCCTGGCCATGGCTGTCGAGAAAGGTCACCGCGAGGTCGGTTTTCTTCAGCCAATCGTCGGAGGTTTCCTGGAAGGCCGGACCGGCGAGGGTGAGGGCCAGCAGGCCGAAGCCGATTCCGAGGGTGAGCGTCTCGCAGGCGAGTTCGTTGAGGACGTGCCGCCAGCCGGCAAGATGGAATCCGTCCATGAAGGCCGAAAAGGAGGCGTAGTATTCCCGTGCGCGCTCCAACCCCGTATGAAGCGAGGAATCGACAAAGGCATCGAAGGCGAGCAAAGCCCGCGCGATTTGCCTGCGAAGGTGAAGCGATCGCATATCATCGAACAAAGGTGTAGCCCCAACGCACACATATGGGATGCCAGAGGCTTCGCCAGATTAAAGCATCTTGCATTGCGATGAAAACATGCTCTTGCGCGGATACTGGGTCTGCTTGAAAAAAGCGAGTCCTAAATTGCGATTGTTCCAAACTCTTGGCGTAGATCGGACGGCGCGCGTTTTTGGAAGGCCGGCGGCGGTGTCCAAGCCCATTTCCTCGGCATCATCCTGGCCTCCCAGCTCGCGCATTTTGTTGGCGTCGAAGGCCTTGCCGCCGGGAACCGCGCCGCAAGCGATGCTATTCATGCGCGAAGCGCATCAAATGCCCTTGCTGCGCGAAGAGTTGCCGGCGAGATTGACGTCGTAACGCTGGCCGGGAACCGACATGAAGGTGGCGAGATTGCCCGAAGCATCGGCGAGCGCGCCGGTCTTCGCCGTCAAACCGCCGCGCGTCCTTCGGCGGGCTCGGGATGAGGGCCGATGACCTGAATATGTGTCCCCCTTCTTGCGCCGGCTCCATGGTGATGGACCGGGCAAATCGTTCCGTCGATCATCACGTATTGGAAATCCGGATCGTCCGACAGCGCCGCGAAGTCACGCTCCCTTGCGCGCTGTTGCGCCCAGCGCCGGAAGCGCGTGTGGACGGTGAACCATTCGCCGAACTCGGCGAGTAGATCGCGCCAGGCAAAGCCCGTGCTGGCAATCCACAAA